>CALDUL010000074.1 GCA_937923575.1 uncultured Algimonas sp.
GGCGGCGCAAACTATTGGATGACGCGTCGTGATCACCGCAGTCCTTATCGTCATGGCCCTGATCCTGTTTCCCATGCCCGTCTTCTGGTTAGCTGAGATGGCGGCAAAGGACATCGAGCGGAACGAAACGCGGATACGCATGCACCGTTCGCGGATCGCGCGCAGCAAGGCCCGAATAGCGGAGCGGAACAATGGCTGAACCCCTCACCACCATCACATCCCCAACCGTCGTCCTCCCGGCGGAGAATATCGACACGGATCAGATCGTCCCGGCGCGGTTCCTCTCTGTGACGACGCGCGACGGGCTGGGCGTGCATGCTTTTAACGATTGGCGCTGGAACGAGGACGGGACACCGACAGACCACCTGTTGAACTCGCCTGAAGCGCAGGCCTCGCAGATCCTCGTCGGCGGGCACAATTTCGGCTGTGGCAGCTCGCGCGAACATGCGCCCTGGGCGCTCACAGACTACGGCTTTCGCGTCGTGATCAGCAGTGAGATCGCGGACATCTTCCGGTCGAATGCTGTGAAGAATGGCCTGCTGCCCATCGTAATTTCAAAGGACGCCCATCGCTGGCTCCTCGACCATCCCGGCGAGGCGATCACCGTCGATCTCGACAAACGCGAAGTGCGGCTGTCCGGCAATGGCGGCGTGCACGGCTTCGAGGTCGACGACTTCTCGCGCCATTGCCTGATGCAGGGCGTGGACGAGCTCGGCTATCTGGAGAAGCAGTCCGGCGCGATTGCGGCGTTCGAGCAAGCCCGAGACGCGGCCCGCTCTTCGTAAGGCTGGCGAGCAAGGACCGACCATGAACATCACCTTCACCTATCTCCCCGGCGACGGGATCGGCCCCGAAGTCGGCTCTGCGGCTCTCGCGGTGCTCGATGCCATGGCCGCGCGCTTTGGCCACACGATCGAAGCCGAACATCACCTCGTTGGCGGCGCGGCAATTGATGCGGGGCACAAGCCGCTGCCGGACGAGAGCTTTGCCTCATGCGAGCGGACAGGTGCGATCCTGCTGGGCGCAGTGGGCGGGCCGAAATGGGACCATCTGAAAGGCGAAGATAGACCGGAGCTGGGCTCGCTGCTGCCCCTGCGCAAACGCCTTAACCTCTACTCCAACATCCGGCCTTGCCGCCCCTATCCGGCGCTGCTCGACCGCGCACCGCTGAAGCGGGATCGGCTGGAAGGTACCGACTTCGTCGTCATGCGCGAGCTGACGGGCGGCATTTATTTTGGCGACAAGGGCCGGGACGAGCAGGGCGCTTACGACGTCTGCCGTTACTCGGAGGCCGAGGTCGAGCGCATCGCGGTCAAGGCCTTCGATCTCGCCATGCAGCGGCGCAAGAAGGTCACGTCGGTCGACAAGTCCAACGTGCTGGAAACCTCCCGCCTGTGGCGAGAGACGGTGATTCGCGTGGCGGCGCGCTATCCGGAAGTGGAGCTGGAGCACCTGCTGGTCGACGCCATGACCATGCACATGCTCACCCGCCCGACGGCGTTTGACGTGGTGCTGACGGAAAACATGTTCGGCGACATACTGACGGACGAGGCCTCTGTTCTGGCGGGCTCAATGGGCGTCATTCCGAGCGCGTCGTTGTCCGACGGCCGCATGGGCATGTTCGAGCCGATCCACGGTTCCGCCCCAGACATTGCGGGACAGGGCAAGGCCAATCCTATCGCCATGATACTCAGCGCGGCGTGGATGCTGCGCTTGTCCTTTGGTCTGGACGCGGAAGCCGCCTCGGTCGAAGCCGCCGTCGAAGCTGCGCTGGAAGCTGGCGAGGTGACAGGCGATCTCGGTGGGGCGCTATCGACACCCGAAGTCGGCAGAGCCGTAGCAAAACGTGTCGCCTGATCTCCACGATCTCGCCGCGCGTATAGACGCTGCGCGGGTTTATCAGCTCGCGTCGCGCACCCCGCTGCAGCATGCGCCCAAGCTGTCCGAGGAGCTCGGCCGCCCGGTCTGGCTGAAGCGTGAGGATTTGCAGGACGTCTTCTCGTTCAAGATACGCGGCGCGGCCAACCGGATGGCGGCACTGAAGGATGAAGAACGCGCGCGCGGCGTCTGTGCGGCCAGTGCGGGAAATCACGCGCAGGGCGTGGCCAAGGCGGCGGCCTTTTACGCGACCGACGCGCTGATCTTCATGCCGGTCACGACGCCCGCGATCAAGATCTCCGCCGTCGAGGCGCGCGGCGCGAAGACGAAGCTGGTGGGCGATACTTATGATGACGCCTGTGCGGCGGCGATTGCCCATGCGGAGGACACCGGCGCGGTCTTCATCCATCCGTTTGACGAGCTGGAGGTCATCGCCGGGCAGGGGACTGTCGCGCGAGAGATTTTCGAAGACGCCCCACGCACAGTCGCGGCCATCTATGTCTGCACGGGCGGCGGTGGGCTGGTTTCGGGCATCGGCGCCTATGCTCGGGTGCGCTCGCCAAAGACGAAAGTGTTCGCCGTCGAACCCGTCGGCGCGGCGACATTCGCTGCGGCGAAAGCGGCGGGCAAGCCTGCGCCGCTGGACCATGTCGACGGCTTTGCTGACGGCGTGGCTGTGCGGACTTTCGGAGAGATGACCTACGACATCTGCGCGCGGGTGGTGGATGACTCCGTACTGGTGAGCAATGACGAGATCAGTGCCGCCGTGCGCGACATATTCGAGCTAACGCGGACCGTGGTCGAGCCCGCCGGCGCGCTTGCGCTAGCAGGTCTTCGGCGATCGGTCGCGGACGGCACGGCGCCCGAAGGCGACTGCGTCGTGACGGTTTCGGGCGCCAATGTGAATTTCGACCGCATCGGACATATGGTCGAGCGGGCCGAGCTGGGAGCGGGCGAGGAGATGTTGCTGTCCGCGACCATCCCGGAGGAGCGCGGCGCGTTTCAGCGCTTCGTCGAAGCCATCGGCAACCGCGCGGTGACCGAATTCTCCTATCGCTATCAGGATGACGCACTGGCGCATCTTCTGGTCGGGTTGAAGCTGCGTTCCGGCGGAGGACGGGAGCGTGCGCTGGCCCAGCTCGCGGCGGCGGGCGTGACGGCGCATGATCTATCCGACTCGCGTCTTGCCAAGCGTCACCTGCGCCATATGGGCGGCGGGCGTTCGCAGTCCAAAATGCGTGAGGTCATTTACCGGGTCGAATTCCCGGAACGTCCCGGCGCGCTGGGACAGTTCCTCTCCGCGCTGGATGCACGCTGGAACATCAGCCTGTTCCACTACCGCAATCACGGCGCGTCCGAGGGCCATGTGCTCTGCGGATTTCAGCTGCCGGGCGATGATCAGGACGCGCTCGAAGCCAGCCTGCGCCGGATCGGTTTCGCGGTCTGGGAAGAGACGGACAACCCGGCCGCGACGCTCTTCCTCTAGCGGGAGCGTGATAAGCCGGGCGTCGGCTTGCGCGACAGAGAGCGGGGTTTAGAGTCGGGGCGCAATCTTTGGGGAAATGATATGCGCTATCTATTACTTGCCACAGCCGCGACCGGGCTTTGCGCCTGTATCGACATACCTGAACCGCCCGCGACATTCGAGGCGGGCGATGCGCCGAGCTTTTCGGAGATTGACGCCTTCGATCTCTCAGACGTCGAGACGTTCGAGACCCGCACTGCACTTTTCGGCGATCTGCATATCCACACCACTAATTCCTTCGACGCCTACATCTTCGGCACGCGGTCCACGCCGGACGATGCCTATGCCTTTGCGCGGGGCGAGACGATCGACAATGGCGCGGGCGTGCCGATCACGCTCTCAGGCCCGGCGCTCGACTTCATCGCAGTGACGGATCACGGCGAGTATATGGGCATCGTGCCGGAAATGGCGCGGCGTGGCTCAGAGTTGAACAAGACAGAGACTGCACAGTCCATTTTCGGCCTCACCGCCACGGACCGTCGCGCCAATTTCATCCAGATCGGGCGCACCATCGTGACGGGTGAGGAACTGCCCGACATCTATGACCGCGAGCATATGGATTCCGTCTGGGCGGCGACCGTTGCAGCCGCGAACCGGGCTTATGCTCCGGGCCAACTGACGACCTTTGCGGGCTATGAGTTTACCGCCATGGAGCCCGTGGGCAGCGCGCTCGACACGCAGGCGGGTGCAAAGAACCTTCACCGCAACGTCATTTTCCGAGGGCAGGCGCCGGACCAGCTTTTCACCACTCTGGACAGCCCCAACCCCGAAGACCTTTGGGACTGGATGGATAGGGAGCGCGCGGCCGGGCGAGAGGTGCTGTCGATCCCGCACAATTCGAACGCATCCAACGGGCGGATGTTCGCGGGCGTGACAACGGATGGTTCGCCGCTGACCGTGGCCTACGCGCAGCAGCGCCGCCGGAATGAGCCGATTGCCGAAATCACCCAAGTGAAGGGTACGTCGGAAACCCATCCGAACATCGCGCCCAATGACGAATGGGCCGACTTCGAGCTTTACTCCAATCTGATTGGAGCCGTCAGCCAGTCGGAGCCCGTGCGCGGCAGCTTCGTGCGTAGCGCACTGGCCGACAGCCTGTCACTGCCGGGTGATCCCTACCATGTCGGTTTCATCGGCAGCTCCGACACCCATGTCTCTGCGGGCGCGTTCTCGGAAGAGGACTTTTTCGGCAAGTTCCCGCCGGACGTGACCAATGAGAATAGGCAGAGCGTGCCCGAAGACCCGGCAGCGGGTTGGCCAGAGGATGTGGCAGATGTGCCGGACCTGATCGCGGCACCACAATACGGCGCGTCGGGGCTGGCAGGCGTCTGGGCGCGGTCCAACACGCGCGGTGACATTTTCGATGCCATGGCCGCACGCGAGACCTTCGGGACATCGGGTCCGCGTATCCGGCCACGCCTGTTTATGGGCGGCTATTCCGAGATGGATCTGATTAGCCCTGACCGGCTGGAGCGCGCCTATGCTGGCGGCGTGCCGATGGGCAGCACAGTCGAGGCCCCGGGACGGCTGATCGCGACCGCCGCCGCGGACCCGTCGTCCGAACCTCTGGAGCGGCTGCAAATCATCGCGCTGCGGGCTGACGGATCGGAGGAGATCTATGACGTCGCCTGCGCGGACGGCGCGCCTATCGATGCTGCGACGCATCGCTGTCAGCTGCCGGAGGGCGCGGTGGAGCTGTCGACCTGCGCGGCGAGCGGGGCCGGCGCGGGCGAGCTCTCTGCCATCTGGGACGACCCAAATGCGAGTGAGACAGAGCCCGCCGCCTATTACCTGCGTGTCCTGGAGCGGCCGAAGTGCCGATGGAGCACATGGGATGCTGTACGGGCCGGAACGCTGCCAAAGCCGGGCCGGACTGCTGTGATACAAGACCGCGCCTGGTCTAGTCCGATCTGGGTAAAGCCGGGATAGTTGACCGGAAAACAAAGAAGCCCGGAAACCGTGCAGGGGAGGAACGGTTTCCGGGCTTGAAAAACACGCGGTAGAAGGGGAGGTCACCGGGTGTTTTGTCTACTGTTGGAAGAAATACGCCGGGAGCGGCCTAGGGTTCCCACGAAAGCCACAAAAAACGAAAAGAGTATCAAACCTTATCTTTGGTTATGAAAACACTCGGTAATTTATCGCCAGACAACGAAGTCTGGCGCGTCACTACTCTTCCTCGTCGGTGAATTTGGGGTTTTCGCCGAAGATTTCCTTGGCCATGTGAGACGCCCGCGGGAAGTCCGCGTCTTTAAGCGATCTCTTGAGTTCGGCCTTGGTCGGATTCTCCGGCACAGGAACGGTGTCTGATGGGCCGTCGGCGGCGAGGCTGCGGGCGGTCGTCTGCTTGTCTTCGATCATGATGGGCCTGTCCGGTTCAGTTAGTTTGCTCAACCCTAATGCGCGAGGTGGACCGGCCGTTCCTCGGTTGGTGTTTCCGTGGCCTGGTCCAGAACGACTTTGGAACGAAAACGCGCTCTCTTCCGTTGATTGACTGAACGCGCGCCGTGAGGGCGCAGCGCATATTCATCAACGAAAACCCAAAGGAACCACAACCATGGCAACCGCCAAAACCCCTAAGACTTCCGTCAAAACGACCAAAGCCAAGCGTCCAACTGTGACCAAGGCCGCGTCTGTCACCACCGACAATGTCGTGCCGCTGCAGGGTGACATCGCCGCCCAGATCGAAACGCTGAAAGCCGATCTGAAGTCGCTCGCCGCTACGGTGAAAACGTCGGCCTCGACCGCAGTCGAGAACCGCGGCGAGACGGTCAAGGCCGTCGCGACCGAAAAGTCCGAACTGGCCAAAGCCCGCTATGACGAGCTGTCCAACCAAGCCGAAACGCAGATCCGCGAAAAGCCGCTGTCGTCCATGGCTATCGCCGTCGGTGCTGGCGTCCTGCTTGGCGCATTGCTGCGCGGCTAAGCTCGGTGAGCTAAGCTCGACCTAAGTTTCACGCCGCCCGCTCGACCGAGTGGGCGGCGTTTTGATTGCGAACCCGCCCTTTTTGAAAGCCTCGCCGTGTTCAAATATGTTTCCATTCTCGCCCCCCTGCTCATGCGCAGCGGCACGCCCAATCCGGTGCGTGTGCTGACAGGCTATCTCGGTGCGTTGGTGCTGACCGGCCTTGCGGGCGTATTCTTTCTGGCGGCATTGTTTACCTGGATCGCCACGACCTATGGGCTCGACGTGGCATTTCTTGTGATCGCCGGGATACTGACCCTTGGCGCGATTGGGCTGACCCTGATGGCGCGCCATTCGCAGACAGTGAAGCTGAAGACCGAGGCCGATCGTCACGCCCGCATTGAAGCCATGTTGAAGGCCAAGGACGATCCGCTCTCCAACCACATTCCCAACGAGCTGCTGCACCATCCGCTGGCTCAAAAAATCCTCGCCCAAGTCGAGGACAAGCCCTGGATAGCCAGCGCCACGGCCGTCGGCGTCGGGGTGATGCTCTCGCGCTCGCTCCTCGACGACACCTAAAACGACACTGACAAAGGAACTATCATGGAACGCCACACCGACGCCTCTCCCGCCAATCTCAATCACGTCCAAGCCGAAGCCGGCCGCCGCAGCCCGCGCTTCTGGTGGATGTTCGTGATCTCAACCCTGCTAATCATTATCGCTATGATCGCCGTGTTTGTGACGACGGCAGGGTAGCCTTCCAAAACACTCTTCATCAGATGGTCCCCGAGCTTGTCTCGGGGGCTATCGTTTCCGGTGCTCGACTTGCCTTGAAACCGTTGCATGACAGCCCACTCGGAACTTTGTGCGTTCTGACGGCGTTGTAAGATTATGAAAACCGCAACTAAGACCTTTCTCTTCGCCGCCACCTCCTCTGTGCTCCTGCTGGGCGCCGCACAGGCTTACGCGGCCGAGAACGTGCTCACTGTTGATGACGGCGAGCAGCGTGTGTGGGTCTTTGACAAGGCCACACCGCAAGTCTCCGAGCTTCCTACGAAACGCACGACCGTTCTGCGTCGTACAGAGCCGCTGCCGGAGCTGATTGTTCCACTGAATACGAAAACCGAGCTTCGCGCCCAGTCTGTGCGCGATCTGAATAGCGAGAAACGCTATGATGAGCAGGATCTGCGGTCCATCGACCTGGTGCCTGACAGCCCGATTTTCATCGGTGGCCAGTCGTCGGAGTTCGACACGCTGGAAGCACAGCGCTTGCGCGGCGGTTATGACCGTACGCTGGATATCAACCCGCTGGTGCCTGTTGCGGGTGCTGGTCTGCAGACCAACTTCTAGACGCGTAACATCGTCATCAAAAAGCCCGGCTCCTTTGCAGGAGCCGGGCTTTTTGCTGTCCGGCGGGCGGGGCATCTGGAAAGCGGGCGAGCCCGCTCCCCGCACGGCCTAGTCCAGATCAATCACATGCGTCAGGGGCTGAGCGCCCAGTTGGAAACGGGTCTCCTTCCACTCCGGCGCGCTAAACGGATCAGATGCATTATTTGAAAAGCCGTAGGGCTCGGACGGAATGCCGAACATTCCGGTATCAAGCTTCCCGTCGCGGTCTTCGTCATGGAAGACTTTCACGGCATAGCGGCCCGTGGGCAGTGCGTCGAAGACGACCTTCTCGGTCTCCGCCGTGACCGGCACGGTGCGGCCCTTGAAATCCTGTTCGGTCTCAAAGCCGTTCTCGTCATTATAGAGACCGATCATCAGCTGGCCTTCCAGCGTGTCGAGCCCGCGCACTTCCAGCGTCAGTCGGCTGGTTTGCGTGCTCAGCGGAGCGTCGGCGTTTGTCGCGCGCGTCGGCGCTGCGTCCTCAGAGGCAATAACGGGTGTGGCTACTGCGAGCGGTACAGCGAGGATGAGGGTGGCGATCAGGGCGCGGGAAAAGCGGTAGGACATGGCACTGTCTCTTCAATCTAGTGCCGCGGCGGATATGCTCGCGCGGCGGATGCGTCCCTGCAGAATATCAACGGCGGGGCGAGGTTTGTGTTCCGGGCGGGTGCCTATTCGGCTGGCTCTACCGCAGCCGGGGAGGGCGAGACGCGAACCACCTCGGGCTTCTGGCGGCGCAATTCAATGTCGCGCGTTACGGTCTGGCTGTCGCGTTCGTGGGTGATGTGGATCTCCTCGACTAGCACCAACTCCTTTTTGACAATCAGTCGCTCTCGCACGACGGGGATGATGGTCGTGGCGCCTTCGGTGCGGGTCACGGGCAGGGCGGTCACGGGGCGGTCAACGGAAATGCGTTCGACCGATACAGCGTCGCGCATCAGCTCGACCGTCGCCGTCTGGAGCTGGGACTCCGTCGTCAGATTGACGCGAACGGTATCGCCCTCAACGCGGCGTTTGGTGATGGAAAGCTCTTCGGAGAGTACGGGCAGGATATGTCGCTCGGCGACCTCCGCTGCGCCCGGGTCACGCAACAGGCGTTCGGCGGCCGACTCGCCCTGTGCTCGGGCAGCGTCGTTAGACTTGGATTTGAACAGTCCGAACACGGCGGCCTCATATATTGCGAGAGAAACGAAAAGGGCCGACCGTGCGGCCGGCCCTTCACTGTCAGGGTAGTCTCAGATCGAGATTAGTCGATGATGGCGTCGGTTGCGGGTGCGACGGCATCGGAGTCGACGTCGATGACCGTACGACGTGCCGTCTCGGTGATGGTTTCGACTTCTGATGTCGCGACCTTACCGACTTCGACTTCGCCCGTCACGACGGCGCGCTTGCCGACAACGGCTTCCTCGTTGATCTCGGTGACTTCGATCGTCTGCTCTGCGAACAGGGCATCGGCTTCGGCGGAAGAGACCACGCGTTCGACCGGATTGGTCTTCACATAGGCTTCTTCATTCACCAGCGTGACGTCTTCGGAGACGACGTCGGTCTCGACACGCGATTGGACGCGGATGGTGTCACCCACGACTTCGCGCGTGCCGATGGCCACTTCTTCCTCGACGATCTGGATGGTGTCACCGTCCAGCGATGCGCTGGCGGCGACGGCGGCTGTCGGTGCGACATAGTCCTGGTTGAACAGCACGCGGTCACCTTGCAGGTTCAACTGCTCGGCTGGCACGACGCGGCCATCTTCGAGACGCACGGCGGCGACCCGTTCGTCGGAGCGATCGACGAGCATCTCGTCAATGATTCCGATGGTCTGGCCGGACGCCGTCACGAGTGGCTGGCTGCGAATATCCTGGCTGGGGTGCTCAAGCGCCCAATCCGACAACTCTTCGAGTTCTGGCAGATTGTTGACTTCGGCGAATTGGAGTTCGGTATCGTAGTTCATAGTAGTCCTTCTTATGATTTGGGGAGAGTTCGCTGGGTCGCGGCCCTAGTTTGCGGGCGCGGCGGCGACATCATAGGCGACAGAGGCAGCCTCGCTCGCGAGAGCGGGAGCGACGCGGTTGCCCGCATCGACGCCCAGCATGAACAGCAACCAGACTGTGACGATCATCGCCGACAATCCAAGAAGTGCCGCCCAAAGCGGCAGGCCGGGCTTTTGCACAACAGCAATTTCGGCCATGCTCGTCTCCTTTCGAGTGAAAGATCCGAAGGTCCTGGCACGGACAGTCGGATCACGGGAAAGACGCCCGTGGCTCACTCAACATTTGTTGCGTGGGCCAGCGCGTCTCCCATTAACTATGCGGGAGAATCGACATTGTTCCGAGATCTTCTCGGACAAGGGTGCGACCGAATAGACGGTCGCATCGTCACAAAAGATGGACGCGAATCAATGTGTTATCAGGGAGCTCGCCAAAGCAGCGCGGCTGCGGGCGAGCGCTCGTCCGGGCGAGCGCGTGTCACGTCGACAGAAGACTACGCTGCGGCAGCGGCGAGCGACCTGACCGGCATATGTACGGCAGCATCGAGAACGGCGCCCGCGCTCGCATCCATTCCAAGCAGGGAAGCCACACGGCGCTGATCGGCTGTGTCGGGAATGGCGGCATAGGCCTGCGCCTGAGCGAAACTGATCTTGCGCGCGAAGTAAAGCGAGCGCAGCCCCGCATCGAGCCGTATCAGCGACAGGACATCCCGCACGCATTGGCGCGAGATGTGGAAGTCGCTGGCGATGGCGTCGATGGCGAGACCCGATGTGAAGCGTGCTCGCACGGCATTGAATAGCTTGGCATTGGACGTCAGCATGGCGGTGCGCTTGGGCGGCTCGCCCGTGCCCTCCGCGATGAGATAGGGGATGTTGGCCAGGGAGCGCGGCAAGCGGCCTAGGAAAGCGAGGCGGCGCAGGGCGGCGAGACGCTTGCGTCCGTCCACGACGAAGAGCCTCCCCTCGCGGCGGATGGCGACGATGGGCGATAGCAGGCCGAAACGCGCAATGGATTCTTGCAGGACCTTGACCTGTTTCAGCCGATTGCCGGTCAGCACCTGACTGCGCAGGAGGGCGAAATTATCCACAGGCGCGTGGGCCGGCATCAAGGTCTGTTCGTGGGCTGTGCACAACATGGCTTCGCCTCCCGCTATGGTTAACAAAGTCATTAACGTGGCGAGATCGCAACAAGTTCCAAATAAAATCAGAAAGCTGTGTTCTAAATAGTTAACGCGTCATTAACCTCTTCGGTTCCGAAGTTTCTCGTAAACCGCTCAGCCGGGGTAAGTTACACACAGAGTTATGCGAACCGATTTGATGCCGTTAAAGCTGGATTAACCATGTTTGATAGCTTTGGTTACGTAGTTGATGCTCATGTCGTCCGACAGGCGCCACGTTTCTTTAACAGGGTTTAAAGTCATTCCGGTCTTACCGGAGACGGTCAGCCCCGCGTCGGAGAGATAGCGATCCATTTCGGACGGCTTGACCAGTTTCTCATATTGATGCGTGCCGCGCGGAAGCCAGCGCAGAACATATTCCGCTCCGACGATGGCCAGCGCGAAGGCTTTGAATGTTCTGTTGATGGTGGAGCACAGCATGATTCCGCCCGGCTCGGAGGGTGTGGACGGTTTCACCATGGACGCGCAGTCCGCGATAAACCGCGCGGGATCGGCGACATGTTCGATGACTTCCATGTTCAGCACCACGTCGAAGGGCGCTTCGCCCGCTTCGACCATCTGCTCGATCGTGCCGTGGCGGTAGTCCACCTCAATTCCGACCTGTTCGGCGTGCGTCTTGGCGGTCTTCACATTGCGCTCCAATGCATCGACGCCCGTCACTGTCGCGCCGAGGCGCACCATCGGCTCGCACAGCAAGCCGCCGCCGCAGCCGATATCGAGCACTCGCAGGCCTTCGAGCGGCCGTTCGACATCGGGATCGCGGCGGTAATGCTCGCACACCCATTCCTTGATAAGCGAAAGACGCGCGCCGTTCATGACGTGCAGAGGCCGGAACATGCCCGTGGGGTTCCACCAGTCATGCGCCATGCGCGAAAAGCTCTCCATCTCGCGTGGATCCACGGAGACGGAGGTGAGGTGTTCGGGAGCTTGGGATTCGTCGAGGGCCATGTCCCTGCATACGCGCGAGCGGCGAAAAAGGACACGCGGCAAAGCGGTGGCGGACTTTCTTGCATTCTGGACGAGAGCAGTATCCGCTCGCTCCGGCCGAAAGTCCCGGCACAAATCCATGGGCGAGCCTTCGCGAGACGAGGAAAGGACATCGTCGTGACCGATAGACACGCTGTCCGAACTCTTTCCCTCTCGCATCAGGATCCATCGCCATGCACCCCCGAAAAGGCTCGCCAAATCTGAGCCGAAACAGAGCCTCGCGCCATGCGTGAGGACATGTTTGAAGTTTTCGTTGGACGCCCACGCTGTCTCCACGACAAGCCGTTCAATGACGCGCTGCGCCATGACTGCGGCGCAGTTCTACGCCCGTCTCAGCGGCGTCTGGTCAGCGGCATCTGGTATGCCTATGATTACGATCTGCCGAAGCACTGCTCGCAAAATGCCCTGCTGGAGGCCGCGCGCGGGACGCCAAGCTATACAATGCGTAATGCGAAGTTTGGAACGGGGACGGTCGCTTTCCCGTTGCTCTATCCCCAACCCCAAAGGAGACCCCATGGAAAGCGAACACATCAAAGCCGCCGGCAACAAACTCGTCGGCAAAGCCAAGGAAGTCATCGGAGACGCGATCGACGACAAGAGCCTGGAGCTCAAAGGCAAAGCCCAGCAGATGAAGGCCGATGCCCAAGACGCCATCGGTGACGCAAAAGACGCCATCGAGTAGGATCGGCGTCAAGGCTGACTGCCTGCCAGGCCCCAGACACGGGGCAAAATAGTGCGAGACCCGTTCGGACCAGCGTCCGGACGGGTTTTTCTTTGCGCCGTCTTTTTGTTTTGCGCGATCGGCCCGCTTTCGCTAGGTCGCGGCGCTTATCGTCTTAATCGGCATTAGAGGAGCCACCCGCATGGGTCGCATCGTCATGAAATTCGGCGGCACGTCGGTGGCCGATCTCGACCGCATTCGCGCCGTGTCGAAGCTCGTGGAGACGGAAGTCCGCGCAGGCCACGAAGTGGCTGTTGTCGTGTCTGCCATGAGCGGGGAGACCAATCGCCTCGTCGGTCTGGTCGATGCACTGGACGCCGACCGGATCGGGAACGAGGACCGCCACGGCGGCGCGATCCACGACGAATATGACAGCATCGTCGCATCCGGCGAACAAGTGACCTCCGGCTTGCTCGCCATTGCGCTGCGCCGCCGCGGGATAAAGGCGCGCAGCTGGCTCGGCTGGCAGATTCCGCTCAAAACGGACAAGGCGCATTCAAAAGCGCGTATCGCGGAGATCGAGAGCTCGGCCATCGGGCCGTCGATGAGCGCGGGCAATGTGGCCGTGGTCGCGGGCTTTCAGGGCGTCTCGGACGATGGCCGCATCTCCACGCTCGGCCGCGGTGGCTCGGACACATCTGCTGTGGCGCTGGCCGTCGCGCTGAAGGCCGACCGCTGCGATATCTACACCGATGTGGATGGCATCTATACCACCGACCCGCGCATCGTGCCGGACGCGCGCCGCCTCCATCGCATCGCATTTGAGGAGATGCTGGAGCTGGCGTCGCTCGGTGCCAAAGTCTTGCAGGTGAGATCGGTCGAGCTCGCCATGAACTATAATTTGCCCATCCGGGTGCTGACATCCATGGCGGATGACGGCGCGCCCAATCCGGGCACCCTGGTCTGCCACGAGGATGAAACCATGGAAGAACGTGTCGTTTCCGGCGTCGCCTATAGCCGCGACGAAGCCCAGATCACCTTGCTGCGGCTCTCTGATAAGCCCGGCATGGTCGCCAAGGTCTGCAAGGCCATGAGTGAGGCCGGCGTGATCGTCGACATGATCGTGCAGGGGATTTCGCGCTCCGACAACATGGCGAACCTGACCTTTACCGTCGGCAAGCGCGATCTCGACACGGCGCTGTCCGCGCTGGAGACCGCCAAGGCTGTGATCGGGTTCGAGGGCATCAAGCACGATAGCGACGTGACCAAGGTGTCCGTCGTCGGCATCGGCATGCGCAGCCATACGGGCGTGGCCCAGACCATGTTCGAAGCGCTGGCAGAGAAGGGCATCAACATCGAAGTCATCGCGACCAGCGAGATCAAGATCAGCGTGCTGATCGATAGCGAGTATACGGAGCTCGCCGTGCGTGCCCTGCATAGCGCGTTCGAGCTGCACGAGCAGCCTGCACCGCGAGTGAGCGCGCCTTAGAGCATGGCGGCGGTCTATTTTCCGTCCGGGACCGCCCTCCCACATTACCTAATGTAAAGCCGACACGCTGCCTCTCGCCTGCTAGACAATTCCTCCAACCCAAGAGGAGAAACCCAATGGCAGTGATGAAGACAATCGAAGTGATGAGCGAGAGCGGGAAATCGTTCGAGGACGCGATCGAGAACGCCGTGGCGCGCACGGGCAAGACGGTGAAGGATATCCGCTCGGCTTATGTCAACGAGATGTCGACCTCCATCAAGGACAACAAGATCGACAAATACCGCGTCAATGTGAAAATCACGTTCGAAGTCGGCGACTGAAACCAAGGCGGCAATCGCGCCGCACGGCTGACGTTCAGCCGTTAGAGTTGACCCGATGCGTCTCCGTCGGTCCAGAGCTTCGGCTCATGGCCGACGCGGGGCGCATGCCGGGACCGCGTCGCTGCGCTGCGAATACGGCGGTCCGTCATGTAAGAGCTAAACATAGCGACGGCGACGAGCGCGATTACCGTGCCGCCCAATGCGCCCGACCAATTGGCAAGTTGATGTCCGACACCGGCGCTTATCGCAATCACCGCGAGCCGTCCGGAACGGTAGGGCATGCGCGTTTCCGTGGGCCTTGGCCCGTCGGTGCCCGCCAATTTTGCGGGGTGCTGGATTCTCGAGACGTCAATGAATGCCATGACGATTTCCCTTCAGATCAGTGCGCCCCGATCTGGCCAGCCGTGTCTTGTCCACCCAAAACGAAGATGACTTCACAACCATTGAGGAAGGGTTGACGACAGGGTTGCCACTCCCGATCTGATAATTGTGGGTTTTTAGCTTATCGTTAGGATTGCGTGAGAGGACCATGATGACAGACCAGACCGCTATAGTTCTCGTTGTTGTTCTCGCGGCTGTCGTCGTTGGGCTGTTCGTGGCCTCCAGCCGGTCCAAGCGCCGACACGAGGCAGAGCGCCGCGCACGTCGGATCGAGCTCGACCGGATCAAGCGTGAAGCGCGGGCGCGCGAGTCCGCGGGAGACAGCGCGGGTCGATGACGATCGCTCTCTCCCGCGCACGACATTGCGCCGCCGGGTCCGCGCGCTAAAGCTCACGCCATGCTGCAGCTCATCGTCATCCTGCTCATCGCCTTGCTTGCCGCGGGTATCTATAAGGGCGTGCAAAATCGCCGCGAACATGGCGAAAAGCTGGCCCGCATCCGCCGCGAGATTGAACGGCGGGCGCGCGCCATCGAACAATCGACACAACACGAGGACCAACCCTGATGCCAAATTCCACCGACCCCGTCGTCATCGCCGGCATTGCCCGCACACCCATGGGTGCTTTCATGGGTAGCCTGTCGGGAGTCACCGCGCCGGAACTCGGTTCGGTCGCGATCCAAGCCGCAATGAATGAGGCCGGAGTCGATGCGGACGCGGTCGAGCAGGCGATCATGGGCTGCGTTCTGCCCGCCGGGCTGGGTCAGGCGCCCGCGCGACAGGCAGCGCTGGGGGCGGGACTGCCGCGCTCGACAGAAGCCACCACGGTCAACAAGATGTGCGGCTCCGGGATGCAGGCCGCGATCATGGCACATGACGCGATACTCGCTGGCTCCGTCGACGTGGCCGTGGCGGGCGGCATGGAAAGCATGTCTAACGCGCCATACTTGCTGCCCAAGGCGCGCGGCGGCATGCGTATGGGCAACCAGCAGGTCATCGACTCGATGATGCATGACGGGCTGACCGATGCCTATGCGGGCGGAGCCATGGGCGTCTTTGCCGACGAAATCGCGTCCGAATATCAATTCACCCGCGAAGCACAGGATGCTTACGCCATCGAGTCCGTGCGCCGCGCCAAGGCCGCGCAGGAGTCCGGCGGCTTTGACCGCGAGCTGACACCCGTGACCGTCAAGACCCGTAAGGGCGATATTATCGTCGATGAGGACGAAGGCCCCGGCAAGGCCATGCCCGATAAGATCGCCAAGCTGCGCCCCGCCTTCACACCCGACGGCACAGTCACCGCCGCCAATGCCAGCTCGATCAATGACGGCGCGGCCGCCATGGTGCTGATGCGCCGCAGCCAGGCGGAGGCGGGCGGCCATCCTGTCCTGGCCGAGATCGTTAGCCACGCCGCCCACGCGCATGAGCCCGCGAAATTCACGACAGCCCCCGTCCACGCCATGCGCAAGGCGCTCGATAAGGCCGGCTGGGAGACTGACGATGTCGAGCTGTGGGAAATCAACGAGGCCTTCGCCGTCGTCCCGATGATCGCGATGCAGGAGCTGGGCCTCGACCACGAAAAGGTAAACGTCAACGGCGGCGGTTGCGTGCTCGGCCATCCCATTGGAGCAAGCGGCGCCCGGATCATGGCAACCCTCATCGGCGAAATGGAACGCCGCGACGCCAAGACCGGCGTGGCGAGCCTCTGCATCGGCGGCGGCGAAGCGACGGCCGTGTGTCTGCGGAGGGACTAGCGAGAAGCGGGACCGCCGCGATGAAACTCAGCTCTCGCCCCGGCGACGCCCTCACGGTTTCATGCGCGGCGTTATAAGCAAGTCGGAGCCCGTAGGATGATCGACATCAACGCCCTGCGCGCCGACACGCCTGCCTGCGAGCGGCTTGTCCATTTCAACAATGCGGGCGCGTCGCTCATGCCGGCTCCGGTCTATGCGGCGATGACCGAGCACCTCGCGCGGGAACAAGCGGTCGGCGGCTATGAGGCGCAGGCGGATGCGGCGGAGGCGATGTTCGGCTTCTACACGGCGATGGCCGAGCTGCTGAATGCGCAAGCCGAAGAAATCGCCTTCATGGAGAGCGCGACCAAGGCGTGGGACGCCGTATTCTACTCTCTGCCGCTGGTGCCGGGCGACCGGGTGATGGTCCACCGCTCGACCTACTCGAGCAATTATCTGGCGCTGCTGCAGACCGCGCGTCGGCGTGGGCTCGGTATCGACTTCGTGCCGAGTGATACGCACGGTCAGATCGACGTGTCCGCCATGCCAGGATTGGTCCGGGACCGGACCAAGCTCGTCCTGCTTACCCATTGTCCGAGCCAGTCCGGCCTGATCCAGCCCGCCGAAGCCGTCGGGCGTTTCGCGCGTGAACATGAGCTGCTTTACCTGCTCGATGCCTGCCAGTCGGTCGGTCAGATGCCGATCGATGTGCAAGCGATCGGCTGCGACGCGCTGACGGGGACGGGGCGGAAATTTCTTAGAGGACCGCGTGGGACGGGGTTTCTCTATATGCGCCGCGAGCTCGCGGAGCGGATCGAGCCGCATGTCGTCGATCTGGAAGCGGCCGAATGGTTGGGGCGGGAGAGTTACCGCCTCGCGCCCGGCGCGCGTCGGTTCGAAGCCTGGGAGCGCAATGTCGCGGGCCAGATCGCGCTCGGTCGCGCGATGCGCTACGCGCTAGAGACTGGGCTGGACAGTATCGCGGCGCGCGTGCAGCCCATGGCGCAGAGCTTGCGCGAACGGCTCGCTGCGCTTCGCGGTGTCGAAGTCCATGATCCCGGCGAACACCGCTCCGCCATTGTGACCTTGTCCAAGCTGGGCGTTGATGTGGGCGAGGCCAAGGCCGCCCTGCGCGCGCAGGGGATCAACGTTTCCGTCGTGCCGCGCGAATGGGCGCTACTCGACGCCGAAGACCGAGACCTGCCCGACCTCATTCGCGCGAGCCTACATGCCTACAACACGGAGGCCGAGGTGATGCGTTTCGTCGAGGCCGTGAGCGGGCTCTAGGCCAGCGCCGTCTCGAACAGAGCCAGTGTCCGCGCCCATGCCTTGTCCGCTTGCGCTTCGTCATAGACCTGGCTGTCGGGCGGGCACCAGCCGTGCTTGGTACCAGCGTAGACTTCGATCTCCGCGGAGTTGCCCGTCTCGGCAAAAGTCTCGCGCAACACGCCTTCGACATGCGGGGAACGCTCGTGATCGTTCTCGGCAATGGCGATCAGAAAGTCGGCGTTCATATGCTGGACCATGCGATGCGGGCTGGTCGGTGCGCCCGTGACAAGGCCGCCGCCGTGATAGCTGCCGCCTGCGCGAACGCGGTCGGCCCGCTCATGCGCGGTCACGAAAGTCATCGGCCCGCCCATGCAATAGCCCATCGTGCCGACGCCGCGTGACGTGTCGACGGCCGATTGCGCGTCGAGCCAGTCGATGAAGGCGCGGGCATCCGTGCGGTTGGTATCCTGGGAGAGCGATCGGGCGAAAGGGAAGATCTTTTCACGCACGGCCGGGTTGGAAAAGCTGTCGCCGACTTCGACCAGTGGGGCCTTGGCGCGGCGGTAGTAAGGGTTGACGACCAGCGCAGCATAGCCGTCGCCCGCCAGCCGCTTGGCCATCATCTTGAAGGCGGGGCGCAAGCCGAGGATGTCCGGCCATATTAGCACAGCGGCGCTGGCGCGGCCTTGCGGGTGAGCGAAAAAAGCGTCGGCCTCGCCGTCGGGCGTGGTGATGGAGACGTCCGTTTCCGCGATCGATCCGGCGAGTTCGCTCGCCATCGTCTCACCCGGTGCACAGCCCGCGAAAGCGGCGCCGAAGGCGACACCGCCGGCCGTCAGGCTGAACTGCCTGCGCGTCAATTGCCGGGCGTAGTGTTCCTGGTTTTCGGACTCGGTGATCTCGTCGCACATGGTGGTGACTCCTGCTGTGGAGCCTCCGTCTAGCGCGAAACAGCTCTAGTGACCACTGCCGAGGCGGCCAAGACGAATGCCGTAGTCAACGGCCAAGCCGTATTCGGGATCGTCGTCACTATCGACCATCAGCTGCCCTGCATTGGTCAGCAGGTCGTGACAGTCCGGCGTGAGGTGGCGCAGCTGCAGTGTCTTTCCAGCCGCCTGGTATTTGGCCGCGAGGGCTTCGATGGCTTGCAGGGCGGACTGATCGACGACACGGCTGTTGTCGAAGTCGACGATGACATTGTCCGGATCGCCCTTGACGTCGAACAGCTCGGAAAAGCCCTCCGCGCTGCCGAAGAAGAGCGGGCCTTCTAGGCGGTAAACCTTGGTGTCGCCCCCGGGTTCATTCGAGATTTCCGTGCGCGCGTCGATGCGGCGGGACGCGTTCCAGGCATAGGCGAGAGCGCTCACGATGACGCCCACGACCACGGCGACAGCCAGATCGTGCCAGACCGTGACCACAGTTACGAGCACGATGACGAAGGCGTCGATCTTGGGCACGCGCGCCATGATCTTGATCGACTCCCAGGCAAAGGTACCGATCACGACCATGAACATCACCCCGACGAGCGCCGCCAGAGGAATGCGCTCGATCAACCCGGAGCCGAACAGGATGAAGGCGAGCAGGAAGAGCGCGGCCGTAATGCCCGAGAGCCGCGTGCGCGCACCGGATTTGATATTGATCATGGACTGCCCGATCATGGCGCAACCGCCCATGCCGCCGAAGAAGCCGGTGACCGTATTCGCGATGCCCTGCGCGACGCATTCCTGCGATGCTCCGCCGCGCTCCTCGACGATCTCGCCGACGAGGTTGAGCGTCAGCAGGGACTCGATGAGACCGATGGCGGCGAGGATGACGGCATAGGGCAGGATGATCTGGATCGTCTCCAGATTGATCGGCACCATCGGGATGTGGAACTCCGGCAAGCCACCCGCGATGGAGCTCATGTCGCCCACAGTGCGCACATCGATGCCGAAGCCGATCACCAGCGCCGCCACGATGCCGATACCGGCGAGCGGGGCGGGGATGGCCTTGGTGATCTTGGGCGTGACCCAGATCAGGAACATGGTCAGTGCGACCAGAGCCAGCATGAGAAGC
This sequence comes from uncultured Algimonas sp., assembly GCA_937923575.1. Lineage (GTDB taxonomy): Bacteria > Pseudomonadota > Alphaproteobacteria > Caulobacterales > Maricaulaceae > Litorimonas. Next base: position 19,750 of record CALDUL010000074.1, read on the forward strand.
AGCTGGCTACCCTGCATCCACTCCCCGTTGAGAATGTGGAATGGGCCGGGGTGGTCGACCTTTGGCGGCGGGGTCGTCTGGAACTGGCTCAGCTGCGCCATGCCGATGACGATGGCGAGGCCGTTTACAAAACCCAGCATGACCGGATGCGGAACGAGCCGGATGAACTTGCCCAAGCGGAAGATGCCCGCGAGGATTTGGAGGATGCCCATCAACACGACCGTCGCGAACAGATACTCGACCCCGTGCAGCGCGACGAGGCCGACCATGACGACGGCCAGCGCACCGGTCGCGCCCGAAATCATTCCCGGGCGCCCACCCATGACGGCGGTGATCAGCCCGACGATGAAAGCGGCGTAGAGGCCGACCAGCGGTGCAACGCCCGCGACCAGCGCGAAGGCGACCGCTTCGGGTACCAACGCCAGCGCGACCGTGAGGCCAGCCAGAACTTCCGTCTTCACCCGCGCGGGCGTAAACGTCATCGGGCCGGTGCGGCGGCGTGCGGGTATGTTGATGCGGTCGGCGAAATCCGACAGGGCGGTGCGTATCATTGCGGGTGTTCTCGTTGGTGTGATGCGCGCGAGGTGATTACGCGCAAGCGAACGCGCGGCGGGTAGTCCGAGGGCGAGCGGATTGCAAGGTGCGGGGCTGCGTTGCGCAGAGCGCCGGCCATCCGCAGCGCTAGCTCCCAGACTCTCCCGTCTGTTCCATCTCCTTGCGCAGCGTTTCCCTCAGAAACGCCCGGCCCTGATCCGCTCTCTCGGCCAGCTTCGTGATATCGCCGCGCAAGTGGAATGTCTCCTCGATGAGCTGGTAGTCCAGCTCCAGGAAGCGGTCGGATGCGTAGCGTGCGTCGTCCTCTTTCAGGCCCATAGTCTCCAGCACGGCGCGGCCCATGGCGAGGGCGCCGCGAACGGTCTCGCGCTCCGCATAGTGGACGTCTTCCGCGAGCAGGTCGAAGAGATGAGGGCGGCCGCGGGCGCGCACGACGAGCTTGGCCTGCGGGAAATGCGCCTTGATCTCGCGCACGGTTTTGGTGTTGTCGTCGCGGTCATCGATGGCGACCACGATCAGTCGCGCTTCCTCCGCACCGGCCAGCCGCAGGATCTCCGGATCGGTCCCGTCGCCGTAATAGACGCGCTCGGAAAACTGTTTGAGAAACTTTATATGGTCGCCATCATTGTCGACGAGGGTGGTAGAAATGCCTTGCGTTTCGAGCAGGCGGCCAACGATCTGGCCCACGCGACCATAGCCGACGATGATGACCGGATGGTGCTGGTTGACCGGTGCGTCGCCCGTGGCTGCGATGTCCTGGAACCGCGGTAGGACCAGTTTGTCCAGAGCGAGCAGGAGCAGCGGCGTCAGCGCCATGGAGAGCGCGACAACGGACAGCAGAACGGCGTTCGCCTCAGGGCTGATCGCGCCCTCCACCAGCGCAAAGGAGAAGAGAACAAAGCCGAACTCGCCCGCTTGGCAGAGCAGGGTCGAGAAGAACAGCCGACGCCCGCCGCGCAGTCCGAACACGCTCGCGACGGCGAACAGCACGGCGAACTTCGCCGCCATCAGCGCCACTGTCAGCCCGATGATGAGCCCGGGATTATCCGCGATGAAAGCGAGGTTGAGCGACATACCGACGGAGATGAAGAACAACCCCAGAAGCAGCGCCTTGAACGGCTCGATGTCGCGCTCCAGCTGGTGTCGGTATTCGCTGTCGGCCAGCACGACGCCCGCGATGAAGGCGCCCAGCGCCGCGCTCAGTCCCAGCCAACCCATGAGCAATGCCGCGCCGACGACCAGCAGCAGGGCGAGCGCGGTGAAGGTCTCGCGCACCTTGGACCGCGCAATGAGGCGAAAGACCGGTCCGAGCAGGTAGCGCCCGCCGAGGATGAAACCCGCGAACACACCGACAATGGCGAGGCCGAGCCAAATTCCTGTTGGTCCGTGAGCGTCGCTGCCGTGGCTGTCATAGGCCTCTTGGCCCGCGAACGGTGTCATGCCCGCCATCAGCGGCAGCAATGCGATCATGGCGATGACGATGACGTCCTGGAACAAAAGCACGGCAAAGCCGCTCTCGCCCTCCGGCTCTGCCATCAATTCGCGGTCCTGCAGGATTTGCAGCGCTATGGCGGTCGAGCTCAACGACAGCGCCATGCCGATGGTCAGCGCTTCGCCCATGCTCCGGCCAAAGCCGAGCGCCGCGGCCGCGCTCACCACAAGCACCGTCAGCCCGACCTGCATCCCGCCCAGGCCGAGCAGCTTGCCCCGCATCGCCCAGAGCTTGCGCGGCTGCAGCTCCAGCCCGATCAGGAACAGCATCATGACGACGCCGAACTCCGCAAAATGCAGGATCGTCTCCGGATCGTCGATTAGCCCCAAAACGCTCGGCCCGATCAGCACGCCCGCGAGAAGATAGCCGATGACGGAACCAAGGCCCGTGAGCTTGGAGATGGGGACAAGGACGCAAGAGGCCGCGAGAAAGACGAAGACGGAGAGGAGGAGGGAGCTATCCATCGGGGGGCGGTAGCGCTTGGGGTGGGGGCGGGCAATGGGTGTGGGTTTTGGAGACGAGGAGCGCGGGGCGCGGCTGATGTTGTTGTCCGGCCGCACATAAAATAGAATGCGTCGCCCTTCTCCCTTCGGGAGAAGGTGGCCGACAGGCCGGATGAGGGTGTTCGGTTTGGAAGAGTCTCACGGATATCCCACACCCTCACCCGCCCCTTCAGGGCACCCTCTCCCTCAAGGGAGAGAAACTATGATCAAAGAGATTGGGCATTCGCCCGACCAAGAGATCCGACCGCTTCGCGATCGTCCCGGCGGATGCGCCGGGGTTCCAGCTGCGCTGGACGGTCCTTCGGACGCTAGCCCAATACCCCCGTGCTCACTTCGCTGCGCCTTGTTCCGCGCGCCGTCCTTGGGCTGTGTGCGAGGGGAGCACTAGCCGCCGACTTGGGCGCGGTGCATCATCATCGCATCCGCCAGCGCGCAGGCGAGCATGGCTTCTGCCACGGGCACGGCGCGGATGCCGACGCAGGGATCGTGGCGGCCTTTGGTGATGACGTCGACTTCCTCGCCGCGCGCATTGACCGAGCGGGTCGGCGTGAGCATCGAGCTCGTCGGCTTGATCGCGAGGCGCGCGGTGATGGTGTTGCCGTTGGCGATGCCGCCCTGGATGCCGCCCGAGTGGTTGGCGAGGAAGACGGGTTTGCCATTCTCACCGCCATTGGTCTTATCAAGCCGCATTTCGTCTGCCATATCCGTGCCCTTGGCACGTCCCGCCGCGAAGCCTGCGCCGATCTCCACGCCCTTCGCCGCGTTGATCGTCATCAGGCCCGCCGCGATTTCGCTGTCGAGCTTGGCATAGACCGGTGCGCCCCAACCGACGGGCACCCCTTCGGCATGGACTTCAATGATCGCGCCGACTGAATTGCCGTCTTTGCGCACGCTGTCGAGATAGGCTTCCCACTCCTTCGCGGCCTTGGCATCCGGGCACCAGAAAGGGTTGTTGGCGCATTCCGACCAGTCCCAATTCGCGCGGTCGATCTCCATCTCCCCGATGGAGGTGACGGCGCCGCGAATGGTCACGCTGTCTATGATCTTGCGCGCGATCGCGCCGGCCGCCACGCGGTTCGCCGTCTCGCGCGCGCTGCTGCGCCCGCCGCCGCGGTAGTCGCGGTGACCGTATTTGGCATCGTAAGTATAGTCCGCATGGCCCGGGCGGTAGCGGTCCTTGATGTCGGAATAGTCGCGCGAGCGCTGGTCGACATTCTCGATCATCAGGCTGATCGGCGTCCCGGTCGTCAGACCCTCGAACACGCCCGACAGGATGCGGACAGTATCGGGCTCGCGGCGTTGGGTGACGAAGCGCGACGTGCCCGGACGGCGGGCGTCGAGAAAGGGCTGGATGTCGGACTCAGACAGCGCAATGCGCGGCGGGCAGCCATCGACGACGCAGCCGATCGCGGGTCCATGCGACTCGCCCCAAGTCGTGACGCGGAACAGTCGGCCGTAGGTGTTAAATGACATGGCGCGCACTTAGAGCACATGACTAGCGGGGGGAAGGGCGGCTGCGCTAGGAGAGGGCATGACACAGACTACCCATCACGGATCCTGCCATTGCGGCGCGGTGCAGTTCAGTTTCAACGCGCCGGACGTCGTTACGATCACCAATTGCAACTGCTCGCTCTGCGCCATGACGGCCTATCAGCATGTCTTTGTCGAGGACGCTGAGTTGACCTTCCAGCAGGGCCGCGACGCGATGACGTCCTATCGGTTCGGCACCAGGACAGCCGAGCATCTGTTCTGCGCTACCTGTGGGATCAAACCGCTCTACCGCCCCCGCTCCCACCCCGGCGCGTGGAGCGTCAACGCGCGCTGCGTGCCGAGCCTGACGGTGGGTGAGGTCATCAAATTTGACGGACAGAATTGGGAGCAGAGCATCGACGGCCTTCACGACGCTCTGGACGCGTAGCTCCGACCTGCCTAGCAACGCGCCTATGCGTATTCTTCTGATCCTGATCGCCTTTCTCCTCGCGGGCTGTACCGCCCAGACGACAAGCAGCACTGGCGGCGACCCGACGGCGGGGATGGACGCGCGGGACGGCTTTCTATCGCTCTATGTCGGCGAGGGCGATGGTCGTGTGCTGGCGCGGTTACCAGACGCGGACGCCGACGGGATCATGCTGTCCGCGATCCACTCGGCGCGGCTCACAGCCGGGCTCGGCAGCAATCCGGTCGGGCTGGACCGCGGTTGGGGCGAGAGCGGGCGCGTGGTGGACTTCCGCCGCCGCGGTGACCGGGTGATCCTGGAGGAACGGAACCTGAAATACCGCGCGAGCTCGGACAATGCGCTGGAGCGTCGCGCCGTGGCCGAGAGCTTCGCGCCGAGTTTCATCGCGAGCTTTCCAGTGATGGACGGCAATCTGATCGACATGACCGAGTTTCTGACATCGGACGCGCTGGGACTTGTCCAATATCTGAAGGACGCGGAGCAGGGCAGCTTCAGCCTCGCGGCGGACCGCACGCTGGTGGATGCGGACAACGTCTTCAGTTTTCCGGACAACTCCGAATTCGATGTCTTCTTCACGCTGGAAAGCGCCGACCCGGGTCGCGAAGTCGCAACAACTGCGGCCAATGGCAAGACAGCGACGCTGATCGTGCACCACAGTTTTGTGCGCCTGCCGGACGATGGCTACACGCCACTCCCCTCCGACCCGCGCAGCGGCGCGATCGAGATTGTGCATTATGACTACAGCGCGCCCCTCTCAGCGCCGATCGAGAAGCGCCTCGCCGTCAGGCACCGGATCACCGAAGAGCCCATCACCTATTACATCGACGGCGGTGCGCCGGAGCCGATCCGCAGTGCCTTGGTCGAGGGCGCGCAGTGGTGGGTGGACGGATTTGCGGCGGCGGGCAAGGCTGGCGCCTACCGTGTGGCAATCCTGCCCGAAGACGCCCATCCGCTCGATGTGCGCTATAATGTCGTGCAATGGGTCCACCGGCAGACGCGCGGCTGGTCCTACGGCGGCGGTGTCGTCGACCCGCGCACGGGCGAGCGGCTGAAGGGCCACGTCAATCTGGGGTCGCTCAGAGTGCGTCAGGACCGGATGATCTTCGAAGGGCTGCTGGGCGCTGGGAAAACCGACAGCGGCGAGGCGGATGATCCGGTGCAACTCGCCCTGATGCGCATCCGTCAGCTCTCCGCCCACGAGATTGGGCACAGTCTCGGCTTTGCGCATAATTTCGGCGCGAGCTCCGACGATAAGGCGAGCGTTATGGA
>CALDUL010000075.1 GCA_937923575.1 uncultured Algimonas sp.
TATCTGTAGCGCCTGGACCTGCGCATTCGTCTTCTCGCGGTAGCGCAGGAAGAAGATCAGGGCGATGATCGCAGCGCCGAGACCCGCGAGCAGCGCCAGCAGGGCACGGTTAATCGTCTTCTGCTGCTCCAGCTGCACGGCTTTGAGCTCGCCCTCGCGGCGCAGCGCTTCGGACCGCTCGATCTGGCGCCCGCGCGTGTTTTCGAGGTTGGCGAGCAGTGTGGTCAGCTCGGAGGAGTTGGCAGTCTTCGTCGCGGCGACCAGGACATTGACCCGCTCCCGCATCAGGCGAAAAGCCTTCTCACTATCCCCGGCGTCGAGCGCGAGTAGGGCATGCGTGTGCAGCATGACTGCCCGCGAATTCGCGCTCTGAGGTTTATTCAACTTGGAGTTCTGCTGTTCGAGGTCGCGCAAGAGTTTCAGCGACTCACCGGGTTCGCCAAGTCCCGCATAGGCTGTCGCGAGGAATGTGCGGGCCTGGCGTTTGACCGACGGATCATCTGCCGTCACCATTGCTTCCTTAAGAAGTTCCGCCGCGGCCTCATATTGGCCGAGTTCGATTTTGGTGCGACCGCGATTGACCTTGTCCAGCCCGATCGGGAAGGCGTCGCTTCGGATTTCGCCGTCCAGCAATTCGGCCACGCGGTCGGCCGTCTCGTAATCGCGCGTGGCATTGAGAGCATAGATCAGATTTGTCAGGAATTCGAAATGGTCGATAGGTGTGTCGTAATGGCGGGTCAGTTCGGCGTGGGCCTGAGCGGCCTTCAGCATACCCCGCGCATCACCCCTGATACCGTAGAAACTGATAGAGGATTCAGCAGAACCCATCTTAACATCCGTCGTCCAAGGCGACACTTCGTCGGGCAGAGCGGCAAGGGCGCGTTGGGCGTATCGAAGAGATCCGATGTTGTCCTGCCCGGGCAGGTGAAGTCCGGTCAGGATCAAATCGATGCGCGCCTGCACATACCAATCACTGCTGGCGTCGAAGTCTTCCAGATACTCCACGAGAGGCTGCTTGTCGGGAGAAAAGACATCGTCCGGGAAGCGCTCGGCAATCCCTAAGGCTGAGCGGTGCAATAGTGCAGACCGTGTTGTCCGCGTCTGATCTGCCCAGACGCCGATCTCTCCGACAAGCTGATTCAGCGCTTTCCGGTCATTGTTTCCAATAGCGATGTGCAGGGCGTTGGCGAAATCTATGGAGGGATAGCGCTCGGTCGTAGCGTCAGACTCTGCGCCCTTTGACGCGCTAAAGCGCAGAAATTCCTCAATCTCGGTCACGAGCGCGTCATCCGACGGATTCGCAAATACGGCCGGAGTGCTCAGCAACAGGGATATACCGCAGAGCAGGACGCAGAATAAAGTGCGGGGTGACCAGACCATGACGCGGATTGGAATACGCGATTGGTCTTAAAAGAACGTGTCATCTACCTAAGAGAAAACCCGCCTTTAAGCGGGTTGCCCACATTCGTGATAAACGAATTCGTTTCGACTAAAATTCGTCGATGATGATTGGCAAGCCGCCTTCGACGACGTCCAGTTCTTCAACAGTGAGTTCACGCATTGTTGTAGTTCCCTTCTGGTGGTTGCACGGGAGCCAGCACGATCGCTCGCCCTTACCTACTCTTGAGCAAAAAGCGGGCCTGCAGTTCAAGAGAAAAACGACCCAATCCGGGACAGGATATCGTTAATTTTCCAAAAACCGGTGTTTTTGCCGACTTCCGAGCCCCAGTTTTGCGCTAAGTTGAAATCTTGTGCGGAGAGGTTTCGGCCTGTGTCCCAACATGAACCACGCGGTCGCTCGCGTTAAGAAAGGCCGGGCGATGGGCGATGATAATGCGGGTAATGTCGAGTCCGGCGATCAGCTCCACGATCTGGCTTTCCGTTTCCGCGTCCAAATTGGCCGTGCCCTCGTCGAGGAACAGCACGTCCGGCTCCTGATAGAGCGCGCGGGCCAGCAGTAGGCGCTGACGCTGTCCACCTGACAGGATCGAGCCCATGTCCCCGATCATGGCGAGGTAGTTCATCGGGATGGCGTTGATGACGTCGTGGATGCGCGCGGCTCTCGCCGCCCGGGCAACCCGCTTCATGTCGATCTCAGGATCGAAGAAGGCGATATTGTCGGCGATGGTGCCGGACAGCAGCCGGTCGTCCTGCATCACCACGCCCACGCGCGAGCGCCAGTCTGCCGGGTCAATCGTGGCGAGGTCGCGCCCGTCGATCCGCACCGTTCCTGCTTCCGGCGCATAGAGGCCCAGCATCAGCTTCATCAGCGTCGTTTTGCCGCCGCCGCTCGGGCCGGTGAGCGTCACCATCTCGCCCGGCACAATGTCCAGCTCGAAGTCGGTGAGCACCCATGGATCGCTCGGCGCATAGCGGAAGGAGACACCGACCAAGCTCACCCGGCCGTCCAGCTCGCCGAGCGGTTCGTAGTCTCCCGCCGTGCGTTCGACTTCGGCGTGGACGATGTCGGACAGGCGGTCGAGATGGAGCGACAGCAGGCGAAATTCGATGCCCTTCTGCACCAGCTTGGTCACAGCGTCGGTGAAGTATTGTCGGTAGATCAGGAAGGCGACGAGCATGCCGACGGTGAAGCTGCTGCTCTCTCCGGTCATCAGCCACGCCGCCGCGCCCACGACGGCCACGACCTGCAGCCCGTTAATCAGCGTCTGCGCGAATGTCGTGGCCACGTTCCAGCGCTGGTGACCGACCTCGGCGTTGACATAGTCGGTGAACAGGTTCGCCCAGCTCGCCTCCCGCTCCGCCTCGCGTCCGAACAGCTTGACCGTCGTGCTCGCGCGGATGCTTTCGATGACGTGGGAGTTCTCCAGCGCGCGCGCGTAGATCGCCTCCTCCTGCGTGGCGCGCAGCCTCGGATAGATCAGCAGCGTCGCCCCGATGAGGAGCGCGGCTGCAATGACGACGATAAGTGCGAGCAGAGGCGAAAAAGCGATCATCACCACCAGCATCATTAGCGCCATGGCACCGTCGATCAGCACCGCCACAACGGATTGGCTCAGCGCCTCCTGGATCGGCTGTGTCGAGTTCATGCGGCTGATGATGTCGCCGACATGGCGGCGCTCGAAGTAACGCACGGGCAGGCGCACCAGATGGCGAAAGATATTGCCGACCATCTGCCGCGACAGCTGCGCGCCGAATGTCACTATGGTGTAGCCCCGCGCCGCCTCCATCACAGCGCGCATGACAGCGAGCAGACCGAAGCCCACGACCAGCGCAATCAGCAGAGTGCGGTCGCCCGCCTCGCCCGCCCCCGGCAGCACCGCATCGACGACCAGCTGAAAGAAGAACGGCGCGAGAAGAATGGTGGCGAGCAGGGCGACGGATAGCGCCAGCGTCTGGATGATGGCCGAGCGGGCTCCGATCAGTTTCGACCAGAGATCGGTCAGCTTGGGCCGGATGCGGTCTGAGACGGGCGCGAAATCCGCCGCCGGGGTCAGCTCCAGCGCAACGCCGGTGAAATGGTCGGAAAATTTCGACAGCGCCATGGATCGTCGCCCAACACCCGGATCGACGATCTCGACCGTCTTTCCCCGGATGCGCGACAGCACGACATAGTGGTTGAGGTCCCAATGAATGATGGCCGGCAGCTGCAGCTTGTCCAGCTGATCCAGATCGACTCGCAATGCGCGCGGGCTGAAGGACAGCTCGCCCGCGATCTTGATGATCTGCTTGAGCGACGTCCCGCGCGAGCTCAGCAGATAGCGTTCGCGCAAGGAGTTCAGATCGACGTCATGCCCATGATAGCGCGCGATCATGGCGAGGCAGGCCAGGCCGCACTCGGTCGTTTCCGTCTGCAGAATGACAGGCAATTTAGCCACGCAGCCAGCTCCAAACGGTCTGCCCATTGACGTCCAAACCGAACAGGATCCAGCCCATCACGGCCATCGCGCCGATCACCAGCGCCGCCACCGCCCAACCGGACAGCGGCGTGCGCAGGCGAACCTCGCCATAGAGCGCGCGCGAACGCCGCGCCATGGCTTCACGCCGGAACAGATTGCTCATGGTGCCTCCCTCTCGTGGTCGTGGATTAGCGAGGCGGTGCGCCTTGTAAACCCGGCCCCTGCACGGCAAACCGCGCCGCATGGATGTTTCCCAAACCGCTGGCTGGCTCTCGCTCGTGCCGCCTGTGCTGGCCATCGCGCTGGCGCTCGCCACGCGGCAGGTTTTTCTAAGCCTCGCGCTGGGGCTCTGGACGGGCTATCTGATCCTCGCAGGCTTTAACCCGCTGGGCGCGACGTTCGACACGATCGACGCAGCGGTGAGCGTGTTCGGCAGCGCCGGCAATGCGCGGATCATTATCTTCACACTTGTGGTTGGTGCGCTGATCCGACTGATCCAACGTTCCGGCGGGGTGGAGGGCTTCATCGATCGACTGCTTGGCTGGCTCGATCGCCGCATGGCCAAGGCCAAAGCGCGCGACCAGCGCGTGCTGGTGGAACTGCTCGCGCTCGGCACGGGTCTGCTGATCTTCATAGAGAGCAACATCTCCATTCTCACGGTCGGCACGCTTTACCGGCCCGTCGCCGATCGGCTTGGCATGCCCCGCGAAAAGCTGGCGCTGATCGCGGATACCGGCTCGGCTCCGTCGTCCGTGCTCATGCCGTTCAATGCGTGGGGCGCTTACCTGATGGGGCTGATTGCGGCGCAGGGGCTGGAACAACCATTCTCACAGTTGATGCAAGCGACCGCGCTGAACTTCTACCCCATGCTTATCGTGGTGATCCTGCTCATCGTCATCATCAGCCGCCGTGACATTGGCGAAATGCGCACGGCCGAAGCACGCGGGACACTACTGCGCGATGGCGCAACGCCGATGCTGCCAGACGACACGTTGCAGGTCAGCTCAAGACCCGGCACGCCCAAGCGCGCAATCAACATGGTCCTGCCGATCGCGGCCATGGTCCTGCTGGTCCCGACTTTCCTAATCATGACGGGAGAGGGTGAGGGGTGGTTCGACCGCATGCGCTCCGGCTCCGGTAGCTCCGCCGTGCTCTATGCCTCCACCTTCGCCACCGTGCTCGCCATGGTCATGGCAAAGGCGCAGGGCATACTCGGCATTCGCGAGAGCTTCGACGAAGCGCTCAAGGGGATGGCCGGGATGGTGCCGCTCGCAATCCTCATGCTGCTGGCTTTCGCGCTGGGCGATCTCTGCCGCAATCAGCTGGGCACGGGCGTCTACACGGCCGACGTCACCAGCGCTTTCCTCAGCCCCGCGCTGATGCCGGCGCTGGTCTTCCTCATCGCCTGCTTCGTGGCGTTTTCGACCGGGACCAGCTGGGGCACCTTCGCGATCATGATCCCCATCGCCGTACCGCTGGCGCAGAGTTACGGCCTCGACCCGTCGCTGGCCATTGCTGCAGCCGTCGGCGGCGGCGTGTTCGGCGATCACTGCAGCCCGACGTCCGACACCTCGATCATCGCCTCCATGGCGTCTGGCTCGGACCATATCGACCACATCCGCACGCAGCTCCCCTACGCGCTTACCGCGGGCGGGCTGACCGTCGCGGCCTATCTCGTGCTGGGGTTCGTCGGTGCGTAAGGCTCTGCTCGCCGCCGTCCTAATCGCAAGCTGCAGCAGGGCTGTTGCGGCACCCGATGGTGCATCGGAGACGCGCTGGCTCGGCATCCCCTATGCGACGGCCGAGCGCTGGGAACTGCCGGAGCCCAAGGCGGATTGGGCGGACGCTGCCCCCTTCGATGCCATGGGTCCTGCCTGCCCCCAACGCGGCCAGACGGTTATGGTCGAGGACTGCCTGTTCCTGAACGTATTCGCGCCAGAGGACGCGCCCAAAGACGGGAAAGACGCGCCCGTCATGGTCTGGATACACGGCGGCGGGTTCATCCAGGGCTCCGGCGGTGACGGCCCGGCGACCTTTGTCGATGACGGCTTCGTCGTCGTCACATTCAACTACCGCTTGGGTCAGCTGGGCTTTCACGACTGGCCGGGCTGGGACGAAGATGATCCGCGCAATTTCGGGCAGGCCGACATGGTCGCGGCGCTGCAGTGGGTGCAGGCCAATATCGAGCGCTTCGGAGGCGATGCGGACAATGTCACACTGATGGGCCACAGCGCGGGCGGCATGGGCGTGCAGCTGATGATGGTGGATGAACGCGCCGATGGCCTGTTCCACCGCGCGTGGAGCCATGCGGGATATGGATCGTGGCCATTCCCGAAGGCCTATAATCCGTCTGACGAGGAACGCACGCGCATCCGCTACGGGGCGCTGCGGACTGATGCCGCGCCAGAGACGCTGGTGAGCGAGCTCACCGCCTTTCACCTGCCCTATATCGATGCGCCGCATCTGCGTGAGCAGCCCGTGCGAATGTTCACCGGACGCGACGTGCCCTTCGTGGCCGGGGCCAATAGCTATGACGGCGCGGGCACGCTCCAAGGCGCGGGCTTCACGGTGGAGGGCTTCCTTGCGCGCGTGGACAGCCCGGCTCTGCGCGCCGCCTATGCGGACGACTTCGCGGTCTCGGATGAGCAAGCCGCCCAGCGCATTTTCGGGGATCTGCGCTACGGGTTGTCGTCGCAACAGGCGGCGGACGCCCATGAGCGTGCGGGCGGCGAGGGCAGCTGGTTGTTCCTATATGATGCCACGCGCCGCGGCGCTCCGGGAGCCTTCCACGGTCAGCAATATGACAGCGTGTTCTCGGGCGAGCGCTCGGACTTTCGGGACGCCATGGTGTCCTTCGCCCGCGACGGCGATCCCGGTTGGCCGCAGATCAAAGCGAGTCGCTATGCGCATTTCTCGCCAGGTCTCGCTGCGATGGACAGCCAAGACCTGAAAGCGAAGGCCGCCGCCTTGGAGGGCGCGTTGGAGAGGCTCCGCGATGACTAGACTGTTCGTGATCATCACCGCTCTGATCGGCATTGCCGTGCCCGCTCACGCGCATGATCCCTCTCACGACACCGGGGGCCAAGACTTCGAGGGCGTCTGGCAGAACGAGGCAGGCTCGGTCGTGACCCTGCAGGTCGACGAGGACGGCGGCGTGTCAGGGCACTACCAGACCGAGCTCGGCAATCCCGACAACATCACGCGCTTTCCGCTGACAGGCTTTATGCAAGGAGACGTGCTCGCCTTCTCGGTCAATTTCGAAGGATTCGGGTCGATCACCACCTGGTCGGGCCAAATGAGCGAGGACGACCGCGGGCGCTTCATCCGCACCATGTGGCTCTATTCGCGCGACGTGGCGGAAGAGGACGAGGCAGAGGAATTGTGGCGCTCCGTCGTCAACGGCTCGGCCACCTTCCGGCCGCTCTCGCCCGACGAGACATAGGCCACGATCCAGCCCAGACCTGCGCTGCCAAGAATGGCCCCGAGCGAGGCCTTGGTGAATTGCTGGAAGGTGAGCGCGCCGTCGACGATAGCGAGCCAAAGCTGTTGCAGCAGTCCCACCGCCGACAGGCCGTCACCATCGAGCAGAAAACCGATGCCGAATTTCAGCGACCACGCGAAGAGAGGCAGGGGCACGATCAGCATGGCGGCCACGGCTCCCGCCAGGGCGCCGCGCCCCCTACCCGGATAGGTCACGCCGCGCTGAAACAGCGTCCAGCTCGCAAAACCGACTACGGCCGCGCCAACACCGATCACCGTCATGATCTTGATGAGATCGGCGAGCGCGTCGGGCTGGCTGGCGAAGGTCGGCCAGACGGTCAGCCCGCCCACCGGCATGGCGGATAGGGACAGGGCGAGGACGAAGCGCCGCCGCGCGGATCGAATATTAATCGACAAGCTCGTCCCAGAAGCGCTTGGCCTTGTTGAGGAAGGAGTCAGATTCCGGATTGACCTCGTCGCCGGAAATCTCGGCGAACTCTTCGAGCAATTCGCGTTGGCGCGCGGTCAGCTTGTTCGGCGTCTCCACGGCCAGCTCGACATACATGTCGCCGCGCTGGTTGGACCGCAACACGCTCATGCCCTTGCCTCTTAGCCTCATGCGTTTGCCGCCCTGGCTGCCGGGCGCGATCTTCATCTTGGTGCGACCGCCGTCAATGGTCGGGATCTCGATCTCCCCACCCAGCGCGGCCTTCGTCATCGGCACAGGCGCGCGCATAAAGAGGTTCGCGCCCTCGCGCTCGAACATGTCGTGCGGGGCGACGGAAATGAAGAGATAGAGATCGCCGCGCTGGCGCTGCATTGCGCCGCGTTTGGGGGCTTGGTTGCCTTGGCCCGCGAGCCGGATCTTGGTGCCGTCCTGAACGCCCGCCGGGATCGACACATCCAGCTCGGTCGCGACATTGACCTGGCCCTGGCCGTCACATTCATTGCAGGGATCAGACACATATTCGCCCTGGCCGCCGCAAGTGGGACAGGCGCGTTCCATGGTGAAGAAGCCCTGTTGCGTGCGTACGCGGCCCTGTCCGCCACAGGTGCCGCAGGTCTCGACCTTGGCGCCCGGTTCTGCCCCGATGCCGTCGCAGCGCTCGCAGTCTTCCGCGATCGGGACCTCGATGGTCAGCTCCTTGCCGCGGAACGCCTCGTCGAGGCTGATCTCCATCTCGTAGCGCAGGTCTTGACCGCGCGCGACGGTCTGAGCGCGTCCGCCCGCACGGCCGCCGCCGCCGAACATGTCCGCAAAGCCGCCCGCGCCCGCGCCCTGACCGAAGATCTGCGAGAAAATGTCGGAGAAATCGTGGAAGCCTTGGCCCCCACCGCCCCCCATCCCGCCCTCGAACGCGGCGTGGCCCATGCGGTCATAGGCGGCGCGTTTCTGCTCATCGGACAGAATGCCGTAAGCCTCGTTCAGCTCCTTGAAGCGGCCTTCCGCTTCGGGATCGTCGGGGTGCCGGTCGGGGTGGCACTCCATGGCGCGCTTGCGAAAGGCGCTCTTGAGCTGCTTGGCGTCCGCCGTCTTGGCAACACCGAGGACGTCGTAATAGTCGCGTTTGGCCATCAGGCTGTCCGTTTGTGAAAGATTGCGTTCATGGAAGTGCGCTTGGTGATCAGGTAGTTATGAGCACGAGCCACTGCAATGAGCGGCTCTGCAGTCGTCTCGCTCAGCTCCAGAATCATCATGTCCGGGTGGAGCGCGGGCGGCACGTCGCGGAAAAAGTCCGTCAGCGCCGCCACGTCATGACCCTCGATGTCGAGCTTCAGCGCGTGGATGCGGGTGACGTCGAGCTCGGCGCAGAGATCCGCCAGCGGCAGGGCGCGCACGCGAATGTCGGTCGTCTCCTCGCTGATCGCCGCCTCGCCGCGATTGGTCCCGCCGTCATGCATGAAGACGTGGCCGGGTTCAGAGCTGATGGCGACGCGGACGTGGGCGAACTCCGCGCCCGAGCTTTCCGCATTGAAGACGAGCCGGTCGGCGGTGTCGGGGTTGGGCTCGACGGCTATGATGCGGACGGGCTTATCGGCTTTGCGCGCGTAAGCGTGCGCGAAGAGCGAATAGAGCCCGACATTTGCGCCGACGTCGAGGAAGGTGAAGGGCGCGGCGTCCTGGTGGGCTTCGATGGCGTCGCGCAGCGCGCGGCGCTCCTGCGCGTCCCAGATCTGCACGCCGCAAAAGGCGCGCTTCTCGCAGCGATTGGTGGAGGGGTAGAGGCGGGCGTTGACGCCGGGCGCGACGTTCACGTCAAAGGGCTCCGATAGTCCGCGCATCACCTGCTTTCGGCAGGCGCTGATGGCCCAACGACCAAGGCGGCTACTGCTCATCCGGTGCACGGAAAAGCGGCGTGCCTCGCGTGCAGGCGGCAGCGCGTAATGCCCAAATGGGCTGGATGTGTCGGTAGGGGTCCCCATCAGACTGATCTCGCGACGGGCGTTCTCGCCTCTTTCGCGAAAAGGCCCCGCCGTTGCGGGCGGGGCCTTCAAGTCTTCGCTGCCTTTAGGCCGCGTTTTCGTCTTCGACGTCTTCGAACTCGGCGTCGACGATGTCGTCGTCCTCGGCCGATGTGTCGTCCGCCATGTCCGGACGTGCGTCCTCGGCTTCGGCGGCGGCGGCGTAGATCGACTCGCCCATTTTCATCAGGGCGGCGGTCAGCACCTGGACCTTGTCCGTGATGCCGGCAGCATCCGCGTTTTCATCCGCCACGGTTTCCTTGAGCTCGGCCAGAGCCGTCTCGATGGATTCCTTGGTTTCAGCGTCGACCTTGTCGCCATGTTCAGACAGATCAGACTCCGCCTTGTGCGTGATCGCTTCGGCCTGGTTCTTGGCTTCGGCCATTTCGCGGCGGCGCTTGTCCTCGTCGGCATTGGCTTCGGCGTCCTTGACCATGGCTTCGATGTCGTCGTCCGACAAACCACCGGAGGCCTGGATGCGGATCTGCTGCTCCTTGCCAGTCGCAGAGTCCTTGGCCGAGACATTCACAATGCCGTTGGCGTCGATGTCGAAGGTGACCTCGATCTGCGGCATGCCGCGGGGTGCGGGCGGAATGCCGACGAGATCGAACGATCCCAGCAGCTTGTTGTCATTCGCCATTTCGCGCTCGCCCTGGGACACTTTGATGGTCACGGCCGACTGGTTGTCGGCGGCGGTCGAGAAGGTCTGGGACTTCTTCGTCGGGATGGTCGTGTTGCGATCGATCATGCGGGTGAAGACACCGCCTTCGGTCTCGATGCCGAGCGACAGAGGCGTCACATCGAGCAGCAGCACGTCCTTGACGTCGCCTTGCAGCACGCCGGCCTGGATGGCCGCGCCCATGGCGACGACTTCGTCCGGGTTCACGCCCTTGTGCGGCTCCTTGCCGAAGAAGTCGGTCACGGCCTTCTGCACGGCGGGCATGCGGGTCATGCCGCCAACCAGCACGACATCATCGATGTCGGACGGCTTCAGGCCTGCATCGGCGATGGCCTTCTTGATCGGCGTGATGGTGCGCTTGATCAGGTCCTCGACGAGGCTTTCCAGCTTGGCGCGGGTCAGCTTCATGTTGAGGTGCTTAGGACCGGTCGCGTCCGCCGTGATGAAGGGCAGGTTCACTTCGTAGGACGAGGCGGAGCTGAGCTCCTTCTTGGCCTTTTCGGCCTCTTCGCGCAGGCGCTGCAGCGCCAGCTTGTCGGACTTCAGCTCGATGCCATTGGACTTCTTGAACTCATCGGCAAGATATTCGACGATGCGCATGTCGAAGTCCTCGCCGCCGAGGAAGGTGTCGCCATTCGTGGCTTTCACTTCGAACACGCCGTCGCCGATCTCCAAGATCGAGACATCGAACGTGCCGCCGCCCAGATCGTAGACCGCGATGGTCTTGCCGTCGTCTTTCGCCAGGCCATAGGCCAGCGCAGCCGCGGTCGGCTCGTTGATGATGCGCAGCACTTCGAGGCCGGCGATCTTGCCGGCGTCCTTGGTGGCCTGGCGCTGGGCGTCGTTAAAGTAGGCGGGGACCGTGATGACGGCTTGCGTCACATTGGTGCCGAGGAAAGCTTCGGCGGTCTCTTTCATCTTGGTCAGCGTCATGGCCGAGATTTCGGCCGGGCTATAGGCCTTGTCGCGACCCTGCACATAGGCGTCGCCGTTGGGGCCTTTGACGATCTTGTAGGGGACCAGCTTGGCGTCTTTCTTGACGGCCTTGTCCGTGAAGGGACGGCCGATCAGGCGCTTGACGGCGTAATAGGTGTTCTCGGGATTGGTCACGGCCTGGCGGCGCGCGGTCTGGCCGATCAGGCGCTCGCCATCCTCGGTAAAGGCGACGACGGACGGCGTCGTGCGCGCGCCTTCGCTGTTCTCGATGACCTTGGGTTTGTCACCGTCCATGACGGCGACACATGAGTTGGTGGTACCCAGATCGATACCGATCACTTTAGACATGTTTCACTCCACTTTTCGGGCCCGGTTCGCGCGGCACCCAACGTCTTGATTTGTTACGAGTTCCCGCGCGTCCGTCTCGGCCCGGCAGGAGCGTTCCAAGCCGATATGGGGCGCAGGCGCGCGCTCGCAAGGGTTTGGGGCAATTTTTGCCAGACGTTTTTCAGGCCGCTCGGATGGCTTGGTCGGTGAGCGGACGCGTCTCGTCGGGCAGGCGGAAATGGCCCGTGATGGTGTGGGAAAACAGCATGTCGCTTTCCTCCGGCCCTGCGCCGATATTGTGGATGATCAGAGGGTCGCCGCTACGCGCCGTCCGGTCGGACACAATGCCGATATGCGGCGAAATTCGCGCGCATATCCTCATGCACGACCGTCTGCAGGTCCAGCCAGCGCGCAGCCCGCAATGACCGGATCACGACTTCGGTGCAGACCCCGATTTTTTGCGGGCACATCGCCGCCCGGATAGTCCAGCCGCACATAACGACCGTCGTAGCGCACATCGGCGCTCAGCCTGTCGCGCGCCGCATCCGCGATGGGATTGGAGAGCGCGGGCATTGCGGTGAGGGCGAGCAGGAGTGCGAGGGCGTAGCGCATGGGCGGACTGTCGCGTTGATCGTAGGCTCCGCACCTTACGGATAAGACACGGGACAGTGTCCCGTTCCTTCGCACAGTGTCGCGGGAGCATTCTGAGGGAGACATTATGCGATTTCTGAAAGCCACGGCCTGTGGGTTGGCAATGACGGCGCTGCTCGCCTGTCAGCCGGGTGGCGGGGCGGACACCGCGTCCCTCGAAGCCGAGATCAAGACGCCGCCCCACGTCTCCGTGCTGATCACAGACGGCGAGCGCGGAGACTGGACGCTACAGATTACGCGCGATCCGGCCTATGACGCTTTTGCATTCGTGCGGGCGGGCGCGGATTGGCGCAGCACGGAGTGGGTGTCGCAAACGCTTGGTGTCAGCATGGAGCGCATCGACGGCATGGACGCAATCGTCTTCGCGCCGAACGCAGCCGAGGTCGCGACCTTTGCCTTCCGGCCCTATTCCGGCGAAGTGCAGGCCACCTACACGCCGCGCATTCCGTTTTCCGACGGCGCGGACGCGATCTTCCTCGGCGCGTTCAATATGATCCCGCTGACCGATCGCGCGGCCGTCGCAGCGCTCATGGGCGAGGCCTCCAACCACACGGATGAGGGCCGCGACGTCCCGCTGTCTCTCATAACGGACCGACCCATTCTCTATGCTGGCGAGCGCCATACAGGCCGCCTGGACGTCAAGGCGCATCAGGGCCTCTACGCCTATCTGGGGGAGGCGACGATCACCGAGGGCGAGAGTTTCAAGGGTGTTATCGATCCGGGGATGCCGGACTTCATCACGAAGGGTCTGGACGAGGATCTGGTGCGTGTCTTCACAGCGCTGGACAAACGCTTCGGCGAGCCGCTGGATCAGACCGCCTCGCTACTGGTCGCGTTTCGCGGCTTCGACGAACCGGGCTTTTCGCTTCGTGGCGGTGTGCTGCCGGGCAATATGATGTCGTTCGAGATAAGCGGCGATGTGCTCAAGACGGAAAACCCGCGCATCCAGCCCTATCTGCAGCGCTTTTTTGCTCATGAGGCCACCCATCTCTACCAGGGTGACACACGCTACGAACATAAACGCCATGCATGGATCGGCGAAGGCGCGGCGGAAACCATGTCGCTGCAGATCGCCATGGATCTCGGTCTGGCCGACGCCGCAGTCCAGCTCGAGCAATATGCCGAGAACTACGCCTTCTGCGACGAAGCGCTGAAAGGGCGCACGCTGGAAGATGCGATCCGCCGCGGGAATGAGGGCAATTACGACTGCGGCGACCTGCTCGCGCTGATTGCGGATGCCGCCATTGGGGAGCACAGTCTGGCCGATCTCTGGACCGCGATGGCGTCGCGCACGGACGGTGACGGCTATACGGCGGAGCACCATTTCGAGGCCATGCTGGAACTCGGCGCAGATCCGACGCTGGTCGAACGCATGCGCCGCTTCACGAGCGAGACCGTCGACGACCCGCTGGGCGAGCTGCGCGCCATGGGCGACGCGGTCGGGATCGAGGCAAACTTCGAGGACGGCGCGCTGGTGGCGTTTTCGGTCCCGGCTACGGCGCGGTGACGGGCTCTCCCCCACGGTTTCCGCAAGGCTTCGCGCATCACCCGCTTTACTTCGCGCCGGGCGAGCAGGCGGCGCTGACCGACGCGGTGGTGGAGGGTCTTATGCAAGCGCCGCTCTACCAGCCGACCATGCCGCGCACGGGCGCGCCGTTGTCTGTCCTGATGAGCAATTTCGGACCCTTGGGCTGGGTGACGGACCGCGACGGCGGCTACCGCTACCAGCCGGATCATCCCGTGACCGGCGCGGCGTGGCCCGCTCTGCCGGATACGCTGCTGCAGCTCTGGCATGACGTCACCGACTGGCCGGACCCGCCCGAAGCATGCCTCATCAACTGGTACCGCGAGGGCTCCAAGATGGGCGCGCATGTGGACCGGGACGAGCATGATCTGCGCGCGCCTGTCGTCTCCGTCAGCTTGGGCGACGACGCCATGTTCCGCATGGGTGGCCGCGCGCGAGGTGGCCCGACGACAGGGCTCAGGCTGCATTCCGGCGATGTCGTCGTGATGGCGGGCGAGGCGCGGCAATGCCACCACGGCGTCTCGCGCATCTACGCCGGCACGTCCGCGCTGCTGCCCGAAAGTGCGTTTCCCGGCGGCGGGCGAGTGAACCTGACGATGCGCGTCGTCGGCGCGCCGGGGTAAGCACGCTCCCGAAACGATCAGTTTTTATTTGCACGGGTAAGTGCCTGTAAGATGGCGCCGACAACTCCTGCTTGCGTAGCGATGCCAGACGGACGATTGTCATGCCATGAGTCGCCTTGCCTTGTCCCTCCTTCCCCTGTTCCTCCTTGCCGTTAGTGCAACTCTTCTCCCTCTGCCTGCTGGCGCGCAAGACACATCCACACTGTCCAAGGCTGAGACCCGCGCAGCGATCAAGCGGTCGGAGATGCTAGGTGAGCATCTTTACTTTCACGACCGGGCAGCTTGGCTGGCTACTGACGCGGTGCTGGAGGATTTAGGCGACACGGCGGCATCGCAAGTCGGCGGCTACGTCGTCTCACGTCATACTGAAGCGCGACACCCATCCGATCTTCGTGTTGCATTTATCGACCGCAGTGATCCTCCTCAGGTCGTCTGGGAGGCGCGGGTGCGAAAGGGAAAGCTTCGGTCTCAGGACAGCTCGATGCGCCCCGCGATCTCACCGACGCCGAAACGGCGCGCCGCCGCGCGGTCCAGACAATGACCCAAAGCCACGCGCTCGAACCTTGCCGCCAGTTCCTGCCAATGAACTACGCCGTCTTTGCCGACCCGGCAGACCCGGACGGGCAACTGCTCGGCTACCTTTTGTCTTCGACGCGCAAGCCAGGAGAAGTTGTATTCGGACGCCACTTCCGATTTACCCTGTCGCTGGACGGGGAGTCCGTGCTGGATAGCCGGGGTTTCACGAACAGCTGCATTGCCGTGCCCACAACGACAGAGGCTGGCGCAAAGCTTCCCCAAGGCGCATCGTCCGTCGGGGTGACTATCTCGCACTTACTCGATCCAGTGCCGCAAGAAACCCACGTGTTTGCGTCCTTGTCGCAGGGGCTTCCCGTTTACGTCATCATGTCGCCTTCAGGCACAATCTATGAGGTGGACGGCGACAAGATTAACAAGAAAGCGCGCTGAGCGATCTCTAATGACCTTCCCCGACCTCATCGGACTGATCGGCGTTGCGCTGATTCTCATCGCTTATGCGGGCGTTCAGTCGGGGCGGCTGCCAGCCGCGGATTGGCGGTTCTCGGCGGTCAATGCGGCAGGGGCGGCGCTGATCCTGGTGTCGCTCTGGTTTACCTTCAATCTGGCGAGCTTTGTTATCGAGATCGCCTGGCTCGTCATCAGCCTATGGGGGCTGTGGCGCGCGCTCAGAGGCCGCGCGGACTAGCCTGCGAACTTGCGGATCGCTTCCATCGGCTTCTCGCCGGGGCTGAAGGCCAATCGATATCGTATCATGTTCTCCACGCCGTAGGCGGGTGCGCCCGCCGGAAAGCGCCACTTCGCCACTGAGGCCACGCTTGGTACGCGGAAGCAGTCGGCATTGGCGGACACGACGCTGATATTTTGTGGCACGCCGTCTATGTCGACGTCGAATTTGACCCGAACTTCGCCGACATCGGACCAGCCCATATAGCCGCCCGGCGTGCCGTCGACACCTGCCGGGACCTTGCGGGCAATCGTCGCGAAATCGAAAGCGGGCGCGCCGTCGTCAAGCAGACCGGGGCAGCTGGCGGGCATGATCGGCGGCACGCGCTTAATCGGCATAGGCTCGGCCAGCTCAGCCGCAGGGCCAGCGGCGGCGATCGTGCCCAGGGACAGCACGCTGCCCAGCAGCAGCGCGGCTATGGGCGTTCGCCGCGTTGTATGTGTTTCGTTCAATATGGTCTTCAGGCGCATGGTCATTTCTCCTTTGGGGTGGGTGTTAGGGGCGCAGGCAGTGGGAACGGGAAGCGAAGGTGCGGCGCTCGCGCGGGCGAGCCGGGCGAACAGCGCGGCGTAATCGCGCGGCGCGTGGTCTTGCAGCGCGGCGCGGTCGGCGCGGATTTCGACCGCGCGTCGCCATCCCGCCACGAGCCACCGCATGCCCGGATTGATCCAGAGCAGGGATTGCAGGACCAGCAGAAGCCCCGTGACCTCCGGATCGCGCCGCGACAGATGCGAGCGTTCATGGGCGAGCAGCATGGCGCGTTCGCGCTCCGACAGGCTCTCCCAAAGTTGCTCGGCCACGACGACGCGCGGGCGCGGCAGGCCCAGTGCGAAGGGCGGCAGATCGGCTTGGATCAGATAGACACCCGGCTCGACTTCCCGCGCGGGAAGGCGGTGCAGGGCGAGGGTGCGCGCGCCCAGACGGACGAGCAGCCAGAGCGCGACGACGGCGTAGACGAGCAGGGCAAGGCGCATGATATCGGGCGAGGGGGCAAGCCACGCGGCATCGGACAGCCCGACGGACGGCGCTGCCGTTTGCAGGGCGGCGGGGAGCGCCTCGACAACGACCTCCGCCATATCAGGCCGCAGGGCGAGCAGCGATGCTGTCGCCAGAGGGGCGATCCCGGCTCCGATCAGGGCGAGCCAGCTAGTCGGTGAGTAATCCTTACACGGCGTCCCCGAACGCAGTGCCCACAGCCCAAGCCCCAGCAGCCAGAGCTGCGACAGCAGCAGCGCGATCACGCGTCGTCTCCCGCGGTGTCTGCTTCGGCGAGCAGCGCCTCGATCTCGGCCAGCTCGTCAGCGTCCAGCACGGCGGATCCGGTGAAGGCGCTGGTCGGCAGCGGGCCATCGATCTCCATCACACGGGAAAGGAAACGACGCATCAGCCCCGCCATGGTCTGCGGCTTTGAGCGCGCCGGGGCATAGGCTCGCACCCCGTTCTGCTTGGTCTCCACCAGCAGGCCCTTGGTGACCATGCGGGCCAGCGTGGTCCGCGTGGACGACAGGGACCAGCCCAGCGCCACACCCGCGCCCTCATGCAGGCTGCGCGCAGATTGCGGTGCGGACTCCCAGAGTGATTTCAGGATGGCGAGTTCGGTATCGGAAGGATGTGACATATGTCGCACGGTCTATGTGACGTGTGTCACATTGTCAAGCGCGCTCACACGAATGCGGCCTTGCTGACGCGCTGCGCGCACATCCTCTTGCTCCCTTCCCGATAATCTCCCAATACTCACGCAAAACTACTTCGGGAAGACGGCCATGAATGCACCGACAAATGAGGACAAGATCGCCCAGGCGCTGGACCGCGGACCGGGGTTTCTGATCCCAGATCCACGCGATCTGCCGACCGCCAAGGGTACGGTGTCCGATGCGGAGTGGAAGACGCGTGTCGAGCTCGCCGCGCTTTACCGTCTGATCGCCTTGCATGGCTGGTCGGATCTGGTCTTCACCCATGTCTCCGCGCGACTGCCGGACGAAGACGGCGAACATAGATTTCTGATCAATCCCTACGGCGTCATGTTCGACGAGATGACGGCGTCCTCGCTGGTCAAGATCGACGACCAGGGCATGATCAAGCAGACCACGCCCTATTTCGTGAACCCGGCTGGCTTCACCATTCACTCCGCGGTCCACAATGCGCGGCAGGATGCGGCCTTCGTCATCCACGTCCACACGGCGTTTGGCATGGCGGTTGCGGCGCAGAAGGACGGGCTGCTGCGCCTGTCGCAAATGGCCATGCAGGTCCATGACGACATCGCCTATCACGACTATGAGGGCATCGCGCTGGACCTCGATGAGCGCGAGCGCATCGTCGCCAACCTCGGTTCGCACAGCCTGATGATCCTGCGCAACCACGGCACGCTGACACTGGGGCCGAGCGCGGGCACGGCCTTCCTGCGGCTCTATTTCCTGGAGAACGCCTGCCGCGTGCAGATCCACGCCCAGGCCGCCGGGCACAACAATCTGATCTTCGAGAATGAGGAAATGAGCGCCAAGGTGATGAGCCAGGGCGCGCCCGCCTTCATGCCCGGCATGGGGGACAATCTCGTCTGGCCCGGATTGATGCGCAAACTCGCCCGGACCAACCCCGGTCACGATCAATAGAGCACTGCCGTTCAAACACGATCGATAAGCCATCATCGTCGCTGGGAGGACCGCATTAACTCCATTATCACCCAGCCTTTGAAAAAGGGCGGCAGGACATTCACCTTCGCAGCTCATGCCGGGCTGCTTAACGGATTTGGGGAGGGGCGGATATTTTGCGGGGCGAAACGATGGCTAGAATGTTGAGCGTGTGCGCCGGAGTGGCGCTGGGGCTGGTGAGTGTACTGCTACCGGAGAGCGCCTGCGCGCAGAGCGGCGATCCCTACATCAATGCGATCGACGACCGCCCTGCCGCGCGGCTGAAACGGCTGCGCGAGAAGAATCGCGCCAAGACGGTCTTGCCGGACATGGTCGTCATCCCGCCCGGTCAGTTCATGATCGGTAGCCCCGATAGCGAGCCAAAGCGCGACCGCAATGAGGGCCCGCAACAGCCGATCTCTATCGACTACAGCTTCGAAATCGGCCGCTTCGAAGTGACCTTCGCCGAGTGGCAGCAATGCGTGGATGCGGGCGGCTGCAAGGGCTACAATCCCGACGACAAGGGCTGGGGCCGCGGCGACCATCCGGTCACCAACATTTCCTATAACGACGTCGAGAGCTACATTTCCTGGCTCAACGCAGCCACGGGCGAGAGCTACCGCCTGCCGTCTGAGTCCGAATGGGAATATGTCGCGCGGGCGGGGCGTGACGTGCCGTTCTCCACCACGTCGGGCTATTCGATTTCCGACCGCGAGGCCAATTTCAACGGCGAGTTCCCCTACGGCGGCGCGCCCAAGGGTCGCTATCTGAAGAAGACTGTGCCGGTCGGTAGCTATGCGCCCAATGATTTCGGCGTCCACGACATTCACGGCAATGTCTATGAATGGGTGGCCGATTGCTATGTCGCGGGCCATGCGGGCAATCCCGGCGATGGCAGTGCGCGGCGTGACGGCGACTGCAACCGGCGCATAATGCGTGGCGGCTCCTGGGTCACACATGGCTACCAGATGCGCGCGGCCAAGCGCCTGCGCTACACTATGGACTACCGCTATGACGACTTCGGCTTCCGGCTTGCTCGGACGCTGAACTAGGCCGAGCGCCCTCATGCGAAACGGCATGCGACGCAGGCCGCAAAAGCTGTGGCGTTGACCCTGTGCCAACCGCTAGGTTCACCCCATGGCCAAGACCGAAAATGCGCGTACGGATTATCTGATCGTCGGAACAGGCGCCATGGGCCTCGCCTTCGCGGACACTCTGCTGGTGGAAAAGCCGGACGCCACCATCACCATGGTCGACCGCTACACCCGACCGGGCGGCCACTGGAATGTCGCCTATCCCTTTGTGACGCTGCACCAGCCCAGCAGCTTTTACGGTGTCGCCTCGCGCGAGCTCTCCAAGGGGCGCATCGACACTCTGGGCTACAACCAGGGGCTGGCCGATCTCGCCACTCTGCCGGAACTGCGCGACTATTTCGACAGCGTCATGCGCGACACGCTGCTGCCTACGGGCCGCGTGAGCTGGCATCCGGGTTGCGATTTCGAGGGGGTGGAGGGCCACGTCGGGCGGTTCACCCACCGGCTGTCCGGCGAGACGCGGCAGGTCGAATTCGGCACGCTGGTGGACGGCACCCATCTGAACACCTCCGTGCCCAAGACACACACGCCGAATTTCTCGGTTGATCCGGGCGCGACGCTGATGCCGCTCAACAACCTCCCGGAGGTCACCACCCCGCCATCAGGCTACACCATAATCGGCGGTGGCAAGACGGGAATCGACGCCTGTCTGTGGCTGCTGGAGCAGGGCGTTCCGTCTGACAAAATCCGCTGGGTCGCCTCACGTGACGGCTATCTGCTCAACCGCCGCTACACCCAGACGAGCGCGGAGTATTACGTCGGCTCGATCACCAATGTCGCCAATATGTTCGAGGCCGTCGCGGCCAGTACCTCCAAGGCGGACATGTTCGACCGGCTGGTCGAGTGCGGCTACTTCCTGCAGCTCGACCCGGATCACCGCCCGACCATGTTCCACGCGCCGACGATCTCAGAGACCGAACTCGACGCGCTGCGCACTCTGCCAATAGTCCGCATGGGGCGGGTCAAACACATCGGGCTGCACGAGATCGAGATGACGGACGGAACTATTCCGACTGATCCGGACCACATCCATGTCGATTGCTCGGCCTCTCCGCTGAAGGACATTCGCGCCAAGCCCGTTTTCGCCGATGGCCGCATCACCCTGCAGACCGTGCGTGCCTTCCAGCCCGCCTTCTCGGCCAGCTTCATCGCCCACATCGAGGCCAGCGACCGCAGCATGTCGGAGAAGAACGCAGTCTCCGGCGTCGTGCCGCTGCCCGACGGTCTCGATGACTTCATCCGGATGCAGGCGGCCAATATGATGAACCAGGCGATCTGGGGCCGTGACCCGGCGCTGCGCGCCTGGATGGCCAGCAACCGGCTCGACGGATTCTCCCAAGTGCCCGACGGATTGGAAGACAGCGCCGATGAGCTGCGTGCGCTGTCCAAGCGCATCAGGGCTGCCGGCATGCCCGCCGCGATGAAACTGGCGAGCTATCTATAGGGCGTTATTGTCAGCGGGACAGGCGCCGAGCGATCAGAGCGGGCCTACGGCTTGAGTGTCCACTTCCGCAAAGGGCTTGAATCCGTCTTCCGCACCTTCGACGCCGGTGAAATCGAACGTCTGGGTCTTGAACAGTTTGAAGAATTTTTGCTCCGGCTTGGTGCGGATGAAGATGGTGAAATCGATCGGCCCAATCGGCAAGCCTGACCCGTCGGGTGAGCAGAAGCCCGTGCTGGCCGAAAAAGATCCCTTGGGTTTGGCGGCGCTGCGCTCACGCATTTCGATGGCTTCGGCGCGAAAGTCGATCAAGGCAGCCGCGGCTGATTCTGAGACTTTGAACCGCGTCACGTCATAGCCGGGTTTGATCCGCTTGCGCAGTTCGGGCGGCAGGACGGAAACGGGCGTGTCGACCACCTGATCGGTGCTGATCTACTGGCCGGAGCGCTCGTCGGTCAGCTCGACGCTGATCTTGGCCGTGCCGGGCGCGATCCCGACATTGTCCGAATGGAGCACGGCGAGCTCGAGCGTCGCCGGATCGATGGTTTCGGCATCCAGCGACATCAGCTTGGGCAGCGATGTCAGCGGCACCGATGCGCAGCCGCTGAGCAAGACCGCGCTGCTGACCACAAACGCTCTTGCCCAATGACTCATCGCTCGTCCCCTATAATCGTGACCGGGCTGCAGCGAGTACGCTCGGATCGACATTGTCTTCCAATCGCTGACGCAACACGTCGCGATCAGACTGATAGTCATCGATACCGCTTTGTCCGGCTTTCAGCAGCCAATAATAGGCCTCGCCGAAATCCTGCTCCAGGCCTTCGCCCTTGGCAAGCGTGAAGGCATAGAGGAACATCCCCTCGCTATCGCCGCCTTCGGCCGAACGGCGGAAGTAATCGGCCGCTTTGACCTCGTCACGCGGCACGCCTGCGCCCTGATAGACCAACAGGCCGTAGTCGGCTTGCGCAGCGGCGTGTCCCGCCTGTGCGGCCTTGCCAATCCAAAAAGCGGAGCGCTCGCTATTGGGGCGGATCGACAGGTTCTCGGCATACATGACGCCAGCGATATAGGCGGCCTCGACATGGCCCGACTGCGCGGCATCCTCATAGAGCTCGAGCGCCCTCTTCGGGTCGGTCTCGAAATAGGTGTCGGCGAGTTTTTTCGTGGCGTCGGAATCAAAGCTGGCAGAGGCGCGTTCCAGCATGTCGCGCTGCTTGTCGACCGACGCGCTGGTGCCGCGGCCTGTGCGGGCCATCTCGGCCAGCGCCCGTGTGGCGTCCGTGCGGCCCGCATCCGACGCGCGGGTGAGATAGGCGTAAGCGTCGCTATCCGTCAGCCCGGCTTCGCCCGCCAGGCCCATTTCGCCCAGCGCAACCAGCGCATCCGGGTGACCGCGGCCCGCGCCCATTTCGTAATAGCGGCGCGCGGCGTAGAGATCGGGTGAGCCCGCCTCGCCGGAGCGCAGGATGTATCCTGCCATGACGGCAGCATCGGATGAGCCGGCATCGGCGGACTCCTTGGCGAGCCTCAGCGCGCGGGAGATGTTCCCGGCCTCAAAGGCGGCAAGAGCCGTCTCGTAATCAGCCGAGACTTGCGCGGGGTTCGCCAGAACAGACCCCGGATAGGTCGGGTTGGCTAGAGCTGGCGCGGTGCTGAGCAGAGCGCATGCAGCTGCCGCAACGAGCTTTCCGGCCCATCCGGATGGGACCACACGCCCGAGCTGACCGCGATGAAATCCGCGCCCGCCTGAATGACCGTTGCCGCATTGTCCGGCGTAATCCCACCGATCGCGACCACCGGTGTTTCCATCGCTTCGTGCCACCACTGGAGCAACTCCGTTTCTGCGCGCGCATCGGGCGTCTTGGTCGGGGTGTCGAAAAACGCCCCAAACGCCACATAATCCGCGCCTGCGCTCGCCGCATCAAAGGCGAGCTGTTTCGAATTGTGGCAGGTCACGCCGATGATGGCATCCCCACCCAACAGCTCTCGCGATGAAAAATAGTCCATATCGGACTGCCCGATATGGACCCCATCCGCCCCGATCCGCTTGGCCAGATCCGGCCGGTCGTTCAGGATGGACGCCACGCCCATCGCCTGAGCCAACTCCGATATGGGCTGTGCGGCCTGAACCAGCGCTGAATCCTCCAACGGCTTATTGTAGGCGGCCTTGAGGCGTATCTGCAGGCAGGCCACTGGCGCGGCCAGCAGGGCCGCTTCCAGCGTCGGCAGGAAGGCGTCGACATCGTCGATGGACGGTGGCGTGATGAGATAGATCTGGCATGCGGTGTCGGTCACACCGCCGAGCTAGGGCGGGGAGGGCGCTCCTGCAAGTCGAATGAGGTTGGAATGAAGGGATGCGGGCGCCATCCGACCGCGTCTGAGTCCGATTTTAAATTTGTCGCTTAACCGTCAAGCGACTGGCGCTGTCGCGCGCCTTTAAGACAGCAAACGTACAGACTGGCCGTGTGCAGACCCTAACACGCCCCTGCGGGCAGGTAGAGCACATCTCCGGGCGAGATGCGGTGGGCATTGCTCAGACCGTTTTCCTGCGCCAGCGTCTTCCAGCCCGTGCAATGCGCGCGCGCGATACCGTAGAGCGTGTCGCCGCGACGCACGCGTAGGATCCGGCGGGCGGGCGTTGCCCTACGGACCTCGATGATCGGCGCTGGCTCGGCCTGGGCGGTGGAGGTCCGGCTCACGATGACGGTCGGCTCAGTCAGAACACGGGATTGGGTTGCGGCGCGGATCGTGCGCGGTTCGCCGCCCGGCTGCCCCCTTAATTGTCTGGCAAAATAGTCGCGGCAATTCACGTCCAGATCGGTTTCCGTGCGGCGGCCGGGCGACAGTTCGCGTTGCACGGTGATCGACGCGATGTCATTCATCGGATCGTCATCCAGCGCGCGGCGGCGCATCTTGCGCGTGTCGCAGGCGGCCGACGCTTCGAGCGAGGAGTAGTTGACCGTAGACGCCATGATTGGCGCGCGCTCGTTGACCTGCACGACACGGCGTTTGGACGTCGTCGCGCAGGCCGTCATCATCAGTGTGGCGCCTGCCAGCAGTGCAAATCTAATCATGTCAACAGCCTCCCGCTAGGCAAAACCCAGCGCACGCATTATGGCGCGAACGTCGTTACCAAGGCGTTAAATCATGCTCTCTCCCCGCGCGCTGCGCCTGACCCGCAGATTGCATCTATGGCTCGGCTGGGGGCTCGGCCTTTTCGCGCTGTCGTGGTTTGCGACGGGCTTTTTCATGACGCTGAAACCGATCGAGGAAATCCGCGGCAGCCACATCGCCGCCGAGCCGGCGTTTGATCTGATCGCTGCGGATTACGACCTGCCGCTAATCTCCGGCGCGCGTTCGGTCAGTCTCATCGACGCGCTGGGCACGCCGGCTTTTGTGATCAATGCGCCGGAGGGGAGGCGGGTTATCGACGCGCGTACGGGTGATGCAATCGACGGGTTCGGCGAAGCGGATATCCGTGACAAGGCAGTGCGGACGCTGCTGATCGACAGCGAAGTGGCGACCTTGCGAAAGTTGGACGACGCGCCTCTGGACTACTCCGGCCCGCTGCCCGTCTGGCAGGTGAGCTTGACTGAACCCGCAGGCGCGCGGCTCTATATCGATGCGGGTACGGGACAGCTGGTGCGCGTGCGCACGACGCGCTGGCGCTGGTTCGACATGGCCTGGCGTGTGCACATTCTCGA
>CALDUL010000076.1 GCA_937923575.1 uncultured Algimonas sp.
ACGAAGTCGACCCAGTCGGAACACAGCGCGCAATGTCCGTCGAACACGATGATGGGCGCATCATCGTCAAAGCGCGGAACGCTCGGATCGTCGCGGTAGCTATAGGGCTCCATCCCTGCGGCATAGGCGTCCTATGCGGAACCGCCAAGCAGCCCGTGCGTCAATGTCGCAACACAGGAGACGACGATGAACACACGACAGGACATGAAAGCCGACGCGAAAGTCAGCGCCGAGACGGCCCCGCGCGCGGAGCCGGGCGCAGCAGCCGAGGCGCTCGCCGAAGCCAAGAGCCGCGGCGGCACGACGGTGGATGGCCAGACGCGCCAGCAACCCGTCTACAAGACGCAGTCCGATCACATCGCGGGCGAGAACATTCACCGCAGCAAGGACGCAATCATCAGCGAGTTCGACGATCCGGCCGCGAATACGGTGAAAGGCTAGCCCCGCCACACGCCCACGGGCGGCACATGCTCCGGCAGGCCCGTGCGAAAGCAGTGCACGATATGGCGGCTCAGCACGGCATGCGGGGTCTCGATGACCTCGAAATGCTGCCAGCCCCATTCGCTCATCATCGCCTGAATGCAGGCGACCGTCGGCGTCCAGTAATTTGTGCCGTCGCCGTCGAGGCTATCGCGCGGATGGTAATAGGCGACCGGCTCTTCGCCCGGATGGGTGGCGGTCTCGATGATCAGCTGGTTGTGGCAGAGGTCCTGCGCCCGGTCCAAGGTCGTGACCATGTCGCGCACATGATAGAGCACGCCCAGCAGCAGCACCGTGTCGTAGAGCCCGTGCGCGTCCCGGTTCAGATCGGGAATGTCGGCTTCAATGGCGCGCGCGGATGAGCCCCGCTCGGCACGCACATGATCGAACACCTCGCGTGTGCCCCAGCCCGGACCGCCCCAGCAAAAGTGGTCGGACGCCGTCGCTTGCGCCGCCCCGCGCGCTTCCGCCTCGAAAGTGAAAAACCCGTCCCACGCGCCGATGTCCAGCACGCTGTGCCCCTCCACGCCGAAGCGAAACACCGCTTCCGCTTCGGCCTGCAGCACTTCGGCGGATTTCTCGCCGTTGATGCCGAGGTCGGGGAAACTGTGAAAGGCTTTCACGCGGTCTAGCTCCGCAACGTCGCGCCGAGCTTTTCTGCCGCCTTGATGATCTTGGCCGACACGGCCTCGATGTCGGCGTCGGTCAGCGTTGCGTCCTTGGGGGCGAGGGTGACGTCGATGGCGAGGCTCTTGTGGCCGTCGTCGATCCCCTTGCCGGCATAGACGTCGAAGAGCGACACATCGCTGACCAGCTGCTTGTCGGCCATGCGCGCGGCGCGGAGCAGATCGCCTGCCGCGACATCGTCGGGCACGACGAAGGCGAAGTCGCGGTGGACGGGCATGAGATCAGAGAGGGCGAGGGCGGAGCGGGCCTTGCTCGGCACCTTGCCCTTTTTCGCGCGCGGCTGCGGCAGGTTCTCGGGCCAGATCTCAAACGCCACGACGCGGCCATCGATGCCGAGCGCTTTGAGCACGCGCGGGTGCAGCTCTCCGAAATCGGCCAGCACAGTCTTCGGACCCATTTGCAGGCGGCCGGAGCGACCCGGATGCCAATAGTCACCCGACGGTTGGCCCATCTGCAGGTTCGCCGTGTTCGCGCCCATGGCGTCGAGCGCGGCCAGCGCGTCGGCCTTGGCCGTGAGTGCTGTAATCTCCGTCGCACCCGCCCAGTCGCGGCCCGGCTCGACCCGGCGCATGCCGGCCAGGC
Source organism: uncultured Algimonas sp. (assembly GCA_937923575.1). Lineage (GTDB taxonomy): Bacteria > Pseudomonadota > Alphaproteobacteria > Caulobacterales > Maricaulaceae > Litorimonas. The sequence goes on from CALDUL010000076.1 coordinate 1,750, forward strand.
TCAAGCGCTGCTCGCCGGGCTCGAGGCCGTGGAAGACCGGCCCCAGCTCAAAGAGCGCGCTGCCCGGATAGCCGCGGTCGGCGGCGCGCTGTCCGGCCAGCAGCAGGTGGATCAGCGCGGAAGGGCGCATGGTGTCGAGGTCGGAGCTGATCGGATTGTCGAGCGCCAATGGCTTGCCGCCAAATGTGGCCGCGTGATCGCCCAGCACGAAGGACCAGGTAATGGCCTCGGACAGGCCGACTTGCGCCAGCGCGCGACGGGCGAGCCGCGTGCGGCGCTGGGTGACCGTCGCGGTCGGTTCGCGGCGACCGGGCAGGGTCGGCAGCTTTGTCGCGGGCAGTTGCTCGAACCCGGCGATGCGTGCGACTTCCTCGACGAGGTCCGCCTGCATGGTCACGTCGCGGCGTCCGCTGGGCACGCTCATGGTCCAGGGGGTGGTATCGTTCTGGCGCTCAAAGCCGAGGCGCGACAGGATCGACAGGATCTCGTCCTCGCCCGGAGTGAAGCCGAGCAGCTGTTCCACGCGCGCAGGGTCGAAACTCACAGGCTCCGGGTCTGCCGGGATCTCTCCGGCCACATCCAAGGAGGAGGCTTCGCCGCCGCAGAGCTCCATCACCATGCGCGTCGCCATCTCCATGCCGTCTCGCATGAAGCCCGTGTCGATGCCGCGCTCGAAGCGATATTTGGCGTCCGAGTTCACGCCGAGCCGTTTGGCGGAGCGGCGGATGGTGAGCGGGTCGAAGACCGCGCATTCGATCAGAATATCGGTGGTGCTCTCGTCAACGCCCGTGCTCTCGCCGCCAACGATACCGCCCAGGCCCAAAATGCCGCTGTCGTCGCAGATCGCGATGTCGGCCTCTGTCGCCGTATAGCTCTTGTCGTCCAGCGCTTTGAAACTCTCGCCTTTGCCCTGACGCACCACGATGTCGCCCCGCACTTTGGCGAGGTCATAGACATGCAGCGGGCGGGCCTGATCGAATGTCATGAAATTCGTGATGTCGACCAGCGCCGAGATCGGCCGCAGCCCGATCGCTTTCAGCCGTTCCTGCAGCCATTCCGGCGACGGGCCGTTGGTCAGTCCGCGCACCACGCGCCCGACGAAAGCGGCGCAGTTCGGTGTCTCGATGCGCACCGTCTGGTCGTTCTCGAAGCTGGCCGGGACGGGCGCGACGACCTGCTCTTTGAGCGTGCCGATACCGGTAGCGGCGAGATCGCGCGCAATGCCGCGCACGCCCAGCCAGTCGGGACGGTTGGGCGTGACTTCGAAATCGATGACGGGATCGGTCTTGCCAAAGGCGTCTGCCACCGTCTGCCCGACCGGGTGCTGCGCAGGGTCGAGCTCCAGAATACCGTCGTGATTCTCGCCCAGCTCCAGCTCCTTGCCGGAACACATCATGCCCGAGCTCTCCACGCCGCGGATCTTGCGCGGCTTCTTGTCGAGGCTGAAGTCGAGCCCGGGAATGAACGCCCCCAGAGGCGCATAGGCCACCGCAATGCCCGCGCGCGCGTTCGGCGCGCCGCAGACGATCTGTTTGCGGCCATCGACCGTGTCGACCTGGCAGACTTTCAGGCGGTCGGCATCGGGGTGCTTTTCGTCCGCCACCACATGGGCGATGGTGAAGGCGGACAGAGCGGCCGCCGGGTCGATGACCTCCTCGACTTCGAGCCCCGCCATGGTCATGGCGGCTTCGATGTCGGCAAGGTTCGCATCCGTTTCGAGATGCGTCTTCAGCCAGTCTAGGGTGAACTTCATTGGGATGTCTCCAACCGCGCGGCGGCGGTCTGGTCGATATAGGTCTGGAAATAGTCGATGGGCGTGTCGGTCATGCCGCAGCTATCGACGGATGTCGGCATGGCGCGGTCGGCATGGTGCACGGTCCAGCAGTCCTCGAACACGCTGCAATAGCAAACTTCAAGGTCAAGGCCGTCGAGCGGGGGGCCGAACTTGCCGCGCAGGTAGGCGCCCAACTCGGACCCGGCTGCGCCCATGCGGTAGGCGCGCGGCGTCACGCTCGCGCCGGGCCGCAGAAAGCCTGTCGCCGCATCGGTGATTGGATAGCCGACATTGTTGCGCATGCGGCGGTTCATGATGATGTCGTCGAATTCCCGAATAGTCTCGACCGGTTCGCCGTTCTGCAGTGGCACGACCCTCTGCACATGCGCCAGCCCCGCGCCGACATTGGTGAGCCGCGCGACAAACCGCGCTTCGCTGCGGTCGCCAATATCTTCATATCCCAGATCGATCTGCACGATCGGCAGCACGCGTGCCTTCTGCGTCTCCTGGTTCATCTTGAACGTCGCGCGGCTGGTCATGATGCCGACGAAGGACAGGAACAGCGCGAGGATACCCGTCGTCAGCCCGATATCGATCCGCTTGAGCAGAGCGCGCGCGGGCATGGAAGCGTCGGAGTCATCCGTGGGAGTTCCAGTGGGGAGAGCCATGTCAGTCTCCTCTCACGACAGCCCGCTCTCCAGACTCGCCTGCAGCAGCGGCGAGAAGCCGTAATGGGCGAGCCAGCGCGGGTCTCCGGCGAACATGTCGCGCAGATCCGGCATGCCGTATTTCAGCATGGCGAGGCGGTCGACGCCCATGCCGAAGGCGAAGCCCTGAAACTCTTCGGGATCGAGATTGCAGGACTTGAGCACGTTCGGATGCACCATGCCGCAGCCGAGGATCTCCATCCAGCTGTCGCCTTGCCCGATCTTGATGCTGTCACCAATGCGGGTGTAGCGCACGTCCATTTCGGCGGATGGCTCGGTGAAGGGGAAGTGGTGCGGGCGGAAACGCACGTCGACGTCGGTTTCGAAAAAGGCGCTGACGAAATCCATCAGCACACCCTTGAGGTGGCCCATGTGAATGTCACGGCCAATCACCAGACCTTCGACCTGATGGAACATCGGCGTGTGGGTCTGGTCCGAATCTGATCTGTAGGTGCGTCCCGGCGCGATGATGCGAATGGGCGGGGACTTCGACATCATCGTGCGGATCTGCACAGGGGATGTGTGCGTGCGCAGAACACGCTCTCCGTCACCGAGGAAAAATGTGTCGTGCATGTCGCGCGCGGGGTGTCCGGGCGGGAAGTTGAGCGCGGTG
>CALDUL010000077.1 GCA_937923575.1 uncultured Algimonas sp.
GCGCGGGCGTGACCGACCAGACGACATAATAGCCGACGAAGATAGCGAGCACGAAAATCGCGAGTTGAAAGACGATCGGCGACACGGCCGCTCCGCCTGCGAGGATGATGGCGATGGTCATGGTCTCTCCACAAAATGAGCGAGGGCGAATGCGCCTGAGAGGACGAGCAAGTCGCGGGCGGCTACGAAGGCATAGTTGGCAACGAGAAGAACGCCCCCAGCTCCTCCGGTTAAGATATTTTTCAGGACATGGGGACCGAAGAGGATCGTCAAGGACGCAACCAGATAGATAATGCCCAAAACGCGAAGCGCAGCGGCGATGTATCTTGGCTCGGGCCTCACCCCTTCAGCCGCTCGTTCACGACAGCCCCATCCCGCGTCAGCGCCGCGCCCTGGATGACTTCGTCGTCCCAATGCGGCGCGTAGCTGCCGTCTTCCGCGCTGAGCAGCGGCAGCAGTGCCTTGAGGTTTCGCGCGAACATGTTGGATGCGTCCGACGCCATGCGGGACGGCCAATTGAGGTGGCCGACGATGTGGACGCCGTTCTTGGTTGTGACAATCTCGCCGGGCTTTGCGCCCGCGACATTGCCGCCGCGTTCGACGGCGAGGTCGACCAGGACAGACCCGGGGCGCATGGTGTCGAGCATGGCTTTTGTCACCAGCACGGGCGCATCGCGGCCGGGGATCAGCGCCGTCGTGATGACGATGTCCTGCTTGGCGATGTGCGACGCGGTCAACTCGGCCTGCAGCGCCTGATATTCCGGGCTCATCTGCTTTGCATAGCCTCCGGCCGTCTCGGCGGCTTTGAACTCTTCATTCTCGACCGCGATGAATTTCGCGCCGAGGCTAGCGACCTGTTCCTTGGTGGCGGGTCGGACATCGGTGGCGGTGGTCACGGCGCCGAGACGGCGCGCGGTCGCGATGGCCTGCAGTCCCGCCACGCCCACGCCCATGATGAAGACCTTGGCGGGCGCGATCGTCCCGGCGGCCGTCATCATCATCGGCATGGCGCGGCCATAGATGCCTGCGCCTTCGACGACGGAGCGATAGCCCGCGAGATTGGATTGCGAGGACAGCACATCCATCGCCTGCGCGCGGCTGATGCGCGGTATATATTCCAGCGCCAACGCCGTGACGCCCGCCTTGGCAGCAGCCGCGACATATTTGGGATTGTCGGTGGGTGAGAGCAGGCCGGTGATGCCCGCGCCCTTTTTCATCGACGCCAGCAGCTTCGCCGTCCCGCCCGTGACGGAGAGCACGAGATCCGCGGTCTTCACCGCCGCCGTGTTGCTGGCCGCGATTTTCGCGCCCGCGTCGACATAGGCCGCGTCGGCAAAGTCAGCCGCCGCGCCTGCGTTCTTCGTTACGCTCACGCTATGGCCGGATGAGACATAGCCTCTGACAGTGTCCGGCGTGGCCGCCACCCGGGCTTCCGCGCCAGATGCATCTTTCAGGACCGCGATGTGCATGGGCTCCCCCTCCCAGTTGGGCTGATCTACAGCTCGGCATCGACACCGACGGCATCGGCCTGATAGCTATCATCGACGCCGCCAAACAGGCCGACAAGGACCATTATAAAGGCGAAGAAAACAGCGGATAGGATTAGCACGGCGTAGTAGCGCCCGGTGAACTTCATGATCAGCCCCATGATCACGCCCAGAACCACGGCGATGAAGGTCGCCGCTGGCCAGCCGAGATTGACGCCGAACATCAGGATCGGGACCAGAATCGTCACCGCGATTGCCGCGCCGCCATATTGGCTGATGCGCATGAAGCCGCCGAAAGTGTTCTCGTGGCTGCCGATCTCCATCTCGCCGCGTTCGTAAGTGCTGTCTGCCATGGTCCTGTTCTTCTACCGTTAGGGTGGGTGAGTTTGGCCCACCTGTAACGTGCCGTGCCGCGAGTGCAACATACGCATGCCGACGGGATGGGCACTTATGCCATCAGGCAAATTTTGCCCCATACCATCATTGAATGCTGGCCAAACGCATAATTCATCCTGTCACAAGCGCGGCGCATTAGGCCTTTGCTAACCCTGTCCCTTGGTCGGACCTTCACCTCCCACTGGCACAGGACGGGAAAGCGGTGTTCCGGACTGTGTCGTCCGTGCACCCAATGAGAGGTGAGCGAACATGGCGAAGACCGTGCTGATTGTCGATGATGATCCAACCCAGCGCCGACTGCTGCAGGCAGTCGTGGAACGTTCGGGGTTTTCCGTACTGCAAGCCGGGGACGGCGACGCGGCCCTGCGCATGGCGTCGGGACCGGATGCGGCGGGCGTCGACGTCATGCTGCTCGATCTTGTGATGCCCGGCCGCGACGGCATGGAGGTGCTGTCCGAGCTGCAGAAAGTTCGCGCCGACCTTCCCGTGATCGTGCTGACCGGCAAGGGCTCCATCGAGGCCGTGGTCGCTGCCATGAAGGGCGGCGCGCGCGATTTCGTGGTCAAGCCGGCCGCACCGGAACGCATCATCGTGAGCATTCGCAACGCGCTGGAGGTCAAGACGCTGACCCGCGAGGTCTCGCGGCTGAAAAAGCGTACCGAAGGCGGCTTCACCTTCGATGATCTGATCGGCAATTCCGCTGCCATGCGGCCTGTCGTGGCCATGGGCGAGCGCGGCGCCAAGGCGTCCATCCCGATCCTGATCACGGGCGAGAGCGGCGTCGGCAAGGAAGTTATTGCCCGCGCCATTCAGGGCGCGAGCGAGCGCGCCGACAAGCCGTTCATCACAGTCAACTGCGGCGCCATCCCCGAAACGCTCGTGGAGTCGATCCTGTTCGGCCACGAGAAAGGCTCCTTCACGGGCGCGGGTGCCAAGCATCTCGGTAAATTCCAGGAAGCCCATGGCGGCACGCTGTTCCTCGACGAGATCGGCGAACTGCCGCTCGACATGCAGGTCAAGCTGCTGCGTGTGCTGCAAGAGGGCGAAGTCGATCCGATCGGCTCCAAGCGCCCCGTGTCGGTCGATGTGCGTATTCTATCCGCGACCAATCGCGATCTGGCCGATTGCGTGCGCGACGGGACGTTCCGCGAAGATCTGTTCTACCGCCTCAATGTCTTTCCCATCGCCGTGCCGCCCCTGCGCGAGCGGCCCGAGGATATCCCGGCACTGGTCGAGCATTTCGTTGCGCGCTTCAACGCGCAGGAGAAGATGTCCGTCTCCGGCGCGACGGCCGAGACGCTGTCACTGCTCCGCGAGCATGAGTGGAAGGGCAACGTCCGCCAGCTGGAGAACACCATCTTCCGCGCCATGATCCTGAGCGATGGCAATAGCCTGCGCCCGAATGATTTTCCGCAGCTATCGGGGCTGCTGCCGATCATGGATATTGCCGAGCCGGGCCCGCTGGACCGGCTTGTTCTGCAAGCACCTGAAGAGGACGACGGCGCGGTCGCCGTGCTGGACCGCGAAGGCCATCTGCGCACGCTGGAGGATATCGAACGCGACCTCATCGAGTTCGCGATCCAGACCTATTCCGGGCACATGTCCGAGGTCGCGCGCCGTCTCGGGATCGGCCGCTCCACGCTCTACCGCAAAGTCCGAGAGCACTCGCTCGACGTCGACCAGGTCCGCTCGGCCTAAGGCTGCCACAACTCTTCAACTGGGGTGAAGACAATGACTATGATGATTTCGAAAACCAAACTCGCCCTTCTGGGCTGCGCCGGTCTGGCAGCGCTGTCGGCGTCCGCTATTGCGAACCACGGCGCGCATCAAAACCTGCGCGGCAGCTTTTCGGGATATCAGCACGCGGGCGCACAGCAGCTGGGTAGCTATGTCGCCCCGCAGCATCACACAGCGCAATATCAAGGCGCACAAGAACAGATGAGCTGGCAGGAGCGCACGCTGATCGAGCGTCTGCGTCGCAACGGTCCCGGCACCTATGTCGTGACCGACACCTACCACCCACGCGGCCAATATGTGCAGGACCACGCCGGCGAGCATCGCCATGACGGCGGGCAGGTCTATGTGGCCTCTCAATACGGCCAGCCGCAATATGCGGCGAACCCATCTGTGCGCACCCGGCCCGAGCCCGTGCAGACCGTGGCGCCTGCCCCGCGCTATGCAGGCCTGTTCGGCGGTCTTCGCGGCCTCAGCAATCCCTTTGCCCGCTCCAAGCCGCGCTACGATTCCCGCGCCGCGCAAGACTTCGATCGTCGCGGTTCGTTCGATCTCGGCGGGCCTGTGCGCACATCGGTGCTGAACACGCGCGACATGCTGGACTTTCAGGAGAACACGACGGGCAAGACGCTGACCCTGCTCGCCAATCGCGCGACCGGCGTGCTGCAGCCAAACTCCCTCTACCTCGGCGGTCATGTGCAGGGCAGCCTGATGTATCAGAAGACCAGCGTCGACGGCCAATTCCCGATCCTGTCACGATTCCCTTTCTTTTCCGAACGCACGGATGACGAAGCGGGCGTCTTCGCCATCAACAATGCCGCGCTGAGCTTCACCAGCACCTTTGGTGACTGGACCACGATCCACCTGCAGCCGGAATATTCCGAGACCGAATACCCGGGCGAGCAGGACGAGTTCCAGCTGCGCAAGGCCTTCGTCGTCTTCGGCAATCTGGAACGTTCGCCCTTCTACGCCGCCTTTGGCCGCAAGACGATCGATTTCGGCAATTTCGACAGCTACAACGCCTTCACCCAGAACGAGGGCCAGCACTATTTCTGGGCCGTGTCGGACCAGCCGGTCGCAGAGCTGGGCTATTACAACAACGGCTGGAAGCTCTCGGCCTCCGCCTTCTCCGGCGGACGTCAGCTGCGCGTCGCGCTGGCCGATGAGGAAAACAATATCGCCAACTATGCGGCCAGCATCGAGAAAGAGTTTCTGCTGCCCAACCAGAGCGCGTTCACGGTCGGCGGTGGCTATCTCCACGACACGATCTACCGCGACAATTGGACGGCGCACACTTTTGCGGGCCGTTCCAACGGCACACCGCCCGCCAACTTCATCAGCTATCGCAACAGTCTGGTGAACGGCTTTGCGGAATATAACTCGCCATTCTTCGACGCCATGGTGGAATATACCACCACCACCGAGCCATGGGCCGCGGCCATCCCGCAGACGCCCGACGGTGTGCCGCTTGATCAATTCCTGATCGACCCGACAGGCTCGACGACGGATCGCGACAACATCAGTTTCGATGAGAACCTGTCGGTCATCGTGGCGCAGGCGCGCATCAAGCCGATCGTGAACGGCCGCCGCATGGCGATCGCCGCGTCCGGCTCTTGGGGCAATATCTCCGACGACACCGGCAGCTTCAACGCCCGCGGCGTCCCGACCAGCTTCGAGAAGAACCAGCAGCACGCGCTATCTGTGGAATATCCGATCAACGACTTCCTCGATATCGGTGCGGAATATGTCTACAACAAAGGCTTCATCCCCTTCGTCGGCCCGCAGCTCGTCTCCAACGACGAGACCGAAGCCCACGCCGTGAATGTCGGGTTCAAGGCGCGTTTTTAGACAGAGCGTCCGGCAACAGACATTTACAGCTCAATTTCAAAGCCTGCTCTCCTTCTAGAGAGTGGGCTTTTCGCGATTCAACCCGACGGCGCTCGTCCGGACGTAAACATATCGAAAAACGATAATACATATTGTTTTTCGATATGAGCCGTGCTTAGACGTCCGGCAAAGACGAACGGCTTGCGAGTCGCGGGAGAGACAACATGCTTGAGATCAAGAACCTCACCAAAAAATTCGGCGACTTTACCGCGCTGGACAATGTCAGCCTGGATCTTGGCCCCGGCCTGTTCGGCCTGCTGGGTCCGAACGGTGCGGGCAAGTCGACACTGATGCGCACGCTCGCGACGCTGCAGGCGCCTACCTCTGGCACAGTGACTTTCAACGGCACGGACATCACCGTCGACCCCGATGTGGTGCGGCGCGCATTGGGCTATCTGCCGCAGGATTTCGGCGTCTACCCGCGCATGAGCGCGCTGCAGCTGCTCGAACATATCGCCGTGCTCAAAGGCATCACCAACAAGGTCGAGCGCAAGGGCCAAGTCGAGACCCTGCTGCAGATGGTCAATCTGTGGACCCACCGCACCGCATCCGTGTCCACCTTTTCCGGCGGCATGCGTCAGCGTTTCGGCGTGGCGCAGGCCCTGCTGGGCGATCCCGAGCTTATCATCGTCGACGAACCCACCGCCGGCCTCGACCCGCTGGAGCGCCAGCGCTTTCTCGACATCCTGTCTCGCGCCGGTGACGACAAGATCATCATTCTGTCGACCCATATCATCGAGGACGTGCGCGATCTCTGTAACGACGTCGGCGTCATGGGTGACGGCAAGCTGGTGGCGCGCAATGAACCTGAAGAGCTTGTCCGGCAGATCGACGGCCGCGTCTTCACGAAGACCGTCACGACGGACGAGGAAGTCGATGCGTTGAAAGCCTCGCTACAGGTCCTCTCGACGCGCCGCATTCGCGGCAACACCGTCGTCACCGTGCTGTCGGACGGCCCGGTATCAGACGGGTGGGAGGCGCGCGACGTCATGCTCGAAGACGCCTATTTCGCCAATCTCAACGGCTTCATGAGCGGAGGTGTCCGCCGTGCTGCGTAATCTCTTAGGCTTCGAGTTCAATCTCCACATTCGCTCTATCGGCTTCTGGATCGCCTTTGTGGTGATGATCGGTATGGGCGTGCTCTTCTCCTCCGTCGAAGGCTTTTCGATCGGGGCCGGCGTCGGTGAACGGGTCAAGGCCAATGGTGCCATTCCGATCGCGCTGACCTTGTCGTTCTTCAGTCTGTTTTCGATTTTCTTCGCCGCGCTGTTCGTCGTCACCGGCGTGATGCGCGACGATGTGCACGGCTCCGTCGAAGTGATGCATTCCACGCCGATCAAGACGCCGACCATGCTGATCAGCCGTATGCTGGGCGTCTGGTTTGCGACGATACTGGCGCTGTCCGGATTGCAGATCGGGACCATGATCGGCCCATTCATGCCGTGGATCGATGAACCCACCTTCAAATCCTACAATCTGCTGGACTATATCCAGCCCTTCTTCCTGTTCATCGTCATCAATGCGCTGTTCCTGTCGGCAGTCTACACGCTGATCGCCACCGTCACCCGAAACAAGGCGCTGGTCTATGTCAGCGCGGTCGGGATGATCGTATTATATTTGGGCAGCAGCCTGATTGCGGGCGAAGATCCGGCAGACTGGGTCGCCGCACTTATCGATCCCTTCGGCACGACGCCGCTGGCGCTCGCGACCGAATATTGGTCGGCAGATCAACAGAACACGCAGCGCGCGCCGGTCTGGGGCTGGATCGGCGTCAACCGCCTGCTCTATGCAGGCATCGGTCTGGCGCTATTCGCGACCTCTTTCGTGCTCTCGCGCCGCGGCATCGTCATTCGCCGCGGCAAGAAGACGTTCGACGACAGCGTCGTTGTACCGCCGCGACAGGTCAAACCGGTCGCCCCGTCGCTGGGCAGTGGCTTTACGCTCTCCGCTTTCTGGACGCGGGTAAAGTTCGAATATCTCGCGACCGTGCGCAGCACACCCTTCGTCATATTGATGAGCATTGCGGCGTCGCTCTTCGCCCTCGTGCTCGGCGTGACGGTCTTCATGGGCGAGTCGCGCACCATTCCGACCTCGAGCTTCATGGCCGATGTGTCGCTGGGCTCGCTCAGCCTGCCGATGCTGATCATCATGGTCTTCTTCGGCTCGGACATCATGTGGCGGGACCGCACGGCAAATATGCACGGAATACTCGACGCGACGCCTGTGCGCTCCGTGTCGCTGCTGTTTGCCAAATGGGGCGCCATGGCGCTGCTGCTGCTGACGCTGATCCTGTTCATGCTGGTTCTCGGCATGATCAATCAGCCGCTGGTGAATGGCGGCCGCACCGATGTCATTCCGAGCACCTTCCTGGCGCTGGGCGTCGCGGGCACATTCGTGCGCGTCTTCTTCCTCGCCATGTTGGTGATGTTCATCCAGAACTTCATGCCGGGCCGCGTCATCGGCATGCTGGTCGCAGCCGGTCTTCTGATCGCCCTGCCCTTCGCCAGCCAGTTGCCCTTCTATCACCCGCTGATGAGCTTCGGTTCGGTGAGTGCGGGCGCCTATTCGGAAATGGGGGGCTTTTCGTTCGTCAAACAGTTTGGCTGGGAGTTCGCCTATTGGATGGGCCTGATCCTCATCCTCGGCGCGCTATCCGTCTGGGTCTGGCGTCGCGGCCTGCAGACGGGACTGGGTTACCGCCTGCGCACCATGCGCGACCGTTTCACCATTCCGTCCCTTGCCACGGCCGCGCTGGGTGTCGCCATGTTTGTCGGCTTCGGCTTTGCGGGACTGCAGAGCTACCGCGCGCAGGAGTATATGAACTCTGATCAGCGCGAGGCCAACCAGGCCGATTTCGAGCGTCTCGTCGCAGACCGCTGGCAGGACGCCCCGCCCCGCATTACCGATGTCAGCGTCAATGCCGACTTCCGACCGAGCGCGCGTACCGCGCTGTTCGACGCGCGCTTCGTCATCGACAATCCGCATGACGAGCCGCTGAGCCGCACGACGATCTACACCGCCGTCGGTCTGAAGAACCTGCTCGATCTGAAGATCGAGGGCGCTTACGAAGTCAAGGGCGAGGCCTTTGCGGACGAGCTTCGCGAGGAACAGGACGTTCTCGACATCCGCTTCGATCCGCCGATGCAGCCCGGAGAAAGCCGCGAGGTCACCTTCAAGACGCGCTTCACCGCGCCGACGCTGACCGACAATTCGGCTATTCGCAGCAACGGCACATTCGTGAACAATTCACGTGCGCTGATCGTGTTCGGCAATCTGCAGGCGGGTTTCCTGTCCAATCCGGATCAGCGCCGCAAGCAGGGTCTGGGCGAGCCGATCCGCCTGCCCGACCGCGACGATGCGGAGGCACGTCGCTACCATCTGCTGACCGGATTTTCTGGCTATGCCGACTATGTGAATTTCGACGCCGAAGTCTGCACGGACGAGAGCCAGATCCCCGTCGCGCCCGGCAAGCTACGCGGCGAAACGATCAAGGATGGCCGCCGCTGTCGCAGCTACAAGTCGATCAATCCGATCCTGAACTTCTTCTCGTTCCTCTCTGCCGAGTATGAGCATCGGGAGCAGAGCTGGACCGGCGACAATGGCCAGTCCGTCCTGCTGGAAATCTACTTCCACCCGCAGCATGACTACAATGTCGATCTGATGTTCAAGGCGATGGAGACGTCGATGGACACCTACACCGAGCTGTTCTCGGACTACCAATATGCACAGCTGCGCATCATGGAGTTCCCCTACAGCTCGTTTGCGCAGGCTTTTGCCGGGACGGTTCCGTTTTCTGAAAACATCGGCTTCGTGCAGGATCCAGGCAGCGTGACCGACCCCAAGCAGGTCGACTACGCCAGCTATGTCGTCATGCACGAGATCGGGCACCAGTGGTTCGCCCACCAGCTCGTCGGCGCCAATGTGAAGGGCAGCAACCTGCTGTCCGAAGGCTTGACGGACTATGTCACCATGCTCGCCTATGAGCGCCAATACGACTTCGCCAAGGCGCGTCGCATGCATGAGGAGCGTACGACAAAGAGCTATCTCACAGCGCGCACGTTCGAGAGCGATCTGGAGCCGGTACTCGCCGAATCCGAGGGTCAGGGCTATCTGGACTATAACAAGACGAGCTGGGTCATGTGGGGGCTGCGGGGCTATCTCGGTGACGAGCCGGTTCGCCTGGCCGTGAAGCGTTTCCTCGACGAGTATAACGCCTCGCATGGTGCGCCCTATCCGACGACGCTGGAGCTGATCGACGTCTTCCGCGAGGAGTTTCCAGTCGAATACCACGCGCTGATCGAGGACTATTGGAACAAGATCACCTTCTGGGAGATGGGGATCGACGGCGATGTCGAGATCACCCCCGTCGGAGATCGTTTCGAAGTCACCATCCCTGTCAAAATGAAGAAGACCTATGCGGACTCCGAGGACGGCAAGGAGACGGATGTTACTGAGCTGGACGATGCTAAGCTCAACGAGTTCGTTCAGGTCGGTTTCTTCTCCGAAGACCCCAAGGACGATCTGGGTGCCAATCCGGTGTCGCTCGAAATGGCGACGATCAATGCGGCGGAGCAGGTGTTGACATTCACGGTGGACACCCGCCCGACCCATATCGTGCTCGACCCCAAGCGCCTGCTGATCGAACGCAATACCGGGGACAATGTCGCAAGGGTCGAAACCGATGGCGACGCGGCCTCGTCCACGGGGAACTAGTCCCAACACCATTGCGCCCGGTGCGACCTCCTCGCGCCGGGCCACTTGCCCCGGTCGTCAAAATAGATAGCCGGGGTTTTTATTGAAGGCTGTCGCGCACCGCCTGCGCCGCCGCCATGCCGGATAGTGCGGCACCCTCGACGCGACCGCCGACACACCAATCCCCGGCCAGCACGATTCCGGCCGTCTCGTCGACCAAGCAGGTCTCGCCCACGCCTGCGTCCGCATAGGCATAGAGCCAGCGGTGCAGGGCGATGTGCGGGGCTTGGTCGAGGCGCACGCCGAGCAGGGCGGAGGCGGTCTCCAGCAGCACGTCCTTGACCCGCTCCCGGTCGTCATCGACATGAGCATCGGACCACTCGGGCGATGCGTGAACGACCACGGCGTGGTGGGCATTGCCGCGGCCCGGCTTGGCAGAGTTTACCGCGATCCAGCTGACCGGGAGGCCTGACACGCGCAAGGTTTCGAACCCCGGTGCGAAGTCTGTCCCGTGCATCGGAAATCCGACCATCAGCGCGAAACAGGCATGCATGGACACGCCCGACAGCGTGTCTTGCAAGGGCGAGTGGGCATCGATCAGCAGCGCGGCTTGCGGCGCGGGTGCGGTGCAGATCACACGCGCATATGGCCCGCGCGTTTCGCCGTTTTCCATCTCTAAAGTAAGATCGCCCGGCGCGCCGACAATCTTCGCCACGCGCTCTCCCAAACGTATGTCCAGCTCACCGGCCATGGCCTTGGGCAAGCTGTTCATGCGCGGCGCGCCGACCCAGCGGTCGCGTCCCGTATCCGACGTGAGTTCACCGGATTTCAGGTAGAGCCCGCGGCTGTGCCAGCGCTGGGTCGCGTCGTCGTGAGCGTCCACGACAGCGCGAAAGCTGTCCTCCGTAACCGTGAAATATTGCGCGCCGTGGTCGAACTCATACTCGCCCGCATAGCGCGTGGACATGCGCCCGCCGACGCCGCGCGACTTATCGAACAGCGTGACGGCATAATCGTCGCCAAGGGCGCGCGCGGCCGACAGTCCAGCCATCCCGGCCCCGATAATGGCAATGCGTGTCATGGTCTTGGCGAGGCCCGATCTACTGATTGAAGCTGTGGGTCATGGCCGATCGCTTGGCCTGATTCCAGTAGCGAAAGAAGCGACCCATATCGGTTCCGGGCGGCAACGCGGTGAAAGGCTTGCCGGGCACGGTCTCGATGTCGAGCGCCTTGATAATGGCTTTGAGCGCAGGATCCGGGGTCTCGGCGGCGACAATGGGCTCGCCCAGACCGCCCAACACCTCCTCTGTCCGGCCAGCTATGACCTCGACGCCCATTTCGGCCACACATTCATGCACGAAAAGGCAGCGCTTCAGCGACCAGCCGCGTCGCTCCATGTCTTCCGCGTCCCAGACGAAGACCGCGCGGTCGCCGCGGCGCATCACCGGGTGATCGCTGTCCAGTGCGTCGATGTGAACCCAGACGATGGCCATCAGTGATGCGCGCGCTTGTGGCGTTTGGTCGACGGCTTGCGCTCTTGACGCTCTTGCGGCGGCAGGTTCGGAAACAGTCGCGCGTGAAGATCTTCATAGGAGCCTGCCAGCGCCTTGTTGTTCTTGTAGTTCGTATCGACATCCGGCCCGCAAAAACTCTGCAGGTTCTCCAGATTGAAGAAATAGGGCTTGTGCGAAAACGTGCTCGCGCACCATTGCCAGGACAGATTGTTCGACGCCGGATCGCCGTCCAGCAGATGTTTGAGAAAGAACCGCGCACCCTCCTGCCATGCCACTTTGCGCCAATGACAGACATAGCCCGCCACATAGAGCCGCGCGTGATTATGCAGCCAACCCGTTTCGATCAGCTGCCGTAGGAAGTGGTCGATCGCGGCCACGCCGGTCTCGGCGCGCGCGATATCGGTCGGGAAATTGGCGGCATAGTCGCTCGCCTCGAACCCGGTCTTATAGGGCTCGATATCCTCCCAGATGCGCTCCCCCAGACGAGCGTAGTGCCTTTGCCAGTAATCGCGCCAGGCCAGCTGCTGCACAAATTTCTCGGCATGTTTGATTGCGGGCACGGTCGAGAGCGCTTCGTCGCGCACATCCGCAAGGCTGAGCACGCCGTGCCGGATGAAGGGCGATAGCCGCGTGACGGCACCGTCGAGATGGTTGCGCGAGCGACTGTATTGGACCGGATCGATAGCCAAGAGATAGTCTCTGGCACTGACCTGCCCGCCGCGGATGGGCGAGACGTCGGTGTCGTCATCTGCGAGATGCGGGCACAGCGCACGGACCTGCGCGACGGCGGCGTCGCGCGACGTTTCTAAAGTGATCGGGTCGTTATGGATCGGGGCGGGCGCACTCACACAGTGCTTACGTGGCGGGCAGGCTCGCGGTTGCTTTTTGTTTGGCCTGCGCGTGTCGTTCGGCAACATCGCGCTCAGAGTCGGACGGCAGGGCGAAGCCGTAATTAAAGGCATAGGCCAGCAGTCTCTGCATCGTCGCGGGCGGCTGATTGCCCGAACGATCGGCGGGTGCGGATTTGGACGACGTATCCGACTCCATGCGCAGCGCTTGGGGTTCGCCCCCAGAGCGAGCAGGATTGGGAGGGTCCAGCGAGCGATAGCGTTTATGCCGCCACCCTAATTGCGCATAAACATCGTGCAACCCGCCCTTTGCGCTCCGCCTAGGCCTTTCACTTCGCATTTCCATCGCCTATGACAGCGTTGTCAGGGTCGCACAGCCGTCCCGAATCCTCCAAGGACCTTCCGCTAAGGAAATATACTCAATGACTACTCGTATCGCTATCAACGGCTTCGGCCGCATCGGCCGCAATGTGCTGCGCGCTCTTATCGAGCAGGGCCGCGACGACTTGCAAGTCGTCGCGATCAATGATCTGTCGTCGACGGACAATCTCGCTCACCTGCTGAAATATGACAGCGTGCACGGCCGCTACCCCGGCACGATCACGGCGACGGATGACAGCCTCGATCTCGGCTACGGCAAGATCCAGGTCACCTCTGTCCGCAATCTCGAAGACCAGAACTGGGCCGACAACGGCGTCGACATCGTGATGGAGTGCACCGGCATCTTCACAGCGCGTGACGCCGCCGCCAAGCATATCGACGCGGGCGCCAAGCGCGTGCTGGTCTCCGCCCCCGGCGCCAATGCCGACAAGACCATCGTCTACGGCGTCAATCACGACCAGCTGACCAAGGACGACATCATCGTCTCCAACGGCTCCTGCACGACCAATGCGCTCGCACCTGTGGCCAAGGTGCTGCATGAAAACTTCGGCATCGAGACGGGCTTCATGACCACGGTTCACGCCTATACGGGCGACCAGCCGACGCTCGATACGATCCACCGCAAGGACTACAACCGCGGACGCGCTGCCGCGCTCTCCATGATCCCGACCTCGACCGGCGCCGCCAAGGCAATCAGTCTCGTGCTGCCGGAGCTGGAAGGCAAGCTGGACGGCAAGGCCATCCGCGTTCCGACCCCCAATGTGTCGGTCGTGGATCTGGTCGTGAATACCTCCAAGGACGTGACTGTGGAGGCGATCAACGCCGCCATGCGCCAAGGCGCAAAGGACATGCCCGGCGTGCTGCAGGTCGTCGAGGACAAGACCGTGTCGATCGACTTCAACCACGACCCGCACAGCTCCTCGCTCGTGACTGGCGAAACCGTCGTCATGGGCGACCGTCTGGCGCGCATCCTGTCGTGGTATGACAATGAGTGGGGCTTTTCCAACCGCATGCTGGACACAGCCGCCGCTATGTCGAAGTTCCTTTAGAGATGCGCAAAGCCTCCACTGAAGAACTGCGCGGCAAGCTTAACGCCGCGCTGGAGCGCCATCGCAAGGCGCGCGCATCGGATCCGCAGGCCAATCCCGTCAAGCGTCTGGCCTATGACATCTCCCGCGATGTCGAGGACCGGAGCATCGCCTTTCGCGACATTGAGGCGCTGATCAAGCAGTTCAGCGATGAGGCTGCGGTCAAGCGCGCCCGCCGCCTGCGCGAGCGCGCCGGGCTGGACCGGGTGGAGGATATTGAAGGCTCCGTCGCCACTGCCGCCAAAGCCCAAGCCGAACAGGGCTGGGATGTGTTCAAGGCCTGGGCACAGACTCCTGCGCTGGGCATTGTGCTGACCGCGCACCCGACCTTTTCGCTGTCGCGGGACATTCGCCGCGTGCTGGGCGGGATCGCATCGTCCGACAAGACGCCGACCAAACTGGTCGAAGAGCTGAAGACCTATCCCTATCTGCCCAAGCGCGCACCGACGCTGCTGGAAGAGCATGAGGATACGCAGGGCGCGCTGACTCGTATCCAGGCCGCCATGGGGGATGCCAATGCCGTGATCCTGCGCGTTGCGCGCGAGGCCTTCCCCGATCAGTGGCGCACGCTGACCCCTCACCTCGCCGACGCCTATTCATGGGTCGGCTACGACATCGATGGCCGCACGGATATCTCGTGGGGTGACGCGCTGCGCATCCGTCTGTCCGAGAAGCGGGACATGATCGCGCGTTATCTTAAGTCCGCCGAAGACCTCACCGCATCGGGCGCGAAAATCTCCGCGCTGGCCGAGCGCCTCCAGGACGGGTTGCAATCCGCCAAGCGCGACCTGTCGCTGTTCGACCGTGATCTGGACGTGCCGGAAAACCTCGTCGCGGCGGCCAACAACCTGACCCGCAAATCCGATCGTCGGCTGATCGACGCGCGCGACCTGTTCCCTCTGATAGACGCGGCGCTGGACGGTGCGGACGATGATTTGGCGACCCAGCTATTGGGGCTGAAAGCCACGATGAAGAGCTTTGGCCTCGGCACATCGCGCATCCATTTCCGCGTCAATGCCCGCCACATCACGGCCGCCATGCGCGCGGCCTTCGGGCTCAAGGGCGAAGGCTCCGACAACCGTACGCTGATCCGCCGCGCGACCGAGCTGACCGCCAAGGCGGAGCCGCGCCAGATCAACTTCGCCAGCCTCGCGCTGGAGCGCTCCACCGCCCATGAGAAAATGATCCTGATCGCGCAGATCCACCGCTATATCGATGCGGGCACGCCGATCCGGCTGCTGATCGCGGAGACCGAGGACAGCCTCATCCCGCTCGGTGCGCTCTATCTCGCCAAGCTCTACGGTGTTGACGAACATGTCGACATCAGCCCGCTGTTCGAGACGAACGATGCGCTCAACAATGGTGGCCGCATCATCGGCAAGATGCTGGAGAACCCGGCTTACCGTGACTATATCGAACGGCGCGGGCTGTTTGCGATCCAGACGGGCTTCTCGGATGCCGGCCGCTTCATGGGCCAGCTGCCCGCGACGCTCGCCATCGAGCGCGTGCAGAGCCAATTCGCGCGTGAGCTCGCCAAGGCCAAGGTCGACGATGTAGCGGCGCTGGTATTCAACACCCACGGTGAAGGCCTGGGCCGCGGCGGTCATCCCGGCACGGTCCCGGAGCGCGTCGACTACGCCATGAGCCCCTACGCCATTCGCCAGTTCGAACGGCGCGGGCTGGATCTGGTGCACGAAGTCAGCTTTCAGGGCGGTGACGGCTTCCTCTGGTTCCAGACACCGGAGCTCGCACGCGGCACCGTGCTGAGCCTGTTCGCCGCGCGCTTTGCGGATCGCAGCGAGGCGGAAGCTGATCCGTTCTACACGGAACGTGATTTTTCGTGGGACCTCTACCGCACGATCCAGGCCGCGCAGGAACAGCTCTATGCCGACCCGGACTACGTCGCCCTGCTCGGCGGTTTCGGCCAGAACCTGCTGATCCCGACGGGCTCGCGCGCGGTGAAGCGTGCCAAGGGCGCTAACGGGGCGGACACGTTCAACCCGCGCCAGCTGCGCGCCATTCCGCATAATGCGATCCTGCAGCAATACGGCGCGCCGGCGAACCTGTTCTACGGCGTCGGTCGGGCATCCGCCATCGATCCGGAAAAGTTCGAAGCGCTGCTCGCCAACTCCGCCCGTGCGCGTTCGATCTTCCGCATGGTGGATACGACGCTGGACCGCACGAACCTCTCGATCCTGACCAGCTACGGCCGCCTGTTCGATCCGGGTTTCTGGGTGTCACGCGCCCTGTCCGGCGAGGAGCCGTTTCTGGCGCATAAATCGATGATCATCGCCGAAACCATGATGAGCAGTCCGTGGCGTTCGCAGATTATGGATCTGTCCAACCGCTTGCGCCTGGATCTGTTCGACAGCCTGCAGAGCTTCGAGTCAGACCCCAATGATGTGCTCACCGTGCTTCACGCGCTGCGCCTCGCCGTGATCATGAAGATGCAGATCATCGCGGCCGAGCTGCCCGTCATCGGCGACAGCGAGACGTCGCGTCTGTCTGTCCTGCAACGGCTGCAGACCTTTCAGGTCGACAATATCATCGACAGCCTGGAAGCCCGCTATCCTGAGAAGGCGGACCGCCTCGACTGGATCAATGAGCTGACGGAAGGGTCTGAGCTGCAAGACACGTCGGGTTTCCCGCATATTGCGGAGACCATCGTCAAACCGCTCGCCCGCGCGCGCGATCTTGTGCGCCAGATCACGGTCGCTGTGACGCATCATTATGATGCGTTTGGGTAGCGATTGCCGCGACCTGGTCCTCGGAACTGATCCGGGGCCCAGAGCGCCAAGAACCGCAGCCGCAGCCGCAGCCGACATGATCAAGCGCTCTAGACCACGGGTCTAGAGCGGGGACGGAAGCGGGCGGGCGTGCTGCCCATTGCCAGGAGATCCCGGCGATAGACAGGCCGCCGGACGCATCGGCGCATTTTCCCACGACACTCGCGCCCATTTCCCCTAGACCGGAGCCATGCTCCAATTCCTCGCTCTTCCCCCACTCCTTTTCGCCGGTGTCGTCTACGCCGCCTATCGCGGGGTGAAGAAGATGGAGGGCGAAAATCTGACGCGCTTTGACGGGACGGGCACCGTCTTTCGCGAGGCCGATCCGGACAGCCCGGGCATGACCGTCGTGAACGCCTTCCTGCATGAGAACTTCATCAAGCCTGCCCAGGCCGCCGGAGCAACCACGGGCTGGGAGGACAAGCGCGAGCGGTTCGAGCAGGGCGGGCTGGCGCGGACCGATTGCGTGGCGGAATATCGCGACGACACCATCGAGGTCGACGGCCACACGCTGCACGGCCGCTGGACGCTGGTGGATGGCTATGATCCCGACCGACGCATTCTCTATCTGCACGGCGGCGCGTTTACGGTTGGGTCCGACGTCAGCCACAGGCCGCTGACGTGGAACCTCGCGCGGCGCACGGGCGCGGCGGTGTTTGCTCCGAATTACCGTCTGATGCCGGAGAATGAGCGGCGCTGGTCCATCGCGGATGCACGCGCGGCCTATCAGTGGATTTTGAGCAACGGCCCCGACGGCCCGTCGGACGTCACCGCGCTGGCCGTGTCGGGCGACAGCGCGGGCGGCAATCTGGCCTTGATGCTATCCAACTGGGTCAAATCCGTCGGCCTGCGCGCAGCGGACGCCGTTTATGCGCTGAGCCCATCGGTCGACAGCTCGGCCGCGTCCCCGACATTCAAGTCGAACCTGGAGACTGACCTGATGCTGCAGCCCCTGCTGCGTCCACTGGTCAAGGTCCCGCGCGCCATGCTGCTCTGGGGCATGCGCAAGCAGACGGGGATCAGCCCGAATGATCCGGACATCAGCCCGGTCTTCGGCGATCTGTCCGACCTGCCGCCGACGCTGGTTCAGGCCAGCAGTACGGAAATGCTCTACGGCGATGCGGAGCGCTATGTCGGAAAAGCGCTGGAAGCTGGCTCGCCCGCAAAGCTCCAGAGCTGGTCGAACATGCCCCATGTATTCCAGATCTTCGACGACGCCCTGCCCGAAGCCCATGACGCGCTGGACGAGGCGGCGGAATTTCTGCGCGAACACGGCGTGGTCAAGCCAGGCTGGAGCACGCCGCCGCTTGGCTGACGTTCCCGTCCTGTTTTCTATACCCAATGTGAACGCGCAGCTCAGGGTTCGCTCAAGCGCGGCCTGACAAAGGGGGTTCATCGACGGGAATCAACCCGCACCGATGAGCCATGAAGTCAGGAGCGTCATTATGACCAAGTTCAATAAAACACTGGCTGCAGCCACCCTCGCCGCAGCCGCTTTCGCCGTCGCCCCGGCCGCAAGCGCGGCCGACTACCGCAAATGCAAAGACACCGAAGCAGCTGTCGCGGGTGGTCTGATCGGCGGCTCGCTCGGCACCATCATCGGTGAAGAAATCGCGGGTCGCGGTGACAGGACTGAAGGCGCCATCGCCGGTGCCGTGATCGGCGGCATCATCGGTTCGGCCATCGGCGACGGTGCGTCCGATTGCGAGAAGGACGGCCGCATCTACCGCAATGGCCGCTATGTCGGCAATCATAGCCACAGCCATTCGACGCGCGGCTATCCGACCACGACGCGGGTCAGCCACTCCGGACACGGCACGAGCTATGGTCAGCGTAGTCGCGGCTATAACAACGGCTACAACCGTGGTTTTGACCAGCGCGACAGCCAGCTGCGCCAAATCGATCGTCAGATCCGCGAGCTGCGTGAAGAGCGTCGCTTCCTGAAGGATCGCGCACGCTACAATGGCTACAACCGCCAGACGGAGCGTCGCCTGGACCGCATTGCGCGCCGTCTTGACCGGCTGAAGGACGACCGCAAGCGCGTGAAGCGCGGCACTTACGTCCAGTCCTATGGCAATGGCTATGGCAATAATGGCTACCGGAACAGCGGCTACCGCAATGATGGCTACCGCAACGGCGGCCACTATCACGGCAACAACCTCTGCTATTCGAACCACTAGAGGCGAACCGCTGACCCCCAAGCTCCCGTCCTCCGCCGTCTCTTTGCGGGGGAAGGGTAGTCAGCAACAGGCACGGTCGGGACGTCCCATTGCCCGGTCACGCCTAGAGCGGACCCCGGTCTCCATGAGCCCGGGGTTTTCGCATTATGTATCCGCGCGGATTCGCGTGAGAGGCGAGAGATTTTGCGTGCGCGTTGAAGTTGGGTAAGACTGGCCCAAGACTTGCAAAAAAAGCAGGCGAATGGTGGGGTTTTCCGGGTGGGCCGGTTCGCTCCGATACAGTCTACAGTCGCCAGGAGCGTTGTCATGAAAATTCTTTTAGGTAGCGCCGCTGCGCTTGCCATCCTCGCCGCACCGACCGCGGCCAACGCTCAGGTCTTCCCAGGCCTGGACAATAGCACGCTGGGCTACGGCACGGCAGGTGCTGGCCTCGGCGCCGTCATCGGCAGCCAGCTTGCACCCTCCGGCAACCGCACGGAAGCCTCCGCCATCGGCGCAGTCGCCGGCGGCCTTCTCGGCGCAGCTTACGGCAACAGCCAGTCCGGCTATTTCGGCAACCCCTATGCCGGGTCGTTCAACCCCGGCTTCAACGGTCGCAACCTCGTTGGCACCGGCATTGGCGCAGGCCTCGGAGGCGCGCTCGGCTCCAATCTCGCAGGCTCCGGCAATCGCCAGGAAGGCACGGCTATCGGCGCGGCGCTCGGCGGTCTGGCTGGCTACGCCCTGTCCAACCGCGGACAAAGCAGCCGTTACGGCACGCCCGCATTTGGCGGCGGCTACGGAGGCGGCTTCGGCCCTGCCTACGGTGGCTACGGTGCCCCAGCCGGTTACGGCGCACCGGTCGGCTTCGGTGCTCCGGGCGGATTCGGTGCTCCGGGCGGATTCGCACCCGCGCCGGGCTTTGGCGCTCCCCTTCCCGGCCCGGGCTATGTCAACTCCGGCCAATTCATCAGCGGCCCCGTCATTCCCGTGACGACCTATTCGCAGCCGCAATCGCGCACCATCGTGCAGCCCGTTCGCGTCATCAGCGCGCCGACCCCTGCGCCGCAGATCACGGTCATTCAGGCCCCCGCACCGCGCGTTGTTCAGCGCACCATCCGCGTCGAGCAGATGCCCGTCGCCCGTGCCGAGCGCACGATCGTCGATGCGCCCTGCCCGTCAGGCACCACGCCGCAAGCGGATGGCTCCTGCCTGGAGCGTTCGGTGAGCTACACGCCGGCGCCCATGCCCGCCCCGGAATACAGCTACACCCCCGATCGCGGTATCAGCACGGCCGCCCCGGTGGAGATGGCGCCCTGCCCCGCTGGCACGACGACGCAAGCAGACGGCTCCTGCATGGAACGCGCGGTGAGCTACGCGCCCGCTCCGGCTCCGGTCTACACACCAGCGCCCGCACCCGTGTACACGCCGGCTCCGGCCCCTGTGTACACGCCCGAGCCGGCTCCAGTGCGCGAAGCTGCGCCGTGCCCAGCCGGCACAACCATGCAATCCGACGGCACCTGCATGCAGCCGGGCAGCGGCTATCTGCCGCCCGTTCGCACCATGCAGCCAGCCCCGAGCTACACCTTGCCCGACACGATCAGCATGCCGCAGGCCGAATATTGCTATCCCGATAGCAACAAGCGCTATGATGCCATGGGCCGCGAGATCGTGAAAAGCGGCAAGCACGGCATGCACCACAACGGCCAGAAACTGGTGCCCTGCTCGCACTAGCTGACTGAATAGGCGGTCCCACATTCCGCCTTGAAGAGAGCCGTCCGGGAGCGATCCCGGGCGGCTTTTTCGTGGGTAGATGAACGTAGTCTGCAGGCTGACATTGCCGTGTTTTGCAACCTTCGCGCTTTTCTGGCATAATTAAGCTATCGTTAACGCGGAACGTCAGGGACGGGCGTCTGCACAGCTAAGGACATCTTCGATGATGAAACGCCTTTCCCTCAAAATCGTCGCGCCGATCGTCGCGACTCTCGCCACGGTCTCATTCGCCACACAGGCCAGTGCGCAGAGCAGCTATTACGGCAATCAGTATCAGAGTTCGAACAGCAACAACCAACTCGCGGGCGGGCTCGTCGGCGCGGGCGTCGGAGCGGTGCTCGGTTCGCAGCTCGCGGGTAGCGGCGCGCGCACAGAAGGCTCGGTGCTTGGCGCGGTTGTCGGCGGTGTCGCGGGAGCCGCGATTGCGGGCAATGGCCGCAGCAATCGCAGCTATTACGGCCAGCAGCACTACAACCCGAACACGGGCTACTACGTGTCCGGCCACAGTGGCGGCTATTACAATCAGGGTTATTCGCAGCCCTATTACAGCCAGGGATACTACAATCAGGGCTACACCCAGCCGCGTTATCACCAGAGCTACACGCGCCCCTACTACTCCGGCTATTCACAGCCCTATTACAGTCGTCCGCGGACCGGTGTGAGCATTTCGCTCAATACGGGCAGTGGCTTCTACCGCCAGCCCCGCGGCTACTACAATGACTTCTACCGTCCGCGCCGCGTCCGCCGCGTGCGTCGCCGGGGCTTCCGCCACCACTAAGACTACAGAAGCCCGGGGTTCGCTCCGGGCTTCGTCCTTCAGCGACCGGGATAGCACTCCGCGAAGCGGTAGGGCTTGCCGGAATGGGCGAGCACGATCTCGTCTTCCTGCATGACGACGCGGCCGTCGATGATGGTATGCGTCGCCCAACCTGTGACGTCGCGGCCGTCATAGGGTGTCCAGCCGGAGCGATTGGCCTGATCTGCGTCCCGGATGGTGCGCACGGCTTTCAGATCGACGATTGTGATGTCCGCATCATAGCCGACCGCGAGACGGCCCTTGCCGACGAGACCCCAGACCCGCTGCACGCCGTGGCTGGTCATGTCCACAAACCGTTCCAGCGTGATTGCGCCCTTACTGACCCAGTCGAGCATCAGAGGCACCATTGTCTGTACGCCCGGCATGCCGGAGGGCGACGCCGGATAGGGGCGCGACTTCTCTTCCAGCGTATGCGGTGCGTGGTCTGTTCCGAGCACGTCGAATACGCCCTGGCGCACGCCTTCCCACAGGCCTTGCGCGTTTTCGTAGTCGCGGATCGGCGGGTTCTGCTGCACCCGACCTTCGAGCTGCTCATAGGCTTCGGGACCGTAGATAGAGAGGTGGTTGGGCAGGATTTCGCAGGTCACGAGGTCCTTATTGGCGGCGAGGATCGGCACTTCCTCGGCCGTCGAGATATGCAAGACATGGATACGCTTGTTCGCCTCGCGCGCCATGCGGATCAGGCGCTCGGTGGAGATCACCGCGCTCTGCTTGTCGCGCACATCGGTGTGGCTGGTCCAGTCGCCTTCGCGCGCCAAGTGACGGCGCGACGCCATGCGGTCCTCGTCCTCGGAGTGGAAGCTCGCCCGGCGATTGATCGAGTTCAGCACGCGGCGGAGCCCGTCGTCATCCGCAATCAGCAGATCGCCCGTCGACGCGCCCATGAAGACCTTCACCCCGCAGCAACCCGGCAGCACTTCCAGCTCGCCCAGATGGTCGGCATTGGCGTGAGTGCCGCCGACATAGAAGGCGTGATTGCAATGCATGCCGTCATGGTCCGGACCACGACCGGCCGCGCGGTCGAGCTTGTCCTGTAGCATGGACGCCGTGCTCGTCGTCGGATTGGTGTTGGGCATTTCGAACACACCCGTCACGCCGCCCAGCACAGCACCGCGCGAGCCCGTCTCCAGATTTTCCTTATAGGTCGGACCCGGCTCGCGAAAATGGACCTGGCTGTCGATCACGCCCGGCAGCACATGCAGCCCTGTCGCGTCGACCACTTCACCCGCACTCGCATGGGCCAGATCGCCAATGGCCGCGATGTTCCCGTCGCGCACCCCGACATCCGCGCGGCCCGTGCCGGATTGGTTTACAACCGTCCCGCCGCGAATGATGAGATCGAAGGTCTGGTTACGGTCAGTCAGCATAGACACGCCGTTAACCCCGTCGCCCCGCCAAGTCACCACCGGGCAAACCGATTTACATTCGCTTAACGGCTCCTGCCTAGCGCTTCGTGCATGAACTCTGCCATCAACATCATGCTGGGTGCGACCATATTGATCGGTGCGGCCGCGCTGATGTCCGGTCCGATCGAGGAACGGCGCAAGGCCAAGG
>CALDUL010000078.1 GCA_937923575.1 uncultured Algimonas sp.
AACGCGAGCTAAAATCGACGCATTATAGTTCTGAGGTCAAAAGACTTACTGAAGAGATCGAGCGCCTTCGAAAATTGGCAGAATCCAGCAACGCAAAGCAAAAGAAGAAGGCCAAGAGCGTTCTTCAACCCAAGCCCGACATACCAACTAGCTTAGTGAAGAAGAAGGGGCGAAGCGATCAATGGGTTCCTGTCTATCAAGGTGGATCGACTGGACTGAAACGCTGAATTTCCCAAGAATGGGGGTAGTTTTGGGGGTATGAATTGAAAAATACCTCTAAAACTCTATTTTTTTCAAATATCTAAAAGGATAATGCGTTGCCTCTTCTGGCACCATTTTCCCAACGATTTTCAATGCCGATCCTATAATCGCAGGGTCGTGTTTCGCTCGGGCGTTTGCGGGTTTGACCTGCCGGGCGATGTGCAAAGCCCGCCTCGGGGAGGCGGGCTTTGGTATTTAGAACTTGCCAACGACGTTGAAGAACCAGCCGACGGCGTCCTCCTCGCGGGCTGAGAGGTATTGCTCCTCCACTCCGCCCCAAGTGAGGCCGGCACCGATTTTCGCGTTGTCGCCGACGTGGCGGTAGAGACCGGCAAGGCCGCCATCGCGTGTGATGATGCCGCTACCGATGTCGAGATGGCGCAGCTCCACGGTTGCGTCCCATTTCGACGTCGCGTGATAGTCGAGGCGGGCAATCAGCAGATCGGCTTCGCTCTTGGTGAAGTCCAGCTGGTCGCGCGAGCTCGTCACCTCGCCGGAGCGGTAGGCGTATTTGCCGCCCAGCGTCCAGCGCGGTGTCACGTCATAGGAGCCGTCCACGCTCGCGATCATGCTCTTCTGGCGATAGTCCAGCGTCTGCCCGCCGAAGCGTTGCGAGGTCGGTGACAGATCGTCCAGCCAAACAAGCTTCGCCAGCAGGTTGAACCGGTCGTCCCAGATCGGGCGATAGGCGGCCGCGATCGAGGCTTCGATAAACTCCGCATTGTTGAAGCTCTGCGGGCCAAGCTGGGCATCGGGACGCGACTGGTCCGACTTGGCAAGGTTGAACTTGCCCTGCAGCTTGAGCTCGTCGGACGCCTCGTAGCGAGCGGTCGAGCGCAGCAACCAGGTACGACGTTCATCGCCCGTCTCGATGTTCTCGTCCTCGCGCCATTCCGCCGACACGCCTGCGCTCATGCGCTCATTGCGCCAGCTTGCCTTGCCGGCGAAGCTCTCGCGGTCGAACTGATCGACCGTTCCGATTTCCGCCGAGACGCCGAAGCTCCAATTGCCGGGGCTGTAGTCGATCCCGTAGGCGTGGGTCAGACCGTGCAGGCCCTGATCTGCGAACTGGAAGCGCTCCTCGCCGTAAATGCTCAGCGCATCACCATAGCGTTGGCGCGTACCGACATTGAGCGTTCCGAGGTTCGCCGCGAGCTGGCTGTTGAGCGGCAGGTCGTAGGCGAGATAGCTCTCGTCGCCGTCCTCGTGCTCGAAGCGCAGGCTCGCGCGCGCGCCCAGCCCGTCCTCGCCCGTGGAGATTTCACCGCCGCCCAGCACATTCTTGGACAAGCGCACTTCCGCGCCCGCGCCGATCCGGTCTGTGGTGCGGGTGTTGTCACCCTCAAGACCGAGCTGACCAAAGGCGTAGAGACTGTTGCTGTCATCCAGCTTGTAGTCGACGCGGCCACCGATCGACGTGCCGCTATTGCCGCGGCTGTCGTCAGAGAAGGCGACTCCGCCCCGCAGTGTGACCCGCTCGTTCACGGCCGCTTCCACGCTGGCTTCGGCATAGGAGCGCGAACCCACAGTCTGTTCGTCGGTGATGTCGGCGCGGGCTTTCAGGCGCAGGCCTTCTGACAGGCCGATGTCCATGCCGCCTCCGAACTGCTCGATCGCCTGATCGGTCGCTTCAGAGTAGCCGGCGAAACCGGCGTCGCGGTTGCGGTAATAGGCATAGGTCGTGCCGTCCCAGCCGATGGCAGCGAAGTCGTCGAAGTTGACTGCCGCCTCCAGAGCGAGGCCGTCGGCAGAGTTCTGCCCAGCGACACCGCCGCGGTCCTGTGCGGCATAGGTAAAGCCGCCGTCATTGGACCGGAACGCCTGCACGCCGAGACCTTCCGTCCGGGCATACTCCGCCTTCACATAGGAGCGCGGGGCAAATTGCAGCGTGGCATCGATGCCGTAGAGATCAGACTCCGCTCCGCCGTCCGTGTCGTGATTGTATGTCGCGCCCAGCTTGAAGCTGTCGCCCAACCAGCGCGACACACGCGCACCGTAAACTGCCGCGTCGTCAGAGGCGCCGAAGACCGGCGTGTACTCATAGTCGACGACCAGCACGGACTCGTTGCCGCTCTGGTTGCCGTCGCGGAACAAACGTCCGTCATCCGTTGTCGAGCCGAGCGGTTGCGTCAGCAGCACGCGGCCCTGGATGAAGTCGAGGTCGTAATCTGTACCATATGTCAGGCGGCGGGACTCCAGCACAAGGCCGGAGACGCTGTCGCGTGTCTCGACGCGGACGATCTCCGAGCCGATGGCAATATCGCCGTGGCGCAGATAATAGACCGAGCCTCCCGTACCGCGCAGCACATCACGGCCTTGGCGTGATCCACCCTCGGCGATGAAGGCTGTCAATTCGGTCCGCTCGTCGCCCAGCGCCGTCGGTGCGCCGCCGCCGTCCCAGCGCAGCTTCGCACCATAGAGAGTGCGGCGCACGCGGCCAAATTCGGTGTCGGTGAACTGCGTCTGGTAGTTGCCCCAGAGCAGGTAGTCATCGTCACGCTCGATCCGTGCATAGACACGGCCCGAAGTCGGCGCGTCCTGCTCGATTGTGCTCTCGTCACCATAGGTCGGGTAGTAGCGGTCGGGGTCAAGACGGCGCAGGAGGCTGTTGACGTCCTTGTCGTCCAGACCATTCAGCAAATTGCCGAGCCCGGCTTCGCCCGTGTCGGCGGTCGCGGTGACAGCCCAACGGTCGTTCAGCTTAGAGCGGACATAGAAGGCCACGCGGCCATCCTCATAGGAGCGGTCGCCGTCGGCATCGCGCGCGATGTTCTGGCCAATGGTGGCTTCGACCTGCGCGACGAAGAAGGTGTCGCGCGCACTGACGTCGACGCTGCGCATGATGCGGTAGCCGTCGCTGGCCTCAATCGTGACGGACTGTTCGCCGCTCGGCAGGATCTGCTCGGCGACAAAGCGACCCGCTTCGTCCACGCGCACAGTCTGGCCCATGACTTGCACAGTGTCAGAGGAGACATTGCGGCCATAGACGCGGACCGTGCCGCCCGGCGTGCGCAGTCGGTCAACGAGCAGTGTCGAGTGACCAAAGGCGGTGAAGCGTTCGCCCTCCCACTCGGCCGGAGTGAGGTCGAATTCGGCCTCGCCCAGGTCGAGCGATTTCGGTGCGGTCTCGTCAAAGCCTTGGCCGTCGATACCATAGACGCGCAGCACATAGCTGAGGTCGCGCGGCAGGACACCGTCGATGATTGGCAGGCGTGCCTGTCCATCGGCGAAGGTCGCGGTCGCGAGCGGTTCGCCGCGGGTGGAGCTCTTGGCCTCAAACAGGCGCAGCTCGGCGCGGGTCACATAGGCGTCGTAATTCCAATAGCCCTCCGCGTGGATGATGCGGGCACCGCCTTCACCGTCGCTGACAACATTGGCCTGCGCATTCAGACGCTTGAGCGTATCGAGCGCGGAGACAGTCGTCTCGACTTCCATCGCGTCGGCGTAAGGCGTCGTGGCATTGCCCCAGTCGAGCCAGCGCTGCAGGCGGTTCGGCCGTGTGCTGGCGTCGGGTCCGGTCGATCGGCGGCCGACGGACGGTCCGTCGAACACGGGATCGTCGCCGTCCTGGCGCAGACCGAAACCGTCTTCGGCCAGTCGCGTAGAGCGGTCGCCGCGTGGGCCGTCGATCGGCTCCATGCGGGTCACGCGGCCGTCCTCGCCTTCGCCGAAGCGAATGCGGTCGCGATTACCCGGACGCGGCTGCTCGCCGTCCGTATCGAAGACCTGTCCGGCTTGCACAAAGCGCTCGCCGTCTTCCGTCCCATAGGGCGCGATATCGGCCGGGCGGTGCGTGCCCCAATCGGCCTGCAGCGCGATGTCGGTCAGGCCGCCATCAAGATCGCGGACCATGGCCAGCGCCACTTGCAGCTTGCCCTGCGCGGATTCGACCAATTCGCCTTCCTCGGCGTGATAGACGATCAGCGCGCGTTCCATGTCGGCGCGCTCCGCACGGGCTTGCAGCAGAACGCTAGCGGCACGTTCGGCGGCATCGGTGCGGATACGGCCGTTTTCGAGATCGGCTGCGAACAGATCGACGCGGACCAGCGGGCGGTGCGCCGCGCCGAAGTTCATCTTCACGAACTTGCCGCGCGTGGCCCGCACGACGCGCGGGTTCTCGGTCGTAACATTATAGGCCAGCGGCAGCGTACGGTCGTCCAGCTTGAGCAGGAAGTTGCTGCCACGCTCCGCATCCGGAATGCTCGCGCATGGGATATGGTAGCGGCCGAATTCGTCCGTCGTGATGATGTCGCCATTGACGGTCGCCAGGCGCACGCCCGGCAGGCCGGGTTCACCGTCGTCCGGATAGCCGTTCTGGTTCACATCGTCATAGACGCGGCCCAGCACGGGTGTGCAATCGAAGCTCGGCTCCGGGATATAGTCGACGACAGCCGTTGCAATCTCCGAGCGCGATCCGTCGCGCAAGCTCTCCGCAAAGGCCTGGTTCTCATGCGCACCGAATTCGACATTCGGACCCGCGAGCAGGCGCAGCGACACGGCCAGCGTTTCGCCCGGGTCAAGCGTGTCCAGCGGAGCGTCTTCGCCCAGCGCGATATCCCAGGACAGCACGCCGCGCGACTGCACGAGCGGCTCGGAGACGACAGGCTCCCCGCCGTCGCTGACGCGCGCGCTGCCCGGCACGAAGGCAAAGCCCTGCGGCAGGCGGTCTGTGATGCGCAGATCCGTCATGGTGGAGCCGGAGTCGTTGGTGACCTCGATGCGGTAGAGCACGGGATCGCCGATCTGCACGGTGCGCGGCTGAGCGGTCTTGGTGACCGTGAGCTGCGAGGCGTCGGACAGGGGCACAAGCTCAACAGATGCATCGGCAGATGCCGTGATCGGTGAGCCGTCCAGCGGCGTGAGCGCGGTCGCGTTGACTGTGTTGACGAAGTCGCCCGCGCGGTCGGGACTGACCGCAATGTCGAGCTCGACCGTCACGCTATCACCCGGGGCGAGCGAGCTCGTGCTATCGAGGGTTTCGGCAAAGGTCGCACCGTCATAGCGCGTGTCGATCTTTGCATTGCTGCTCGAATCGTCGGTCATGCGCAAATTCATGAGGCTGACACGGTCCGGGCCGA
Source organism: uncultured Algimonas sp. (assembly GCA_937923575.1). Classification (GTDB taxonomy): domain Bacteria; phylum Pseudomonadota; class Alphaproteobacteria; order Caulobacterales; family Maricaulaceae; genus Litorimonas. The sequence goes on from CALDUL010000078.1 coordinate 5,340, forward strand.
AGGTCTCCTGCAGGTTATCGATCAAGCTAACGCCGTTGAGCTGCGTTTCGCCGGTGTTCTCCACGCGCAGGGCATAGGTCAGCAGCTGGCGGCCATCGGCGTCGAGTTCGGGTCCGGACACAACCGACTTGGTCGTGGTCAGACCCGGCACACCGCAATCGCGCAGCGGGATGTTGTTAGCCAGCACGCTTGGGTCGCCTGCTTCGAATGCGAAGCGTGTGTAGAAGCGTGGGTTGGCGGGCAGCCCAGCATCGGCGAGTCGGTTCGTGTCGGCGACTTCGGTGCTGCCGATGACGGCCGGGTTGGCTGGCAGGAGCGAAGTCGCGTCCAGCACTTCGGTTTCCGGCAGGCGTGCCGTGCTGACGTTACCCGTGGTTGGATAGGTCAGCTCCAGCTCATACTCGCCGGGTTCCGTGACGTAGAACTGGTAGAAACCGTCCGTCCCGTCTTCGACGATGACGATGTTGTTGAGCGTACCGATGGCGCTGTTGCGACCGGCAGGACCGTTCACGGCGATGCGACCGCCGGACAGGATGCCGCCGTTCTCTTCGCAGTAGAAGTAGCCGGTTGGATCGTAATCCAGCGCATCGGGGATGCCGTCACCATCGCGGTCTTCCTCAAAGCTCTCGAAGATGTCCGGTGCGCCGTCGCCGTCGCGGTCCTCGAGCGGGTGCGGTGTAGGTTGCAGGTCGTCACCGGAGCCGGGCGTGACGCTCGGATCGTTGGACGGCACGGGGCTGCTGAGTTCGGCGGCGTTGGCGAAGGCTGTATTGCCCTGCGCGGGTCCGGCGATTGTTGCATCGACGCGGACCGTCAGCGTGACCGTCGCGCGTTCGCCAACAGCCAGCGCACCGGAGCCGTCGAACAGTTCGGTCGTGGCCGCGCCGTCATATCCGGCGTTCAGTGTACCCGTCAGCGGACCGTCGGCAGTCGTCGTCGGGTCGGCATAGATCACGGCAGGCGCGAGCGTCGTGCGCAGATCGTCGATCAGCGACAGTCCCGTGAGCGTCACATTGCCGGTGTTCTCCAGCACCAGATCATAGGTCAGGTCGTAGATCGGGCCACCGACCTGAACGGAACTGGCGACCGTCTTCTGCAGCGACAGGCGCGGCATACGGTCGGCCGTGACCGTCTCGGACACTTCGGGCGAACCCGCATCGCCACTGTCGGCGGAGGCGAGGTTCGTCACGGAGCCCGCGTCGATATCGGCCTGTGTCACGGCGTAGTCGGCCGTACAGGTCAGGCTCTCGGACGGGGCGAGCAGCGTTGTCGGACAGACGACGGTATCGATCTTGTCGTCGGTGACGGAGACGCGTTCGGTCAGGGTCTGGTTGCCCGTATTGGTCACGTCATAGGCGTAGGAGACGATGTCGCCGACCTGGACGAAACTCTCGGTCGTGGCGCGCTTGACGATGGACAGGCCGGGCGCGGCCTCGGTCTCGATCGTGACGCTGTCTGGGCTCGAAACCGTGTCGCCGCTGCTTGCAGTCGCGATATTGGTCACGAAGCCCGCATCGAGATCCATCTGTGTCACCGTGTAGTCGGCGGCGCACGTCAGGGTTTCGGTCGGTGCGATCAGCTCTGCCGGGCAGACGACCGTTGCGATCTTGTCGTCGCTCACCGTGACCGGATCGGTCAGGGTGACGTTGCCGGTGTTGGTCACGACATAGCTATAGGTCACGATCTGGCCCGCTTCGGTCAGAGCCGTTGCATTGGCGGACTTTGCGATCGTCAGTGATGGCTCTTGCGTGGCGGTCACAGAGACGGTGTCCGGAGCGGACGGCGTCTGCGTGCCGACCTGTGCGGTTGCGATATTGGTCACAGTGCCTGCATCGAGATCCGCTTGCGTGACCACATCCTCGCCGAAGCAGGACAGGGTCGCGCCGGGCACGAGGCCTCCGCCTGGCAGGGCTGGGCAGGTGACATCGGCGATGCGGTCATCGGTGATGGCCACAGCGTCCGTCAGCGTCACATTGCCGGTATTGCGAACGATATACTCATAGGACAGCGTATCGCCGACCGCGGTGAATGTGCTCGACAGGGCGCGCTTGTCCACCGTGTAGGCGGGCGCGCGGTCACCATTGACGGTCGCGCTCTCGGTCGGTGAGGTCGTCGTGCCGTCCGTGGCGCTGGCCGTATTGGTCACAGTCCCCGCATCGACATCCGCCTGAGTGACCGTGTCGGTACCGGTACAGGTGATCTGCGCGCCGGGCAGCAGGCCGCCGCTCGGCAGGGCTGGACAGGTCACATTCGCGATCCGGTCGTCGGAGACGGTGATCGCCTGGGTGACGGTCACATTGCCGGCATTGGTGACGATGTATTCGTAAGACAGCTGATCGCCAGCCGCGTCGAACTGCGTGTCCAGCGCGCGCTTTTCAAGGCTGAGCGCAGGAGCTGTTGCGGCGTTGACCGTCTCGCTGACAGGCGCAGTTTCAATTGTGCCGGAGCGACCCATCGCCGTGTTGGTGACGGAGCCCGCATCGATGTCGGCCTGGGTGACCGTGTCAGAAGCCGTACAGGTCAGCGTCGCGCTTGGCGGAAGACCCCCTGCCGGGAGAGCCGGACAGGTGACTTCGGCAATACGGTCGTCCGAGACGGAGACAGCGTCTGTCAGCGTCACATTACCCGTATTGGTCAGCACATATTCGTAGCGCAGCTCATCGCCGACAGCGGCGTAGCTGGTGTCGAGCGCGGTCTTGGCGAGGCTCAGCGCGGGCTCCTGCGTGCCGTCGATCGTTGCGGTCGCGGGCGGCGTTGTTGTCGTGCCGTCCGTGGCGGTCGCGATGTTGGTCACGCTCCCGGCATCGAGATCGGCCTGGGTCACCGTGTCGGAGGCTGTGCAAGTCAGCGTCGCATTCGGGACAAGTCCGCCCGCTGGCAGCGCCGGACAGGCGATCGTGCCGATGCGGTCATCCGAGATGGAGAGCGCGTCGGTGACGGTCACATTACCGGTGTTGGTGATGGTGTAGCTGTAGTCCAGCACATCGCCGACCGTCGCGAAGTCGTTGCTGCGCGCGGTCTTGACCATGTCGAGCGCCGGATTCTGGTCCGCGTCCACGGTTTCGGAGACCTGCGTCGACACTGTATTGCCGGAGCGCGCCGTGGCGAGGTTCACAACCTGGCCCGAGTCGATGTCAGCCTGAGCGACCGTATCGGAGCCCGTACAGGTCAGCGTCGCATTGGGTGCGAGGCCATTTGCGGGCAGAGCCGGGCAGCGCACGTCGTTGATGCGCGAGTCGGTGATTTCGACCGGAAGGCGCAGGGTGACATTGCCGGTGTTCGTCACGACGAAGGCATAGTCGAGCACGTCACCGACGCTGTCGAAAGAGGCGCTACGCGCGGTCTTCACGACATCCAGCGCGGGCATTTGCACGGCCGGGATGGTGACGAAGACGGGCGGCGAGGATGCGCGCGGATGCTCCGCATAGGCGTCGTTGGTCAGGCTGCCTGCGTCGATATCGGCTTGCGTGACCGTGTAGTCGGCCGTGCAGACCTCGATCTGGCCCGGCACGAGATTACCCGTGAAGCAGTCGATGGCACCGATCTTGTTGTCGATGACCTGGACCGTGTTCGTCAGCGTGACGTTACCGGTGTTCTCGATCTCGAAACGGTAGGTGATCGTCTCGCCGACGGTCGCATAGTCCGGCGTCATGCTCGACTTGCGCACTTCCAGCGCGGGGTTGGCGTTGGCCGGGATGGTCTCGGAATCGGGTGCCGATGTGACCGTGCCGTCCGTTGCGGTCGCGATATTGGTGACAACGCCGACATCCAGATTGTCCTGCGTCACGACGAAGTCGGCCATGCAGACAAGGTCCGCACCGGGAGCGAGGCCGCCCGCTGGCAGAGCCGGGCAAACAACGGACGGGATGCGGTTGTCCGCCACGGTGATCGGATTGGTGATCGTGACATTGCCCGAATTGGTGACCGTATATTGATAGGTCACGATATCGCCGGGCAGGTTGAAGTTGATGGTCGTGGCGCGCTTGTCGATCTCTAGCGACGACATACGGGTGGCGAAGACACGCTTCTCAACAGTTGGTGACACAACGGTACCGCTCGTCGCCGACGCGACGTTCGTGACCAGCCCCGCATCGATGTCGGTTTGAGTGACAATGTAGTCGGCCGCGCATGTCACGCTCTCGCCCGGCAGCAATTGGCCATTCGGCAGAGCCGGACAAGACACGGACGCGATCTTGTCGTCGGCAACGGTCACGGGATCGGTCAAAGTGACATTACCGGTGTTCGTCACGTCGAATTCGTATGACACCACGTCACCGGGCGTATCGAAGGTCTGCGTCAGAGCGCGCTTGACGATATTCAATGCGGGACCTTGATCGGCCGAGACGGTCGCCATGTCGGGATCCGAGACTGTCGAGCCATTGGACGCGGTCGCTGTATTGGTCACGAAGCCGGCGTCGAGATCGGCCTGCGTCACGAGATAGGTCGCGGTGCAGGAGATCATGGCATTGGGCGCAAGACCCGCCATGGGCAGGGCTGGACAGGTCACCGAAGCAATCCGGTCATCGGAGACATCTATCGCGCCGCTGAGCGTGACATTGCCGGTGTTGCGGACATCGTAGCGGTAGGAGAGCACATCGCCGACGGTATCGAACTGCGTCTGCAGTGCGGTCTTCACGATATCGAGCGCTGGAGCCTGCATCGCGTCCACGGTCTCGGAGACTGTTGGCGAGGACGTGCCGGGAATGCTGGCCGACGCGAGGTTCGTCACCGAACCTGCATCCACATCGGCTTGCGTCACGGTGTAGCTCGCCGAGCAGGTCAGCACTGCGCCCGGAGCCAGTCGACCACTCGGAAGCGCCGGGCAGGAGACCGACGCGATGCGGTCATCGGACACGGAAACCGCATCGGTGATTGTGACATTGCCGGTGTTCGTCACGTCATAGGCGTAGTCGATGCGCTCGCCCGCCGCTGCGAAGCCCGCACTCAGCGCGCGCTTGACGATATCGAGGGCGGGTTGTGGATCAGCGGTAGCAACTTCGGTCACGGGAGAGCTCTGCGTCGTGCCGCTGGTTGCGGTGGCGGTGTTCTCGATCCGGCCTGCGTCGAGGTCGTCCTGGCTGACCGTATCCGTGCCGGTGCAGGTGATCTGCGCGTTCGGGGCGAGGCCACCGGCCGGCAGCGCAGGGCAGCTGACGGTGATGCGGTTATCGGACACGGCGAGCGCGTCGGTCAGGCTGACATTGCCCGTATTGGTGATGACATAGGCATAGGACACCGTCTGGCCCAGCGTGTCGAAGACCTGCGGATCGGCCGTCTTGGTCATGGAGAGCGAAGGCTGGCTATCAGCCGTCACGGTCTCGGATACCTCTGGCGACGTCGTCGTGCCGTCCGTGGCGCTGGCCGTGTTGGTCACCGAACCCGCATCCAGATCGGCTTGCGTGATGATGTCGGACGCTGAACAGGTCAGCTGCGCACCGGGCAGCAGGCCACCCGCCGGCAGCGCCGGGCAGGAAATCGACGCGATGCGGTCATCATTGACAGTCACGGCATCGGTGATGGTCACATTGCCCGTATTGGTGATGACGTAGCGATAATCGATGACGTCGCCGACGCTGTCGTAATCGGACTGTGCAGCGGTCTTGGCGATGTCCAGACTGCGAGTCTGGTTGGCGTCAATTGTCAGTGTGTCTGTCACAGGCGCGAGCGTCGTGCCTGCAGGAGGCGTGGCCGAAACGGTCGCGACATTGGTGACCGAGCCTGCATCGAGATCACTCTGGGTGACAGTGTCGGTGCCGGTGCAGGTCGTGGACGCACCGGGCGCAAGCGTGGTGACGGGGCAGTTCACAGTCGCGATCCGGTCGTCCGAAACGACGATGTTCGTGACCACGACATTGCCCGTATTGGTCACGGCAAATTCGTAGGACAGCGTGTCGCCAACGGCGGAGAAGTCGCTTTGCGGACTTGTCTTGGCAATGGCGAGCGCAGGCGTGCGGGTGCCATCAACCGAGGCGGTATCGGTCTGCGAAGGCACGGCTGTGCCGTCCGGGCCGTCGGCAGACAGCGTGGCGGTGTTCTCGACATTACCGGCATCCACATCGGCCTGCGTGACCGTGTAGTCGGCGGTGCAAACTGTGCTCTGACCGGGCGCTAGCGTGGTGGTCGGGCAAGCCACAGTCCCGGCGAGTGGGTCATCGATGGCGATATTGGAGAGCGTCGTCGTACCGATGTTGGCCACATCAAAGGCGAAGGACAGCACGTCGCCCGCATTCGCAAAATTGGTCGAGACGGCCCGCTTGGCGAAGCTGACATCGGTCTGCGGATTGCCGGTCACCGTTGCGCTCGCGGTCTGGTCTAGCGGCGTGCCGCCGGGCGGTGTGGCCATGGCTGTTGCCGTATTCGTCACCGTGCCGGCGTCCACATCGGCCTGGGTCAGCGTGTATTCGCCCGTGCAGGTCGCGGTCGCGCCAGGTGCGAGCGTCGTGGTCGGACAGGAGAGCGACGGGATCAGCGGGTCGCTGACGCTGATAGCCGACAGAGTGACATTGCCCGAGTTCGTCAGATCGAACGCGAAGCGGAGCGTATCGCCCGCCGCGGCGAAGCTCGTGTCCACCGCGCGCTTGGCGAAATCGAGCGCGGGCGAAACGGTCGCGTCGACCGTCTCGGACACGGGCGCGGACACCAGCGTATCTTTTTGGGCAAAGGCTTGATTGGTCACGGAGCCATTGTCGATATCGGCCTGGGTGACGCTGTAATCGGCTTCGCAGACCTGCGTGGAGCCTGGCGTGAAATTGCCGATGAAGCATTCGATCGTGCCGATCTTGTCGTCCACGACTTCAGTCGTGCCCGTCAGCGTGACGTTGCCGTCATTGCTCAGCGTGAAGCGGTAGGTAACCACATCGCCGGGCGCGGCGAAAGTCGTGGTCAGGGCTTCCTTGATGACCGACAGCGCGGGCGACTGGTCGGCCGGGATCGTCTCGGAGGTCTGTGGCGAGCTCAGCGCACCGCTGTTCGCAGACGCGAGATTGGTCACCTGTCCGGCGTCGATATCGGCCTGTGTGGCAGTGTATTGTGCGGAGCAGGTCAGCGTTGCGGCTGGGGCGAGACCACCCGCTGGCAGGGCTGGGCAGGACACGTTCGCAATCAAGTTGTCGGAAACCGTGATCGGATCGGTCAGCGTCGTGTTGCCGGTATTGGTGACGACATACTCATAAGTCGTGACATCACCGGGCAGCTCGAAATTCACGTCGGTCGCGGTCTTGAGGACGGACATGGCGGGATTCTGGTCGGCGTCGACTGTCGCAGTGTCCGTGGCCGCGTCGAGCGTGCCGCCCGCTGGCGTGCCAGTCGCAGTGACGATATTGGTCACGTCGCCCGCATCAATATCGGCTTGCGTGACCGTATCCGTGGCCAGGCATGTGACCGTCTCCGTCGGGTCGAGAACGGCGTCGCCATTCCCCTGCCCCGCGACGTCGCAGCTCACCGCGCCGATGCGGTCGTCCGAGACGTTTAGTGCGGAAATCGCGACATTGCCGGAGTTGGAAATCACGAAGCTGTAGTCCAGCTCATCGCCGACAGCCGCGTAGCTCGCATCCAGTGCGGTCTTGACGATGGTCAGCGCAGGTGTCTGCGTCGCGTCGACGGTCTCGGTCCCCGTGGCAGGCGCCAGCGTTCCGCCGGCGGGAGTGCCTGAGGCCGTCGCGTTGTTGACGACAGACCCCGCGTCGAGGTCGGCTTGCGTGACTGTATCGGTCGCGGTGCAGACGACTGTCTCACCGGGATCGAGCGCGGCATCGCCGTTCCCTTGGGCAGTGACTGCGCAGACGACTGTATCGATCCGGTCATCCGTCACCGCGAGGTCCGCAATGCTGACATTGCCGGTGTTGGACACGGTATAGTCATAGGTCAGCACGTCATCGACGGCCGTGTATTCGGTCTCGCGCGCGGCTTTGGCGAGCGTGAGAGCGGGCATCTGATCGGCGGAGGTCGTGGCCGTGGCATCGGGCGAGGTCGTCGTGCCATCAGTCGCGCGGGCTGTATTGACGACCGAACCGGCGTCCAGATCCGCTTGGGTGATCGCATAATCCATGGTGCAGGACAGCGTCGCATTGGGCGCAAGACCGCCCGCTGGCAGTGCGTCGCACTGCACGGCGCGCGGGGGCTGCACGCGGTCATCATCGACACTGATGGCGGAGGTGATCGTGACGTTACCGGTGTTCGTCACGACGAAATCATAGGTGACGATTTCGTTCACCGCCGAGAAGGACGCGGCGCGGGCCGTCTTGGTCAGCGAGAGCGCGGGCGACTGGTCGGCGGAAACGGTCTGAGTGTCCGTGACAGGCGCGAGGGTACCACCTGCGGGCGTGCCGTTCGCCGTCGCGACATTGGTGACCGAGCCTGCATCGAGATCGGCTTGCGTAACCGTGTCGGTACCGGAGCAGGTCGTGGAGGCGCCGGGCGCGAGCGTCGTGACAGGGCACGTTACCGAGGCGATCCGGTCATCTGTCACGGTCAGCGCAGCGATCTCGACATTGCCGGTATTCTCGACATCGAACTCGTAGCGCAGCGTGTCGTTGACGGCGGCAAAGGTCGTATCCAGCGCGCGCTTGGTAATCGACAGTTCTGGCGACTGCGTGCCGGATACGGTGACCGTATCGGTCGGCGGAACGAGGGTCCCACGCGCAGGCGTACCGGTGGCGGTGGCGTTATTGACGACCGAGCCAAAGTCCAGATCGGCTTGCGTGACGGAGTAATCGGCCGTGCAAGTCGTGGTCTCGCCAGGCGCGAGCACCGTGACCGGGCAGGAGACGGACGCGATCTTGTCGTCCGAGATCGACAGGTCGGAAACAGTGACATTGCCGGTGTTGGCGACGACATATTCATAGGAGAGCACGTCGTTCACAGCCGTGAAGTCGTTGTCGAGCGCGCGCTTGGTTATCGTCAGCGCCGGGCTCGGCCCTTCGGTCTGCGCGCTGGCATCGTCTGTGGCTGCCGGCAGCGTGCCCCGTGCGGGCGTTGCGCTCAGCGTGGCGGTGTTGGTGATCGGCGTGCCCGCGTCAACGTCCGCCTGGGTGACCGTATAGGTGGCCGTGAAGGTGGTGGACTGGCCGACGCCGAGATCGGAGACGGTCGCCGGCGTGATTGCGGACAGAGTGCCCGCACCGTTGTGGACGTCGGAGACCGACAGGGCCGACAGCGAGACATTGCCCGCATTGGTCACGACGTAGCTGTAGGTTACCACATCGCCTTCGGCCAGATCGCTGTCCGGCGAGGCCGTCTTGACCAGCGTGGCAAGCGGTTCGGCCGCGCGCGGGGTGACCGTCTCGTCCGCCGTCGGAGGCGTGAACGTGCCGCCCGCCGGAGTGGCCGACGCCGTCGCCGTGTTCGTGATCGGCGTGCCCGCGTCGATGTCTGCCTGGGTGATGGTGTAGGTCGCGGTGAAGGTCGCGCTATCGCCCGGCGCGATGGTCGCGACATTGGCGGGCGTGATGGCCGACAGCGCGCCCGTGCCGGAATGGACATCCGAGACGCCGACATTGTTCAGCGCGACATTGCCGGTGTTGGTCAGGGTATAGCTATAGGTGATGACGTCATCGACGACGACGCCGGCTGTCTTGTCGGCGGTCTTGGTCAATGTGGAGGCCGGCTGCGGGTCCTCGACCGAGACGCTCTCGCTATCATTCACCGGATCGAGTGTGCCGCGCGCAGGCGTGGCGGATACGGTCGCCGTGTTCGTGATCGCCGTGCCCGCATCGATGTCGGCCTGGGTGACGGTGTAGTCGGCCGTGAACTCGACGAAGTCGCCAACGGCGAGCGACGCGACAGAGGACGGGCTGATCGCGCCCAGCGTGCCCGTGCCATTATGCGCGTCCGTGACGCTCACGCCCGACAGACTGACATTGCCCGTATTGGTGACGCGGTAGCTATAGGTGATGACGTCGCCGACGGCGACATCGGTCGTGTCGGACGCGGTCTTGGCCAGCGTCATGGCGGGCGCGGGCGCTTCGACCGTGACGGACTCGGTCGCGGTCGGATCGCTCAGCGTGCCGCGCGCGGGCGTGCCGGTGGCGGTCGCGGTGTTGGACACGGGCGTGCCCGCATCAACATCGGCCTGGGTGATGGTGTACTCGGCCGTGAAGGTCGCGTCGTCGCCGGGCAGCAGGATGGCGACGGATGCGGGCGTGATCGCGCCCAGCGCGCCGGAGCCACCATGGGCGTCGCTCACGCTGACGTCGGTAATGGTCGTGTTGCCGCTGTTGCGGACCACATAGCTATAGGTGACGACGTCGCCTTCCGCCAGATCGGCATCCGACGAAGCGGTCTTGGCCAAGCTCAGAGCGGGCGAGGCAGCAGAGACGGCGACGGACTCATCGGCCGTGGGCGGGATCAGCGTGCCGCGCGCAGGCGTGGCGGTCGCAGTCGCGGTGTTGGTGATCGGCGCGCCCGCATCGACATCGGCCTGAGTGATCTCGTACTCGGCGGTGAACTCGGCGAAGTCGCCGGGCTCGATCACGGCAACGCTCGCCGGGCTGATCGCGCCCAGCGTGCCCGTACCCGCATGCACATCGGTGATGCTCGCATCGCTCAGGCGCACATTGCCGGTGTTCGTCAGACGGTAGGTATAGGTGATGATCTGTCCGGCAACGACATCCGTCATGTCCGAGGCCGTCTTGCTCAGCGTGGCCTGCGGATCGGCCGCCTCGATTGTGACGCTCTCGTCAGCCGTCACAGCGGCCAGCGTGCCGCGTGCGGGCGTTGCGCTCAGCGTAGCGGTGTTGGTGATCGGCGTGCCCGCGTCAACGTCCGCCTGGGTGACCGTATAGGTGGCCGTGAAGTCCTGGGTGTCGCCCGGTGCGAGGCTGGCAAGGTTCGAAGGGCTGATCGTGCCAAGGGAGCCCTGTCCGCCGTGAACATCGGAGATGCTGAGCGCGGTGAGCGTCACGTCACCCGTGTTGGCGACCGAATATGTGTAGGTAATCGTCTGACCCGCTTGAAGATCCGTGTCGTCGGATGCGGTCTTGGTCAAAACGGCAAGCGGCGCGGGCTCGCCGAGGGTAACGCTGGCATCCGCGGTTGGATTGGTCAGCGTGCCGCGGGTGGGCGACAGGTCCGCAGTGGCTGTATTCGTGATTGGAGCCCCGGCGTCGAAATCGGCCTGAGTGACCGTGTAGGTCGCGGTGAAGTCCTGGCTGTCACCGGGTGCGAGAGTGGCTGTGGCGGGCGTGATCGCGGACAGAGTGCCGGAGCCTGATTGCACATCGGACACCGATGCATCGATGGTGACATTGCCGGTGTTGGCCACCGTGTAGGTGTAGGTGATGAGATCGCCCTCTTCGGCGTCCGATCCGGGCGACGCCAGCTTGGCGAATGTGGCAGCCGGATTGGGTGCGACAAGCGTGATGGTTTCGTCGGCGGACACGTTAGCGACCGTACCGCGCTTGGGCGTGGCGGATGCCGTGGCCGTATTGTCGATGGTCGGACCCGCATCCAGGTCGCCCTGCTGCACGACATAGGTCGCCGTGAATGTCTGGCTCTGGTTCGGGCCGAGGTCATCGCGTTCGGCCGGCGTGATCGCCGACAGCGTGCCAATGCCGGCGTGGACATCGGTGATGGTCACATCGTCCAGCGTGATGTTGCCCGTGTTCTGGACCACATAGGTGTAGGTGATGGTATCGCCCGCGTCGACAGCCGTTGTTTTGGACGCGGTCTTGGTCAAGGTCATGGAATTGTCGGAGTCGGGTCCGGGGATCGAAAGTGTCCCCGAGACATTGCCAAGCGTCCCTTCGGTCGGCGTGGCCGTTACATTGGCGGTGTTCACGAAGACGACATCGTCGTCGATATTGGCCTGAGTGACGGAGTGCTGACCCGAACAGGTCATCGTCTGGCCGGAATTAAGCGCTGTCAGCGGGCAGCTCACGGCCCCGGTGATAAAGCTGTCGTCCACGACCACATTGGTCAGACGAACCGAGCCGATGTTGGTGACGAGAAAGCTATAGTTGATGATATCGCCCACGGCCGAGTATTCCGTGCGGTCGGCGGTCTTCTCGATCGTGATGCCGGGTGCGACTTCCGGCGTGCCGGTCGCGTCCACGCCGTCGCGGAAGAACCAGGCGTTGTCGCCGCGCGTCGTGCTGGATCCCGTATCCTCATCGCGGATGAAGGGTGTGGTCGATCCCGTGGAGAAGATATTGTCCAGAACATTGGGCGCCAAATCGAACCAGGCCGTGCTGGTTTCGGTCGTGCCCTGATTGCGGAAGCAGTTTTCGGTGTTCGACACCTGGGTCGTGCCCGTCAGGTTGGTGCGCTGGACAGAATTGGGCGCCAGGTCCGACAGGCTGGACACGGGCAGGCCGTTCACTTGGAACGACACGTCCTGATAATCGAAATTGCCAGGACAGGCGTCGGCGTCGCGCACGGTCAGTCGCGCATAGCCTTCGGAGATGCCGCCGCCAAAATATTCCGAACACGTGACTGTGCCGCAGTTCAGCGCCTGTGTTGGGCCGAGCTGGAAGGTCGGAATTCCGCGGAACGCAGCGGGATCGCCCGTGCCGGCAAAGCCTTGGAACTGGGTCGATGGATTGACGAACTGGTAGTAGATGTTCCCATTGTCGCCGATCAGCACAAACATCGTGCCGCCCACGGGCGGGTAGGTACTTGGGATCGCGCCGTTGCCATTGGGGACGGTTTCCGTGAACGTCGTCGCGTGCGCGTCCGTCGCCATCCCCGTACTCAGCATCACCGTTGTCAGACCGCCCAGAACCAGCTGGGCTGCCCGCTTCGTCACGGTTGCAGCCTTAAAACGAAGTCGCGCTATTCTTGCAGACATCTCAGACAATGTTTCGTCCTCTTTCCGGCCCCGGGCGATCACTCAAGCGCTCAAGAAGATAACGAATGGCTAAGATTGGTTCAGACAAGTGGTTAACAGAACGTTATCGTTCATCTGAGCGACAGGTGTATTAACAGAGCGGGTCGCCGACGTCATACCCCATTGATTATACAGTATTTTTAAAACGGCATTCGTTAACAGCGCACGCGTGGAGGTCGGCGTGTTTTGCAAGAGTTACGTTTTGAGAGCGACCCAGAATGGTCGACTTCCAAACCGTAACCAGGCCACGCTTCGGGAAGATTTAATGGTCGCAAATCCGCCCCGGGTTTTGACCCGCTCGCGCCGTCAGGGCGGTCGATGTCGGCCAAAGCTTCACAAACACAGGTTTTGGCGCTGCGTTTTGATCAACCTTAGATGTCGTCGTTAACACACTGATTACTTTTCGTGCCCAATGGAACGGAATGACACGTTACAGCTCCCCCGACATTGCGCCGCCCTTTTTCTATGACGTGACGGCATGCCCGATCCGATCGGTGACCCACCGCATCGGTGGTAAGTGGCCCATGCTTGTGCTGTGCCATCTCAGCTTTGGAGATCATCGTTTCACGCAATTGCTTGGCGCCATCCCGGACATATCGCAACGCATGTTGACCCAGACGCTTCGCCGCCTGGAAGAGGATGGACTCGTTATCCGCACAGTCACGGCCGAGGTCCCGCCCCGGGTTGATTATGCGCTGTCCGAGACAGGCATTTCCTTGCTGCCTGTCCTGCAGGAACTCCTGCGCTGGGGTGGGCGCAACCGGTCGCGGATCGAGGCATCGCGTTCGGCTTATGCCGCACAACACCCAGCCCCGCGCATCGCCAAATCTCCGGCGAGATCATCGCGGGACGGGATCCGTCTCAGACAGGTTTCATAGTTACAGGGCCTATCGTTGATCATCCTCTATCGGTGGATAAGCTAGAACGGAATTGAACCTCAGGCGACGCCACCCTCGCAGATCGTTGCGAAGAGGCGGTTCGCGCCCCGTTTTCGCATCAGTGCTTAAGCAGCAGCGCCACCAGCTCAGACACTTTCTGTTCTCGCTCGGCCTTGTCATCGCTGGCAATGGCGTCGGCGAGGCAGTGGTCGGCATGATCGGACAGGAGCTCGCCCTCGACCTTGCGCAGCGCGGCCTGCACCGCCTTCACCTGCGTCAGCATATCGATGCAGTAGCGGTCGTCATCGATCATCTTCGACAGACCGCGGACTTGCCCCTCGATACGTGCGAGGCGGCGCGAGACGCCTGCGCGTCGGTCTCGGCGGGCGCAGTGGCTGCCGTGCGGGCGGGTCTTGTCATTCATAACATTTGAGATACCCTATGGGGGTATGCTTGGCAAAGCCCTCATAATACTCGGACTGTTGGCGGTGACTGACGCGGCGCATGCCCGGCCCGTGTCCTATGCGGGCGGCTGGACGGTGATGGAGGAGACGGACCGCGGCGCGAGCGCGGCGATCATTCACTATTCGCCCAGTGCGTTTTACTCGGTCGGGGTGAAAGCCGACTGGGACAGACGCAACGACCTGCTCTTCACGGGCGGCCAGCTCACCTGGTTGGCCAAGCGCTGGTTCGGCGAAGACTACCAAGCCAATCTCTACATCTGGGGCGCGGCCGGGATCGCCAAGGGTATCGACGACAATCCCGGCGAAGAACAACTGGCCGGGCAAATCGGCGTCATGGCCGATTGGGAAACGCGGCGCTGGTTCCTCGGCTACCGCGCGGCGGGGCGCGACTACGGTTCGCTCGACGCCAGCGCCTTTCACGCCGCCAAGGTCGGGGTCGCGCCCTATATCGGCGATACGGGCGATCTGCACACTTGGCTGATGGTCGAAGTCGATCAGCGGCCGGAGCTGCGGGACACCGTCGGCGTCACGCCGATGATCCGCTTCTTCAAGGGCGAAGCCCTGCTGGAGGCTGGCTGGAGTTTGACCGACGACCAGCCCCTGCTTAATTTCCAATATCGCTTCTAGGAGACGACCATGATCCGAACGCTTCTCACGATCAGCCTATTTGCCCTCGCCGCGCCGGCGTTCGCGCAAGACAATACCGCCCATAACAGCAGCACGTCCTACGGCTCCGGCTCACACTTCGGTGACCAGGGGGCAGACCATGCGGGGCATGACCACAAGGCCGACGACCACGCCTCCCACACCATGGTGAGCGACCTCGCCCTGACCCGCACGCCGGAGATCGACGCGGCGCTCGCAGCCGGGGGCGAGCCCGTCGTGGTCAAGGTGCTGGGCGCGGTATGCGACTTCTGCGCCACCGCGATGAACAAGACTTTCGGACGCCGCGACGATGTCTCCGCCGTGCATGTCGATCTGGACGCCAAGACGCTGAACCTCGTGCTGATCCCCGGCGCCGAGATGGACGACAAGCGCCTGCGCAAGCTGGTCAAGAAATCCGGCTATAAGGCGGATGACATCGCGCGCGGCGCGGCGCTCTCCCAGCGCTAGCCCCTTCCTTGGCCGAGCCCCTGACCCGCCGCAGCCTGCTCGCGCCGACGCTGTCGCTATTCGCGAGCACATCGACCCTGCTCTGCTGCGCCCTGCCCGCACTGCTGGTGACGATCGGTGCGGGCGCGGTCATGGCGGGGATTGCCTCCAACGTTCCGGGCTATGTCTGGCTGACCGAGCGAAAGGTGCCGTTATTCATCCTGTCGGGCGTGCTGCTGGTCGCCGCGCTGTTCATGCGTTGGCGGTCCCGCAACGCGCCCTGCCCGATCGACCCAGTCGAGTCCGAAGCCTGCACACGGCTGCGGCGCACCAGCGGCGTGATCCTCTGGGCGTCGGTGGCGATTTATTTGATCGGGGGCTTCTTCGCCTTCTTCGCGGCCGACCTGCTGCTCTGATCCAACTGCGCAGCAAGCGCGCAAATCGCTTTGCAGGGCGCGCAAAAGTCCATAGGCGCGGGGCATAGTCAGCGGCGTCTCAAAGACCGCCCGCCGACCAGATCAGGCTGTTCCTGTTAGCGCTAAAAACACACGGCCCCCATGTCCAATATCTCACGCGCGCATCCCGCGCTGGCGACCGCCTTGCAGACCAAAGGCTACGCCACCCTCACCCCCGTGCAGGACGCCGTGCTCGACCCGGCGCTGCAAGGCCAGGACCTGCTCGTTTCCGCCCAGACGGGCTCGGGTAAGACGGTCGCCTTCGGGCTGGCCATGGCGTCTTCCCTGCTGGGCGAGGACGAGCGGCTCAGTCAGGCCGATGCGCCGCTCGCGCTCTGCATTGCCCCGACGCGCGAACTGGCCCTGCAGGTCAAGCGCGAGCTCGACTGGCTCTACCGTGATGCGGGGGCGACCGTCGTCTCCTGCGTCGGCGGCATGGATTCGCGCACCGAACGGGCGGCGTTGGGGCGCGGCGCGCATATCGTCGTGGGCACGCCCGGACGGCTCTGCGACCACTTGAGCCGCCGCGCGCTTGACCTGTCAGAGCTGCGCACCGTCGCGCTGGATGAGGCGGACGAGATGCTGAAGATGGGCTTCCGCGAGGAGCTGGAGACGATCCTCGACGCGACGCCGGATGAGCGGCGCACTCTGATGTTCTCCGCGACTGTGCCGCAGTCCATCATGGGCATGACCAGAAAATACCAGCGCGATGCCGTGCGTGTGAACACGGCCGCCGAGGCCAAGCAGCATCTGGACATCGACTACAAGGCGATGAGCGTCAGTTCGGTCGACCGCGAAAACGCGATCATCAATGTGCTGCGATATTACGATGCCAAGAATGCGATCGTCTTTGCCGACACGCGGCTGGCCGTGAACCGCATGGTGCAGCGCCTGTCCAATCGCGGCTTTGCCGTCGTCGCGCTGTCGGGCGAGTTGTCGCAGAGCGAGCGCAGCCATGCGCTGCAAGCCATGCGCGACGGCCGGGCGAAGGTCTGTGTCGCGACCGATGTTGCGGCCCGCGGCCTCGATCTGCCGGACCTCGCGCTCGTCATTCACGCGGACGTCCCGCGCAACCGCGAAGCCCTGCTGCACCGCAGCGGGCGCACGGGGCGGGCGGGCCGCAAGGGTACGTCGGTGCTGATCATCGCGCCCAACCGCAAGCGTAATGCCGAGCGCCTGCTCCGCGACGCGAACATCACGGCAGAGTGGAGCGAGGCGCCAAACGCCGACGCCATCATCGCCAAGGACAATGAGCGCATGCTGGAAAACATGACCTTGGGCGGCTCGCTTTCTGACGAGGAGCAGACGCTGATCGTGCGCCTGCTCAAGGCTCATTCGCCGGAGCACATCGCGGCCGCTTTCATTCGCCAATACCGCGCCGGCCAATCCGCGCCCGAAGACCTGCTGCCGGCCGACGCCAAGCCGACTGGCAAGACGAAAGGCAAGAAGGGCAGCAAGGGCAATGACGACAGTCCCCGCTCCACTGGACCACGCCCCACTGGACCACGCGATGACTTCGAGGGCGGTATCTGGTTTTCGCTCAATGTCGGGCGCAAGCAGAAGGCGGAGCCCAAGTGGATCCTGCCCATGCTGATCAAATCAGGCGGGCTAAAGAAGGCCGAGATTGGCGCGATCCGCATCACCGAGCGCGCGACCTTCATCGAGGTCGCCCCGCGCGCGATGGAAGACTTCGTCAAGACCATCGGGCCGGACG
Organism: uncultured Algimonas sp.; assembly: GCA_937923575.1. Taxonomy (GTDB): domain Bacteria; phylum Pseudomonadota; class Alphaproteobacteria; order Caulobacterales; family Maricaulaceae; genus Litorimonas. Next base: position 22,766 of record CALDUL010000078.1, read on the forward strand.
GCAAGATCGAAGCCGCGATCACGGCCACACGGTTGGACGGACGCCCCGATCTATCCAAGCCCGCGGGACATCAGAACGCGCATGAGGGTCGTTCCAAGCCGTCCTACAAGAAGACGTCCAAGCCGAAGCCCTCCCAGCCGAAGCCGTCCCGCCCGAAGTTATCCGAGGGCGATGCGGCGATGACCCGCAAACCGCGCAAGTCACCGGACGGGATTGGCGCGACCGACAAGCCCAAAAAGCCGCATAAGAAGAAGCTCGCCCGCGCGGCGGCACTCAAGGCTCAAGGTGGCTCGACCAAGGGTGGCTCGACTAAAAAAGGCGGAGCGGGGAAAAAGGGCGGCGTGAAGAAGGGCGAGCGCAAGAATACGCGTCGTCGAAAGCCTTAACCTTCTTCGCAAATTGGGCCGGCCGCGCCGGGCGGCATGGCTTGACCCTATTCTGTCCCGGACCTATCGAAAAATTGTGTGGGTTGAGACATTCGTGCCGCCCTCGCCCATAGCCGCGTGTCGATGATGGACACCGGATTGTTTCGGGGAATGTCCATCACAAACTCTGCCAAAATCCTGCCCGTTATCATCTGCGGAGGTGCAGGCAGCCGCCTTTGGCCGCTGTCTCGCCGATCCGAGCCCAAGCAGTTCGCCTCGCTGACTGGACAGACCTCTCTGTTTCAGCAGACGCTGCAACGCTTTGGCGGCGACGACTTCCTGCCGGCCGCCGTCATCACCAATGCCGCCCATGCCGATGTCGTGCGCGAACAGGCGGATGCGTTGGGACTGACGCTCGGCCCAATCGTGCTCGAACCCATGGGACGCAACACGGCGGCCTGCGGCGTGGTCAGCGCGCTATTGGGCCAGGCGGATGCGCGCGCGGGTGCCGTGTTGATGGCGCCGGCCGATCACCACATCGAGCGGCCGGACGACTTCCTCAAAGCCATTCGTACCGCACGCCCGCTCTCAGATGATGGCATGATGGTGACCTTCGGCATCACGCCGACGGGTCCGCACACGGGCTTTGGCTATATCGAGGGCGGAGAGGCGCTATCCGCCGGACGCCGCGTGGCGAAGTTTCACGAAAAGCCGACCGCGGACAAGGCCGCCGCCTATATCGCGACGGGCGATTTCTATTGGAACGCTGGCATCTTCTTGTTCGAACCGGACGCCATGCTGGGTGAGTTTGCAAGCCACGCGCCCGACGTGCTGGGCGCCGTGAAGGCCTCCGCCGCGCGCACGGACGACACCATCGCGCTGGCCGCGGATCGCTTTTCCGACGTCCCCGACATCTCGTTCGACTACGCCATCGCAGAGCGCACCCAGCGCGCCGCCGTGGTCGAAGCGGATATGGGCTGGAGCGACATCGGCAGCTATTCCGCCCTGTTCGAGCTGCGCGAGCGTCTCGGCGATCCGGCCATGCCCGAGGGCGCCATCGTCAAGGCGGGCGAAGGCGTCTTCATCGACAGCGACGATCCGGAGCTGACGGTCACAGTCGCGGGGCTCGACAATGTCGGCGTCATCATTCGCGCGGGCCGCGTCCTGGTCGTGAACCTGAAGGCGGACCAGTCTGTCAAACCCGTCGTCCAAGCCCTGCCTGACGCATTGCGCTAAGCCGGCTGTAAAAAGGTCCGCGCCCCGGGATCATCTCCACATTGAAGGAGCTCAAGCGCGGCGGGCGCGGCGATGCTGATCCTGTAGCGGCATTTTATTGCGGCCATAACACGTGACCGCGCTGGGATCGTTCTGGATACTAATACCGCCATCGCGGCCTACACCATTCTGCGCATCGCGCTGGCCAATCCGGACTGGGAGGAAAACGGCGTCCACCCAGCGGCCTCTGTGCTTGTCGCGAGCCCGCTGTTTCTCACGACAGGGATTTGGAACGACCGCGTGAAGGACGTGTTGAGCCAATTGGCGCAGCTCAGACCGATCTAGGCGTCCGGCTTGATCGGCAGCGCCTTGCCCTCCAAGCCCCAGACACGGCGATGAAACGCCCATGCGTCCCCGATCACCAGCTCTGGCGTGGAGCGTCTGGTCTTGAAGCCCAACAGGCGCTCCGCCGTCGACGTGTCGGCCAGCAGGGTCGGCGCATCGCCGGGGCGGCGCGGATGCTCGTCATAGGGCACGGGCATGCCGGTGACCGTCTCGACCGCTTCCAAGATCTCGCGCACGGTGAACCCCGTGCCGCTGCCCAGATTGCAGACAAAGCTGTCGGCGCCGTCCAGCAGGCGGTCGAGCGCGGCGAGATGCGCGTCGGCGAGATCGGAGACATGCACATAGTCGCGCACGCAGGTCCCGTCGCGCGTGGGGTAATCCGTGCCAAACAGCTTCATCCGGCCCTCACCCAGACCGGCCGCCGCCTTCAGCGCATTGGGGATGAGGTGGCTTTCCGGATCGTGCTCCTCGCCGATATCGCCGTCAGGGCTCGCGCCGGACGCATTGAAATAGCGCAGCGCCGCATAGCGCAGACTTTCGGCCTTGCTGACGTCGGACAGCATGGTCTCGACCGCCAACTTTGTGCGGCCATAGACGCTAACCGGGGTCTGGGGTTCGGCTTCGGTCAGTGGCAGCGTTTCCGGCTCGCCGTAAGTGGCGCAAGTCGAGGAAAAGACCAGCGTCTCCACGCTGGCCGCCTTCATCGCCTGCAACAATGTGATCACGCCGCCGACATTATTGTCCCAGAAACGAAGCGGTTCGCGCTCGCCCTCGCCAACCTCGATGCAGGCGGCGAAGTGCATGACAGCATCGATGTCGTGAGCAGCAAAGGCGGCGTCCAGCTCTGCGCGCTTGCGGATGTCGCCGCGCACCAGCGGGCCCCATTGGACGGCGTGTTCATGACCTGACGACAGATCGTCGAACACGACGGGGTTGTCACCGCGCGCCGCCAAGGCCTTGCAGATATGCGAGCCGATATAACCCGCGCCGCCCACGACCAAGACCGTCTTGGAACCCATGTTTGCCCTCTCAATTGGATGGCCGGGATCTAGGCCGCGGGTGCGCGGGCGTCCACCGTAAAGCTGTCCGAGACTTCTCAGGGTGACGTCGGAATAAGACGAACGCTTGCCGGGTTGCAGCTGATCGATCCGGGTTGAAACGCAAAGCATGTCCGGCGCACCTGGCGTCATCAGCAGTGAACTGGGATCTGTGGCGCAGGCTCAATCGATCCGGCGCGCTCTTTCGCCCGCTCGACCGCTCGCTCGCCGCGATGCACCGCCGCGCCAGCAGGACGACAAGAGATAGGGACGGCAAGCGAGAGTGCCACCGTCGTCTGCTCTTCCCGATCGCTGCCAAATCCGTGGCCAGTTCGATTATATTGTCTGGTGAGGTACGAGCTTTCGTCTTCCCGCACCCTCATTGAAGGTCGGTCGCGCGCGATGCCGACTTCGGTGCCAGGGCTTCTGCACGCGCACACCGCACTGGCGGACATCGTCATCTCTGCTAGTGGCGGGGTGAGTGACGCGTTTTGAGCACCGCCTCAGGGCTTCGCCACATTTGGACCAATGGGACCGCGGCATGCATATCCTGATCGCAGGCGCAGGGATTGGCGGGCTCACAGCCGCGCTGTGCGCTCTGCATTTCGGGCATAGCGTCACCGTTCTGGAACGGGCGGAAGCCTTGCGTGAGGTCGGCGCGGGCATCCAGCTGCCGCCCAATGCCATGCGGGTCTTTCGCGCGCTGGGGCTGGAGGCGGAGATCGCGCGCAATGCCTTTGCACCCGACGCCATCGAAGCGCGGATGGGCGAGACGGGCCGCACACTCTTCACCATTCCTCTATCTGACGCGGCGCAGCAACGATGGGGCGCGCCATATCTCCACATCCACCGTGCGGACTATATCGCCGCCCTGCGAGACGCACTCAAGGCCCGCGCGCCCGGCTGCCTGCGGCTCGGCGCGGAGCTCACTGACTACAGAAGCACGCAAGACGGCGTGGACGTCGTGCTGGAGAGCGGAGAGAGCCTGAGCGCTGATATACTGGTTGGTGCGGACGGTATTCGCTCCGTCGTGCGCGAACGGATGCTGGGACCGGATGCACCTGTCTTTACCGGCAATATTGCCTGGCGTGCCGTCGTACCGATCCACGCGCTGGGCGATCACGCCCCGCGCCCGACGGCCTGCGCCTGGATGGGGCGCGGTCGTCACGCCGTCACCTACCGATTGCGCCGCGGGACACTCGCGAATTTCGTCGGCATCGTCGAGCGTACGGACTGGACGAAAGAGAGTTGGTCGGAACCCGGCGATACCGCCGAGGCGCGTGCCGATTTCGCCGACTGGCATCCAACCATCACGACGCTGCTGAATGCCGTGCCCGAAGGTGCGCTCTACCGCTGGGCGCTCTATGACCGTGCGCCGCTGTCGCGCTGGACGGACGGTCCCGTTGCGCTGCTGGGTGATGCAGCCCATCCGATGCTGCCGTTTCTGGCACAGGGCGCCGCCATGGCGGTGGAGGACGCCTGGGTTCTGGCGCGAGAGCTAGCCTATCCGGGACGCGCGCCGTCGGACTCCCTGCGCGCCTACCAGTCCGTGCGCCTGCCCCGCACCGCAGCTGCGCAGGCCGGATCGCGCGCCAATATGGGGACCTTCCACCAGCGCACGCTGTTGGGCCGCGCCAAGACCTACGGGCCGATGTGGCTCGCGGGACGACTCGCGCCCACGCTGGTGCACCGCCGCATGGACTGGCTTTACGGTCACGACGTCACGCAAGGCCGCGTATAGACAGCGCACGGCTTCGCGCCGCCGACAGAGACGCGGCTCTATGTCCTCATGTCCGAGACGTCCTGCCCGTACACCATTATGGCGCTGTGGCCGGCGATGCCGAACGCTTTCGTCGTCAATGATCTGACCTCTTTTAGCGACCATCGGGTGGACCGCATACCCGATGAGGCGCGACAAACTTTGCGCAACCCGCTCTCCTGGCCGATAGGTCCCCATGCCCTCTGACATGATGACCGTTTCTCGCCTGCGCGCCGACCGTTCTCCGGGCGATGCGCTCGCCGCTATCGAGACAGTTCAAGCGGCCATACCCGAACCCGGACCCGGCGAAGTCCGCATGCGCGTGCGGGCCAGCTCGCTGAACTATCACGATCTGGCCGTGGCGACCGGCATGATCCCGACGAGCGGCGCGCGCGTTCTCCTGTCAGACGGCGCGGGCGAGATCGACGCGCTCGGAGACGGCGCCGACAAATGGCGCGTCGGCGATCGTGTGCTGTCGACATTCTTCCCGAACTGGGCCGAGGGCACACCGTCCCTGCCCAAATTGCTCGGCGTGCCGGGCGATCACGCCGACGGTTTCGCCGCGCAATATGTCTGCGTACCGGAGGCGTCGCTCACGCACATGCCGTCGCACATGTCCTTTGCAGAGGCCGCCACCCTGCCCTGCGCGGCGCTGACCGCCTGGCGCGCTCTGGCCGAAGAAGCCCGTGTGCAACCCGGCCAGACGGTACTGGTTCAGGGCTCAGGCGGCGTCTCGGTCGCCGCACTGCAACTCGCCAAGGCGATGGGCGCGACAGTCATTGCGACCAGCTCCAGCGACGCCAAGTTGGAGCGCCTGCGCGAACTCGGCGCGGACCATGTGATCAATTACAAAACGGAGCCGAATTGGGGCGACCGCGCCAAGGCGCTGACCAATGGTGTCGGCGTAGACGAGGTCATCGAAGTCGGCGGGCCGGGCACGCTGGCGCAGTCGATCAAGGCCAGCCGGATCGGCGGGCACATCACGCTGATCGGCGTATTGACCGGGATCAGCGGCGAGGTGCCGACTGCCGCGCTATTTTCGTCCAATATCACCCTGGCTGGTGTGACGGTGGGCTCCCACGCCATGCAGCGCGCGCTCGTCGCCTTCACGGAAGCGCATGACATCAAGCCCGTCATCGACCGCAGCTTCGCCCTCGACACGCTCGCCGCCGCCTTCGCCCATCAGATTTCTGGACGGCATTTCGGAAAGATCGTGATCGAGATCTAAAGCGAGCCGTTGATGAGCTTCATCACGCCGGAGAAATCCAGCCCGCCCTCACCCGCCGCTTCCATCAGCGCGTAGAGGCTTTCCGCCTGAGCGCCCAGCGGTGTGGCGGCGCGGGCTGTGGTCGCGGCCTCTTTCGCCAGCCGAAGATCCTTGAGCATCATCGCAGCGGCAAAGCCCGGCTGGTAGTCGCGGTTGGACGGCGCGCCCGGCACGGGTCCCGGTGCGGGGCAATAGCTGGTCATCGACCAGTTCTGGCCCGACGCGGTCGAGCTGATGTCGAAAAAGGTCTGTGCGTCGAGGCCGAGTTTCGCGGCCAGATTGAAGGCCTCGCACGTCCCGATCATGTGAATGCCCAGCAGCATGTTGTTGCAGATCTTCGCGACCTGTCCATTGCCCGCGGGCCCGGCGTGAAAGACATTGGCACCCATGATGTCGAGCAGCGGCTGCGCACGTTCGAAGGCGTCCGCCTCCCCGCCGCACATGAAGGTCAGGCTCCCCGCCGCCGCACCGGCCACCCCGCCGGACACTGGCGCGTCGATCATGGCAAAGCCGAGCTCTGTCGCCTCGCTGATGACATCGCGCGCGCTTGCCACGTCGATGGTCGAACAATCGATCATCAGCGTGCCCGGCGCGGCATGCTGGAACAGATCGGCATAGACCATGCGCACATGCGCGCCGGCGGGGAGCATGGTCACGACGACATCCGCGCCCTCGACCGCATGTGCAGAATCTGTCGCCGCCTCGCAGCCCGCCTCGACCGCCCGCGCTATTGCATCCGGCGATATATCCAGCGCGCGCACGCTGTGGTGCCGGGCGAGATTGGACGCCATGCCGAGGCCCATATTGCCGAGGCCGATGAAAGCGATTTTCATAGCGTCAATTCCTGTCGCGTGCTGTTCACGAGGCGATGAATGTTAGGGGCGGCTCCGCGCGAATTGCGAACATGCGCTGGGTCTGAGCGGCCAGATCATCGCCATGTTCCGCCGACCAGCCGGGGTTCCGGTCCTTGTCGATCAGCTGCGCGCGTATGCCCTCGTAGAAATCCTGCGTCGTGAGAAAGGCCAGCGACAGATCGAGTTCGCGCGCCATGGCGTCGCGGAAATCGAGCGTGGCCCCTTCGCGCACGGCACGCAGGGTTGTCGCCAAGGCCAGCGGGCTCTTGCGGCGTAAGCTTTTCGCCTGTTTGGCGGACCAGTCGGAGCCTTCCGCGTCGAGCGCGTCCAGTATCGCTGCAACGCTATCAGACGCGAAGGCGGTGACAGCGTCCGGGATCGGCTCTTCCTTGGGCGGCTCTTCCGAAAACTGTGCCAACACGGCTGCCGCCTCGCCCTCTCCCAGCGCACGGATCAACGCGGCGTGCTGCTCGGTCGGCACGAAATGAGTCGCGACGTTCGTGGTGAGACAACCGCCCGGCCCCAGCCGCGCGCCGGTCAGGGCGAGCCAAGTGCCGATGGCTTCGCCCAATCGCGGAAGAAAATACGTCCCGCCGACATCCGGAAAATAACCGATACCCGTTTCCGGCATGGCGAACAGCGTTGTGTCGCCCGCGACGCGGTACTGACCATGGACCGACAGCCCGACGCCGCCACCCATGACGATGCCGTCGATCAGCGCGACATAGGGCTTTGAGTAGGTCTTGATCAGATCGTTGAGCGCATACTCTTTACGCCAGAACTCTTCGGCGCGACCGTCGCCGCGTCCGCCATTGGCCTTGCCGCTATCATGCAGCATGACCACGTCGCCACCCGCACAAAATGCCCGCTCACCCGCGCCGTCGATCAACACGTTGCGGATTGTTTCATCGTCGCGAAACTTCACTAGCGCCCGCGTGATCAGTTCTACCATCTCCGTATTCAGCGCATTGAGCGCCGCCGGTCGGTCGAGCGTGATGCGGCCCAGATGGCCGGAGCGAGAGGTGCGAACGGTAGTCATGGCCGCGGTATAGAGCCGCCGTGAGCGATGACCAGAGCGAGCGGACTGGGAGCGCGTGGGTGATGGCGGCCCAATGTTTGCGCGCAAGCATCGGGCGTCGCCACGCCTTACAGCTGTCGCCCCGGCATTATCTTCAATTCACCAGACCCGGCGAAGTCCTAGATCTGCGCGTCCATCCAGCGCTTGTAGTCCTTGGTCTGGCGGGCTTGGTTGCGTTGCTGAACGAGGGAGGCCACGACGGGATTGTGCTTGGGCTTCGGCGTATCGCCGCGGCTCATGCGGCGCAGGTTCGCCTTGGCCAAGGCCATATTGGCGAGCGAACGCAGGGCGGGGTTTTTCCAGTTCACCGACTGCACGGGACCGGAGACATCGTCGCCCGCCGCCCAGCGCGCGGGCAAATCCGGCGTGATGATCAACCCGCGGGCAAGACCGACGAGATCGATGCCTTCCGTCGCGACGACGCGCTCGGCCGTGGCGCGCTGGGTGACACCGCCGGTAACCATCAGCGGCATGGAAGCCGAGCTCGCGATCTGTGCGGCGAAATCGAGGAAATAGGCTTCGCGCGCCTTTGTGCTCTGGCTGACCCGGCCGTCGACGCTCTCGCCCATCATGGCGGAACTCTCGTAATTGCCGCCGGAAATCTCGACGAAGTCGACGGCGTCGCGGCCCAGCCAGTCGACTACGCGGGTTGCGTCGGCAACATCAAACCCGCCCTTCTGGAAGTCGGCGGAGTTGAGCTTCACCGCGACCACGAAATCATCGCCGACACGGTCCCGCACGGCGCGTACGATGTCGCGCAATATCCGGGCGCGATTTTCCAGCGAGCCGCCATAGGCATCGTCGCGGCGATTGGTCAGCGGAGAGAGGAATTGCGCCAGCAGATAGCCGTGTGCGGCGTGGATCTGCACGCCGTCTGCGCCGACCGATTTGGCGGCCACAGCCGTCTCCGCGAAGCGCCGGATCACGCCGCGAATCTCGTCCTCGCTCATGGCGCGGGCGGGCGCGAAGAGCTTTGACAGGGTCTCACTGCCCATGTCGAGGCGAGAGGCAGACGCGCTGACGGCTTCCTGGCCCTGCGCGGCGTATAGCTGCCGGCCGGGATGGCTGATCTGCATGATGAGTGAGGCCCCTTCCGACTTCGCCGCCGCGATCCAGCGTGTGAAGCGGTCGCGCGCGTCCGGGTCGTCCAACGTTCCGTGCTGTAGCACGACGCCGCCGGGTCCGGTCATGGCGCGCGGGTCGACCATGACATTGCCCGTGATCATCATGCCGAGGCCACCCTTGGCCCAAGCGGCGTAGAGGCGCTCCAGCCGTTCGCCCGGGAGCTGGCCGTAATCGGCCATGTTCTCTTCCATCGCGGCCTTGGCGATGCGGTTGGGAACGGTGTGCCCGCAGGGCAGCGTCAGAGGGGAAAACAGATCTGTCATAGGCGCGCTTTAGCGGGACGGATAAGCCGCTTCAATGACAGTTGGTCGGCGCGGACGGATCAGGTGGCGACATCCGCCCCTTCTGGAATCGCGCCCATGCACCATGCCAGCACGCCCTTTTGCGCATGGAGCCGGTTCTCCGCCTCATCCCAGATCGCGCTGTCCGGGTCTTCCATCAGCGCGTCGGTGATTTCCTGACCGCGATAGGCAGGCAGGCAGTGCAGCACGGTCGCGCCGGATTTCGCCCGCGCGACACGCTCTCCATCGAGACCATAGCCCGACAGCGCGTCAAGCCGTGCGTCATAATCGGCATCGCCCATGGAGACGAAGCAATCCGTGATCAGCGCGTCGGCACCGTCGGCGGCGGCGTTCGGATCGTCGCCCAGCACGATGTCTGCGCCTTGCTGGCGCGCGCGCTCCACATCCTGACCCGGCAAAGTGTAGCCGTCAGGGCTCGCCACATGCAGGGAGAAGCCCATTTGCGCGGCCACATTCACAAAGCTCATCGCGACATTATTGCCATCGCCAATCCAGGCGAGCTTCGCGCCGTTTAGCGTCGTGCCGCGCTCTTCCAGCGTCATTAGATCGGCAAGGATCTGGCAAGGGTGGTTATAGTCCGACAGGCCGTTGACGATCGGGACAGAGGCATAGCGCGCGAATTCGACCAGCGTGTCGTGGCTATTCACGCGCAGCATGATCGCATCGACATAGCGCGACAGCACCCGGGCGGTGTCGCGCACGGGCTCTCCTCGGCCGAGTTGCATGGTGTCAGACGTTGCCACAATGGCCGAACCGCCGAGCTGCCTCATGCCCTGTTCGAACGAAAAACGCGTCCGGGTGGAGGACTTCTCGAAAATCATCGCGAGGGTCCGGCCGGGCAGATCTGCGGACGGGTCGACCGCGCCTTTCGGCAGGCCTGAGCGCGCCGCCTTCAGAGCATGCGCATGATCGAGAATGCTGCGGATCTGCACAGCGGACAGATCGGCGAGAGAGAGAAAGTCCGGCATGGCCCGCTTTACTCTGTCGGAGCGCGAATAGGCAACCGGGGCCGCCTATTCGTTAAGCCGGATTTACCCTGTCCGGCGACGGATCAGTAAGGATGAGCGGTTACGTCTTCCCCATGGTCGATCTCACCACAGGACAGATCACGGCGCCGCATGCGCATGAGCGCCCCCAACAGCGCCCCAAGCAACGCCCGGTCAAGCGCAAGCCGCCACGCCGTCCGCTGCAACGCGGGCAGCAGCTGTGGGATTGGATAAAACTGCGCGGATTGTGGCCCGTTGGCCTGCTGCTCATCGGCCTGACGGCGCTCTATGTCTATATCGTGCGACTGCCGGTCGCGATGTTCGTGCAGGAAGAGTTCACGGCGGTCGTGCCTGGCTGGGTCGCCTTCAACAAGACCGTGCTGGTGGTGCATATTCTCACCGCCCTGCCACCGCTGGTGCTGGGTTGGATCGGCTTTTCAAAACGCTTGCGGAAACGCTCGCTCAGCCTGCACCGCTGGGTCGGGACATTCTACTGCTACGGTATCTGGGTCAGCGCGGTCACGGGCTTCATGTTGGGGGCCAAGCACGTCAACGGCTTCCTGACGGCCATGGGTTATTGCACGCTGGCGCTCGCATGGTTCTCGACGACATGGATTGCCTACCGAACGGCGAAGCAGCGCAATATTCCGGCACACCGCGAATGGATGATCCGCTCCTATGCCGTGACGCTCGCCGTCGTCACCGTGCGCCCGCTCACCATGCTGCCGCAATATGTCGATGTCGGCACAATGGACTACGCCCTGTTCATGAGCTGGGCCTGCTGGATTCCGAACATCATATTGGGTGAGCTCTATGTCCGCTCGACGGATTTCCGCGGACGATTGGTGAGCTGGCGCAGGCCCAAGGGCGGCGCAGCGCGGGCATAGTCGAGGCGACTCGCGCTCCGCGCCGAAGGCGTGTCTTGTAGCGCTTGCAATATTCGAGAGTTGGGGGCCGTCGCTGCGCTCCGGAAGTCGCCGTTTTTTGTCCCCCGGACCAAAAATCCCGCCAAAGGGCGGGACTGGCGACTTGGTTGCGGGGGTAGGATTCGAACCTACGACCTTCAGGTTATGAGCCTGACGAGCTACCGGGCTGCTCCACCCCGCGCCAAGAAGGCCGGGCTATATTGAAGGCTGTCAGAGGGTGCAAGCGTGAAATGGAGCGAATATGCAGCGCATGATTTCGGCAGGCGCATAGACCGGGCAAGATAGCGCGATGAGCGGCAAGTCCAACGACGATATGTTCGGCGACATGGTCGAACGCGCCGAGGCAGAACGAGAGGCGCGCGCGAAGTCGGCTTCGACAAGCTAGTCCGCCAGGCGATGGGGTCGCGCACGTAAGAGCCCGCGCAGCGCGGTGGAAAGGCTGTCCGGTCGGACCTCATCACGACGACTTATACCTTAAAGCCAACCAATCTGGAATGCGTGCGCATCGAAGCGCGCCAGCGCCGCGAGGCTCGCTCGGGCGGCTCACGCGTGCCCCGGCGCGTTAGAATGTGCTGGCGAAGCTGGCGCGCAAGGCGGCGACGGCGTCCGCGCCGTGCAACACGTCTTCGTCTGATCCGACATTGATCGTCAGAAGCGGTGTGAACCAGCCCCGCCCGACGCCCTGGTTGAGGAGGTCCTCGGCCGAGAGGCAGTGACGCCCGGCTTTCAATCCGAGTTGAAAAGCGACGGGCCCGACACCGTGATAGGATCGGTAGATGACTTCGGTGCAGACGAGCCGGTCGGAGGTCGCGAAATCGAAGACGAAGTCGTAGAGCTTACCCGCATGGGTCAGCCCGCGTGCGATGGCCGTGTCTATGTCATTGGCGTTGAGTGTCGGGCGCAGCACGACCAGGCTGTCGACCTGCACAGTTTCCGACAGATCGCGGCGGAGCACGCCGTCCTTTTTTGCCTCCAGCACATCGAAGCCGCCGCCGGCTGCCAGACCGACGAAGAGTGCGCTATGCGGCCAGAAGCCGGGCAGGAAGAGGTTGGACAGCGCGTCGTCGTGACGGGTCACGAGAACGTCTCCGGGTCGCAATTCGGTCCGCAGCATGTCCAGATGCGCTGCCGTGATCCGCTTGGGTGCGCCGAGTGGCTTGAGCAGCGGTATCTTGCGCTCGGCAATATCTGATCCGGAGCTCTCGAATAGATCGAACATGATTTGGCGCCAGGCCGACCAGCCGCGTCTGCGCAGACTGTGGCGGACGAAACCCGCATAGCGCTGCAGATGATCGCCGCGCGATGCGCCGGGCAGGTTTAGCCGCTCCAAGATGTCAGCGATCATCTCATGCTCGGGGGAGCTCCGGAGTGCGTCCATCACGGCGTCGCGATGGCGGTCGAAGTAATCCCGCGCAGCGTAATAGGGTCGCATCAGCTGCGCGGATGTCAGCTGGCGATAGAGACGGGTGAAGCGCTTTCGCGGAATACCGTAGCGGCTCTCTTCCTCGTCGAGCTTCTGCCAGACGAGTTCACGTTCACGCGCTAGCGCGATGATCGTCTCTCCCGTGCGCACGATAATTTCGGCCCCTGCGAAGGCCACGCCGAAGTCACGCAAGGCGTCCGGCTCCAGCTTTGGCCGCCGACCGCGGAAGCGTTTAAACCGCGCTCCCAGATGATCGATCGCGTCATAGAGCGCGACCCGCGTGGCGAGATAGCGCGCATAGGCATCTCTCAGCCGTTCATCCTCGACCGGGTCGTAATATCCCCGCGCTTCGGCTGCGCGGCTGTCTGCGCGCATACGCGCGAGTTCTTTGGCAGTTGGCAAGGCCGCCATGGCCGCGCGTACCGTTTGCAATGCGGACAGACGTGGTGATGGGTTGGACGTCGAGCGTTGTGGGTCCACGGTCATGTTGGCTATCTAGCACGGAAGTTGATGGAGCAAAGTTACAGCTTATGCGTGAGCGTCTGTCACTTCGCGGCCTTGCAAGGTTTACGACGCCGCACTCTCCCAGGCGAGGCGTACCATCTAGCCGCTACAGCACAGCTCTGCGGAGCGCAGCCTCTACTCCGGTATGATGTTGCCATGCTCATCTGTCAGCTGGAAGCTGATCTTGGACACGACATTCTGGCGCGTCACACGTTGGCCGCCGGACCAGGCGGGATGGTAGAACCAGAGACCTGTCGTGAAGAGGGATGCGCCTTCCAAGACAGGATCGGTACAACTCAAGCGCCGCAGGTTCTGGACGAAGCCATCCGGAGTGATGTCAAATCGCACGCGACAGTGTCCGCTACGTGTCGCTTCGGGTGGCATATAGGGCGGCAGGCGCAGGCAGGGCTCGGCATCCGCATCCGGCCGTATGGGCGGGCGCGCATCATAGGCCGCCGCGCACTGCCCCACACTCAATGACGTCACCTTATAGTTGGCACCGAGATAGGGCGCTTCGACATCGGATCCGTGCCACGCCATCTGTGGCAAATGCCCTCCGCCGATTAGAATGACCGGCAAGACGTCTCCCACGCGCCCGGGGAGAGCACAGGGTGTCGTACACTTTGCCAGCGGAGACCCCGTCAGCGGATCGAGAAGTACGGCCAGAACACCCGAAGTGGCGACCGGAATCGGGTATCTCTCAGTCATGTCGAGCGGGAGGTCCGCCTCCGCCTTGGCGCTGGCAATGAAAGCCCGAATATCCTCCGGCAGATTTGTCGTGAAATGAGAATCCAGTTCCTTCAACGTCCGACGGAGTTGGCGTCGATGAAGCGCCTCAACTCTTTCTGATCGTGCCGTCGGGACCACGTTATCGCTGTCGTTGGTCACCACCAGGCCGTTGTCGTTCGCGTAATTTATCTGCAGCGCGTGGACACGCGCAGGACCGCTAAAAACAAAGAGCGCCACGAAAGCGAACAAGGCGAAGAGACGCGGGGTCAGTGACATGCACAGGGAGCAACGCACGCACACCGGTAACACGTTCTAAGCGCAGAACGCAAAAACGCCCCCGACTTTCGTCGAGGGCGTCATCTGTTTCGTTGTAATCGGAGGGTTCGCTGTTCGTGGCCTGGATAAACCGGGCGGTGACCTACTCTCCCGTGCCTTAAGACAAAGTACCATCGGCGCTGAGAGGCTTAACGACCGTGTTCGGGATGGGAACGGGTGGGGACCTCTCGCCATAGCCACCCGGCTAATGCAAAGGATGATTGTTAGTCTCCAAGAGAAAACCTCTTGAGGAAACGTAACGGCGTAAAGATATCGTCATTCAAAGTTCTCGGGTCAACTTTCCGAACGATGCCCGGGTTGAACCTGTGTTGTTTGTTGCAAATGCTTATTCATTTGGGCGAAACGATCGCCACGCATGAACATTTTGGGAGAAAAAATCGAGTATAAAGCCAATCGAGTTATTAGTATCAGTAAGCTTCACATGTCACCATGCTTCCACACCTGACCTATCAACGTCCTGGTCTCGGACGACTCTCAAGGGAGCTCTGGTATTGAGGCTGGTTTCCCGCTTAGATGCTTTCAGCGGTTATCCGTTCCATTCATAGCTACGCTGCAATGCCACTGGCGTGACAACAGCTCCACCAGAGGAATGTCCACCCCGGTCCTCTCGTACTAAGGGCAGATCCTCTCAAAACTCCT
>CALDUL010000079.1 GCA_937923575.1 uncultured Algimonas sp.
GCCCTTCACGCCCACCAGATAGAGCCCGCCCGATATGGCGAAGAGCAGAAAGGCCGGCGCCATAAAGCCCGCGAAAAGAAGGTGAAGATTGATGAGCGTCTTGCGCATGATGGTCCCGTTTCGTGCTGGCAGCGGCCGTGCTCTCCCAATGCCAGCCGCGCTTTACCGATGCCACCGCATTTTGCGGCGCATGTCGATCGGCTGCGTCACCGACCCCAGATATATCTAGGGGTCAGACGCCCATGGAATGGATTGCGCGCTTTATCGCCCTGTCATATAGTTAGACCGTCCGCTGGGGGTCAGCCCGGCGGAAGTGGGGCGCAATACCATGAACCGACGACACGCGCAAAGCGCGACCTTACGCGGGGGGACCAGTCCCTTTCGCCAGCTACGATACGCCGCGGCCATGCCGGCGCATAGGCGAGGCTGCGCGTCATGAGCGCGCTTGGCCTGCGCATGTCCAACGCGACGCAGCGACATCAGGACGCTTGGCGGGCGTTCACCACCATCCTGCCGCCGCATCTGCGCGGCCCGGCCTTCAATGTGCCCATGCGCCTGCAGACCCTGCCGCCGCGCAGCTGGCTGAGCACCGAGCGCCATAACAGTGCCGATGTTCACTTTGTCCTGCGTGGCTGGGTCGGTACGCGCGCGACGCTCGGCGAAAAGCTGCGGCCGCTGTGTCATCTGTCCATGCGCGGCGATTGCGTCGGCCTCGGACAGCTCGCCAGCACTGAACTCGACGCACCGCTCGAAGCCCATATGACGCAGAGCGTCACGGAGATCGTCTCAATCCCGGTTAGCGCCTTGAACACACTGATGGAACGACATCCGGGCTGGCGAAGCTTTGTGCTGGACGAGCTGGTCCGCCAGACGCGGATACACCATCTGATACACGCGGTGACGGGCGGCATGGTTGCGCCCGATCGGGTGATCCATTTCTACCATCTCATGGCATGTCGCCACCGTGCCGCAACCGGACAGAGCGGTGCGGTGATGCCCATGCCCCTCACCCAAGGCGAGATCGGAGAGTTGCTCGGCCTGACCAATGTGTCGGTGAACCGCGCCTTGCGCGCGCTCGAAGGCAAGGAAATGCTCAATAACGGTCGCGACAGCGTGACATTGCTGAATGAAAGCGCATGGGTACCCGAGCTGGCGTTCGACTATACGCCTGCAGAAATGCGTCAGGTCTTCGGCCGCCCGCTCAGTCGGTTTGACTAGGTCTCAGTGGGTTTGACTAGGTCAAAGCGCTGACTTGTGATATTTGCTTATGCGCGTCCGGACGGGAACGCGTGCAGAGCCGAAACGCGCGCATTACCGCGTATCCGTCCGACAGCTGTGCGATCCGCGCGCGTGGAGGCCCCTTGTGGGACGACAAGACGATCATGAGCGCAGCCGCGCCTCCGACGATCAACAGCTGGAACGGCTGCTCTTGGCGCTGCCCGTCACGGCGCTGCTCGTCTCCCCAGGTGGGGCGCTGATCGAGCCGCGCGCCGGACATGGGCCGGATGAGCCCGTCATCGACTACGTCTGGGAGTTGCCCGCTTTTTCCCACACGCGCGACCGGGCTTCCCTGTTCAGCCTGCTGGGCCGCGCGCAGGACGGGGAGAGCCTTCAGATCGAGCACGACTATACGGCGACGCGCCGCACACCCGCCGGCACACTTGCCGGAACAACCAAAAGACGGCGCGGTCTGCTGAGCCTGTCGCCCATTTACGACGAGGACGGGCTGGTCGATCTGATCGCGCTGACACTTATCGATTGCGAAGATCATGCGCTGCCGGTGCTCGGCCCGAGAGAGCCGTCGCGCATTCACGCCGCACAGGACCGCGTCGACAGTGTGCTCGCGCTCGCCCAGGCCGTTATCGAGACGAGCTATGTCATAGAGCACTCCGAAGACCGCCCTCCCGAACCCGCCATGCGCGAGGCCTTGTCCGCTCGGCTGCACCGCTGCGCGAGCTGTTCGGATGCGCTCTGCCGGCTGGACGAGACGCAGATCTCGACTCCCGACCTGCTGGAATTCGGGATGAGTGCGCAAGAGCGAGACCGCCTGGAGCTCACCTGCAGCAACGAGGCCGTGCCGATCCGCTTGGTCCCGGCGCTCTCCCTGCTGCTGTCCGAACTGGCGGCGAATGCGACCAAACACGGCGCCTGGCGCGACGCCGATGGCCGGGTGCAGCTCACGCTGTCGCGTCGTCTGTCCGGCGGGCCGGATGCGATGCTGGAGTTGGTCTGGAGCGAGACTGCTGGCCGCGCCGTGCAGACCCCCACCACGCCCGGTTTCGGCCTGCGCTACGCGAGGTCCGTCCTGCCCGAACTCTATGGCGCGCAAGTGGAACTATCTGTCGAGCCGACAGGATACCGCTGGCAAATCAGCCTCCCCCTCCGGGCGGAGGCACGACGCGCGGAGGAGGACTTCGCGCGCTTCGACGGCGGATATGACGGCGAACTCGGCGCATATGACCGCGATGCCGAGCGCGGGTAATCCGGTGTCTGACAAGACCGAGTCCGGCAATGTCGTGCATCCCGCTGCCTTTGAGAGCGTGGAACGGCGAACCCGGCTCGTGCTCGCGAGGCTGCCTTTGCTCGCTGTTCTGCTCTCACCGGACGGAACGGTGCTGGAGTGCAATTTCGGATCGCTGGGCGAGTATAGCTCGGACGACCCTGACAGCTCCGACAGACCCGAGAATAATGCGGCAGACGCTGCACGACAGAACCCCGCCGACTGGCTCGGCAACGCATTTGAGGACGGACCTTGGTGGTCCTATTCCGACGGATCGCGGCTTGCCGCGCGGTCCATCTTCCAACGCGCCCTTGGTGGCGAACGCATTTCCGAAGAACGGCTCTATAAACGCGCGGACGGGCGCATGGGCGTCATGTCTCTCACGCTGAGCCCATTGCAGAGGTTTGACGGATCGCTCGACCGCATTCTGGTTACAGCACTGGACGTCACCCACCGCACCGGTGGAAAGCAGGGCGACGAGGCCCTGCGCGCCGACATGGCCTACCGCATCCGCAACAGTTTTTCCGTCATGGACGCATTGGCCGCGCGCGCCGAACCCGGCGATGCCGCGAGTCTGTCGAGCCGGCTGGACTGCGTCCGACAGGCCCACCGGCTTTGCGCGCATTACCTCTTCTTCGATGTGCCCGTGGAGGACATCGTGCGCACGGCAATCCCGGATTGCACCACGCTGGAACTCGCGCTGGATGCCGTGAGCGCACCCGCGCGCGATGTCGAAGTCCTGCTCCTCGTGCTCACCGCCCTGGCCCGCCCGGAGCGCAAGGCGACATTGAACGTGCGCGGCGTGGACGGCAATGCGCTGCAAGTCGTCTGGAGCGAGGGCGCACCGCGCCCGGCCGACGCCATGCCCGACGCGCTCTCGGCCGCAATCCTCGACGATATCGTCACGCTGCAGACCGGCGGGACCGTTTCGCAGAGCAACGGAGCGGACGGCTTTCGCTGGTCGCTCCTGCTACCGCTCGACCGCAATCGGAGCGCGGCCTAAAAGTTCGGCAGGGTGGGAGAAGCCGGGCTCTGCGCGATCTGGCTCGCCTGAGGCCAAGCGCAATAATCCGCCGCATAATAAGCGCCCGGCCGGAAATTGCCCGACAGTCCGGGCCCGCCAAACGGCATGGAGCTCGCCGCGCCAGTCGTCGGCTTGTTCCAGTTCGCTATCCCGGCACGCAGGCGCGGTCGGGTGTAGTCCCACAGCTGCGCATCGTCGCTGACCAGCCCGGCGGCGAGGCCGAATCTGGTGCGGTTGGCCTGCGCGATCTGAGCATCGATGCCGTCCACACGGATGACTTGCAGGAAGGGCGCGAAGATTTCCTCGTCCGGCACATCGACGCCCGTGACGTCCATCAATCCGGGCCGCAGAAACGCGCCGTCGCAGTCCAGTCGTGTCAGTCCACGACCACCGCGCTGCACGAGTGCTGCCTCGAATTCCAACGCCTGTTTCGCCGCATGCTCGGATACGACCGAACCCATGAAGACGTCCTCATCCGGCTTCCCGATGGACACGGTCGCGATGCGCTGCTGGATGCGGTCCAGCACCGCATCGCCGAATGCGCCTGTGGGCAGGATCAGTCGGCGCGCGCAGGAGCATCGCTGCCCCGCGCTGATGTAGGCCGAGACAAAGGCAATGTCGGCCGCCGCATCGACATCCGCCGCGTCGTGGATGATCAGCGGGTTATTGCCGCCCATTTCCAGCGCGAGAATGACATTGGGCTTTCCTGCGAAATGCTTGTGAAAGAAGGTGCCTGTTGCGGCCGAGCCCGTAAACAGCAGCCCGTCGATATCAGCGCCGAGCAGAGCCGCCCCCGTGTCGCGCCCGCCTTGCACGATATTGAGCACGCCGTCGGGAAGGCCCGCCGCCACGGCCAGTTCGGCAAAGATCGCGCCGACGCCGGGCGCCAGCTCGCTGGGTTTGAACACCACAGTATTGCCGGCCAGCAGCGCCGGAACGATGTGCCCATTGGGCAGATGGCCCGGAAAATTGAACGGCCCGAACACGGCCATGACGCCGTGCGGGCGGTGGTGCAGGGCCATGGCGGCGTCAGAGCGGTCGCCTGCCCGTTCCGCCTGCGCGCGGATGCTGTGACCGACCTTCGCGGCCATCGCCCCCGCTTCGGTCCGTGCTTCCCACATGGGTTTGCCGATGGCGTTGGAAATGGCGCGCGCGATATCCTCGCGGCGCTGCGTGACAGCCTCGCCCCAGCGCTGCATCATGGCGATGCGGTCCGCCAGCGGCGTCAGGCTGAAGCTGTGGAAGGCGTCTCGCGCGCGGGCGACGGCGGCTTTCACGTCGGACGCGTTCGCCTCCGCCCCTTCCCAGACAGTCTCTCCCGTAATCGGATTCGTGCTTTTCACGTCATCAGCGCCTTGATCGCCGGGCCGTCCATGCGGCCATCCGCCAGCCGCAGCAGCAGCAGCGTCGCCAGCCCGGCGCGCTCAGACAGGCTCTCGGGAATGAAGAACTCATCCGCGCTGTGAATACGCCCGCCGCGCACGCCGAGTGTGTCGATATTGGGCGTCCCGGCGGCGAAGACGTTGTTGCCCTCGCACACCCCGCCCGTGTCCTTAAAGGACAGCTCCAGCCCCAGCGCGCGGCCCGTATCGCGGACCTCGCCGATCAGCCGGTCTTGCGCCGCGTTGCGCGGCTTCGGCGGACGGTAGAAACCGCCGTGCACATGCGCCGTGATCCCGTCGCGGGAGGCGAGCACGGCGGCCAGTGCCGCCTTGACCTGCGCTTCCGCCCACTCCGCCGCCTCGGGGTCGGGCGCGCGAGAGCCGAGCCGCAGCACCGCATTATCTGGCACGATGTTCACCGCCGCACCGCCGTCGACCGAGCCGACATTGAACACGACACCGTCGCGTTGACCCATCAGCGCTTCGACTTTCAAAGCCATCTCACACGCCGCCCAGACGGCGGAGCGGCCCTTTTCCGGTTCGCGCCCGGCATGGGCCGAGCGGCCACGGAAGACGATGTCCCAAATGCCCGAGCCCTTGCGCGCGCCCGCCAGACTTCCGTCTTCCATGGCAGGCTCAAACGTCAGGCCGATGTGAGCTTTGGTGGCGGCGGCTCGGAGTGTGGAATCAGACGCGAAATTTCCCGTCTCCTCATCCGGCGTGAGGATGACGGTGTAGCCGAGCTTGTCGGTATCGCCATGCGCCTCAAACGTCTTGAGCGCATCGATCATCACGGTGATCCCGCCCTTCATGTCTGCCAATCCGGGGCCATTGATGTGGCCATTGGGCAGCGGCGTGATCTCGGTGAATGTGCCCTCTGGGAAGACCGTGTCGTAATGGCCCGTCAGCACGACCTGGATCGGTGCATCGGGGCGCTGCGTGGCGCGCAGGATCGGACCGGTGGACAGCGCATCGACTTCGCCCTTGGCATTCACTGTTTCGATGGGCGCGCCTTCGACCGCCTCGACCGTCGCGCCCGTCTCTTCCAGCGCGCTAATCAGCTTCGGCGCGAGCGCCTTCAGCCCCTCCACATTCCACGACCCCGTATTGATCGCAGCCCAATCGAGCACGCGGTCGAGCATGGCGTTCTGGCGCGTCTCGATATGGGCGAGCGCGGCGCTATCAGTCGCGGTGAGTTCGGACAGATCGATCATGTGGCGGTCCTTTGGAAGTCATAGAGACCCGGCAGGTCCATGATCTGTGTGAGTTCGTCGAGTGCCGTATGCACTTCCGTCAGGAAATCGGGATCGACGAAATCCTTGAGTTCCAGCCGGTCGCGGTAATGCTCCCGCACCCATCCGCGCAGTCGTTCAATCCCGGCAGCGTCCAACACGACCCCGGAGTGGACGACGCGGCGCGCCTTCTTGCCCAGCGCAACACGGAGGCGAAGACAGGCGGGCCCGCCGCCATTGCTCATGGATTGTTTGAGATCGAAATAATGCGCCTGTCGGATCACGCCGTCGGCGATGAGGTGATCTACATAGGTCTTGGCCAACGGCGTCTCCTCGACATGGCTGGGCAGGATCAGCGCCATGTCTCCATCAGGCAGGCTCAGCAGTTGCGAGTTGAACACATAGCTCGAAATCGCGTCGCCGATGGGCATGTCGGCGCGCGCGAAACGCGGAGTGAAACCGAGCGGTTCGCAGGCGCGGGTGAGCTGCTCTTCGAGCGCGTCCGGGTTTTCAAAGGCTGTCTCGTGGTACAGCATGGTGTCGGCATTGGTGACGCAGACCACGTCGTTGTGAAACGCACCCGCGTCGATGGCAGCGGGGTTTTGCCGGATAAACTGCCCGCGCGTGAGCCCGTGATTGCTGGCGATGGCGTGGGTCGATTCCAGCGTCTGGCGCGCGGGGAACCGCGGGTCGTTCTCTGAAGGCGACAGCGCGGCGCGGCCATGAATGAAGACTTCGAGACCTTCGCTGCCGTGGTCCTTGCAAAGACGGTTGTGGTTCGCCGCGCCCTCGTCGCCCAGCATGGGGTTCATCGGCAGCGGATCATGCACGGCGAAATAGCGCTCATTGGAAAAGATGCGGCGCAGCATGCGCGTGGTGAGTTCGTGCTCCATCGCGCGGTGCGGCATAGAGAGCAGATTGGCGGGCGTGAAATGAACACGGCCATCGCGCGTGTCCGCCGCCGGAGACACCGTTGCCGCATTGGCCGTCCACATGGACGAGGCAGAGCAGACATTGGCCAGCAGGGCGGGGTTGGCATGGTGCGCCAAGGCGAGAATATCGTTATCCGTTCCCGTGAATCCGAGCTTGCGCAGAAAGCCCACGCGCGGCGCATCATGTGGCGGCAGGAAACCCTGGCTTAGCCCCAGCCCCATCACCGCTTCCATCTTGTCGAGCCCCTGCAGCGCCGCAGCGCGCGGATTGCTCACCCGGCCCTTGTGGACGCTGGAGGCGATATTGCCGCGGCTCAGCCCGGCATAATTATGCGTCGGCCCGACCAGCCCGTCGAAGTTCATCTCCACAGTCATGCGCGGCGGTCCTGGGCGAGGGCGAGGGTGAGATTGTCACCGAGCGATTTGGCGGCATCGTCGATGAAGCCCGCCGACAGATCCCCCAAGCCCCGCGTCGCACGGAAGTCTGCGCCCGTGCCGGTGAAAGCGAGCAGTTTTTGCGGACCTGCCCCGGACGCTGGACCATAGCCCGCCAACGGCCGTGCCGTGCGCGCGATCAGCGTGTCATCCGTCCGGCATTCTATCGCCGGGCCACCGTCGAAAATATCGCAGAGATCCGTCTCCTCGAAGCCGGCGCCCATCAGCAGGTTCATCGCGCCGCGGCTCACATCATGCGGACGCCCCGCGCAGTGGCGCGCGCTCTCGGGCAGCAGGTTCATCAGGATGGGCAGGCTCGGCAACAGCTCCATGATGAAGCGCCCGTCACTGGCGGACAGGCGGTCGGCCACGGCGAAATCCGTGCCGATGAATTTGCTCGTCAGATGTTCCCAGAACGGGCTCACACCCTGATCATCCACCCAGCCGCGAATATCGGCCATCAGCTTGCGCGCAAAACGGTCGCGATGCGCGTGGATGAACGCCAGCCGCCCCAGCGAGAGCAGTCGCGCCACGCCGCGTCCCCGGGCTTCGGGCGCGAGATAGATCGACGCCAGCTCCGTCCAGCCATCGAAATCGGTTGTCAGCTGCAGCGTGTCATATTCGGTGCGCAGATTCAGCTGCGCGCTTCGCCGCGCATGGCGTGAACGCTTAAAGGAGTAGAACGGCCGCTCCAGCCCCAGCTGCGGGATGATGCCGGAAATACCCATGACGCGACCATCGCGCTCGACTACGAACAGTACACGGTTGCAATCTTCTCCGCAGGTTTCACCCGCGAGAAAGCGAAGGGAGGCATCGATATAAGCGTCGACCCGGTCGCGCGTGCGCGGCACGGTCGTCAGTCCCGCTTCGGCCGCGCCGGTGAAGGCATGGATCGCGGCGGCATCGGCATGTGTGGCGGGTCGGAAGATGTCCAAAGGGCTCACCCGGTTAGCGCGCGAGCCGAGCCGATTGTCCCAGCGGTCGCGAAGACGCCGCTTAACAAGGCCAACCGAAGGGAGCAAGCGCAGCGAAAGAGCGCAGCGAAAGAGCGCAGCGATGGTACCGGTGGTCGGGCTCGAACCGACACTCCCCCTGCCGGAGGCGAGACCCTCTTGGTCGTGAGGAAACGCGAAAATGAATGGTACCGGTGGTCGGGCTCGAACCGACACTCCAAAGGAACGGGATTTTGAATCCCGCGTGTCTACCAATTCCACCACACCGGCATGTGCAAATTGCCGAAGTCGTCCCCGGCAAGGCAGGCGCTCCACTTAACGAACACGGCGCAGCCGTCAATTCTCCTTTACCTCGCCTTATCCTCAATACAGTAGCGCGGCGCTATGAAGGGCCGTCTCGCATTTCTCGATCGCTGGTATGAGGGCACGAAAGCGCTGGCCCGGCACAAGCGCGCGACGCCGATGCTGGCCTTCATTTCATTCATCGAAAGCATTTTCTTCCCCATCCCAACCGCCGTCATGCTCGCGCCCATGGTGCAGGCCGATCACAGCCGCGCCTGGCGATTGGCGGGCATTTGCACGGTGGCGTCGGTGCTGGGCGGCGTGTTTGGCTATCTGCTCGGCTGGTTCGCTTATGAGGCGATCGCGGAGCCGATCCTGGAGCGTCTCGGCAAGCTGGAGAAGATGGACGACTTCCGCGGCATGGCGGATGAGTACGGCGCGCTGGCCGTATTCGGCGCCGGGCTGACGCCCTTTCCCTATAAGGTGATCACCATCCTGTCGGGCGCGCTGAAGCTCAGCTTCCCGGTCTTTCTCATCGCCAGCGTGCTGTCGCGCTCGCTGCAATTCTTCCTGATTGCGGGCGTCATCCGCCTGCTCGGCGACCGCGCGGAAAAGATGATGAAGGAGAACTTCGGCTGGTTCACGATCGGCTTGTTCATTCTGCTCGGCGGGCTGTATTACCTCTACACGACCTATCTGCATT
>CALDUL010000080.1 GCA_937923575.1 uncultured Algimonas sp.
TGCACCACGCCGCGCCCGCTGATCGCGACGAGCTGAAACTCCGCGTTCAGCTGGTCGGCTGCGAGTACGGCGTAGCTCTCGGTCGGGGCGTGCAGTGCCGGGGTGTTGGCGCAATCCGCCGTCTCGCCCGCCACGCCGAATCCTGCCGTGATACTGTCGCCGACGAAGAGGATTTTCAGATCACGCGGAAGAGGCGCTATGACATCCTTGCCCGATGCCGCGACCGGCGGCTCTATAACGAAGGTGCCCGTATCGTAGAATTCCGATCGACGCGCGACGCGCACGGCTGCGTAACCGTCGCCGTCGGGGTCCTCGATCCGGTAGAGTTGGCGGCCCGGCTCGAGATCGAGCACGCTTGCCTGCCCATCCACCACGACGTCCATATATCCGCGGCCGTCATCCTCGATAGGCAGTTCGACCGCCGATCCAGTAAAGCTGAAGGCGACACCGGAGCCGGGCCAGCCCATCTCTCGGCGGCCATCGTCCGCGAGGTGGTAGCGGCCCAGATATTGGACCGCATCGCCCTCCCGCTCCCGCTCGGCCGTGCTGTCCGCACCGGAACAGGCAGCGAGCAGCAGCAGCGCGGGGAGAGCGTAGCGCATCTACCCTACCAGAAGACCACGTAGATCAGGACGAGGATCGCGATGATAACCAGGGACCAGACATTGAACCCTGTCGTCGTCTTGGTCTGCACATCGCCGAGGCGCAGCAGCTGTTCCTCACGCGGAGCGGCTGTCAGGCGGCTGACCACGACGCCGGCCACCAAACAGGCGATGAAGACCAGACCGGTGCGGTTGATGAACGGCGCGTCGCCCATGGTCGACTTCAGCACGATCGAACCGATTATGGTCACGGCCAGCGCGGCGAAGGCACCGTATTTATTCGTGCGCTGCGCGAACATCCCGAGCAGGAAGACCGCCACCACGCCCGGCGCGATGAAGCCCGTGTATTCCTGCACCGTCTGGAAGGCGCTCTCGAACCCGCCGAGAAACGGCTGGGCTGCGAAGACCGCGATGACCATGGCGGCCACGGCGATGATCCGGCCAACGGTCACGTAATGGGTCTCGGTCGCGTCCTTGTTCAGATAATCGCGATAGATATCCATCGTCGCGATGGTCGAGATCGAGTTCACCATGGACGCCAGCGACGACACGATAGCCGCCACAAGCGCTGCGAAGATCAGGCCGCGGAAACCGCCGGGCATGATCGACATGATGGACGGGTAAGTCCGGTCGGACGTTGCGTTCAGCACCTCTCCGTCCAGCACGCCGAACTCCGGCATGACCAGCACGGCGGCCGCGATGCCGGGCACCACGATGATCAGCGGCATGATGAGCTTGAGAGCGGCCGCAAAGACGAGGCCCTTCTGCGCTTCGGGCAGGTCCTTCGCACCCAGCGCGCGCTGGATGATATACTGGTTGAAGGCCCAATAGTTCAGGTGAAGGATCCACAATCCGCCGAGCAGCGTCCAGATGCCAGGCAGCGTGTCGTAGCCGTCCTGTCCGGGCTCGAAGATCATGTCGAACTTCTCGGGCAGCTCGGTGAACATGCGCTCCACACCACCAAAGACCGACCCGCTACCGATCATGGAGGTCGTCAGGAAGGCAATGACCAGACCGCCGATGATCAGAATGACGACCTGAATGATATCGGTCAGGGCCACGGCTTTCAGACCACCGAAGATGGAGTATGCAATCGCAAAGGCACCCAACGCCGCCATGGATGGGACAACGGCCAGTCCGGTCAGCGTATTGACCGCCAGACCACCCAGCCACAGCACGGTCGTAAGGTTCACGAGTGTGTAGAGGAAGATCCAGAAGATCGAGAGGGTCACCTTGACCCCGCCGCCAAAGCGCTGGTCCAGGAATTGCGGCATGGTGTAGATTTCGCGCTTCAGGAAGATCGGCAAGAAGAACTTCGCCACGATAATCAGCACCAATGCGGCCTGCCATTCATAGGCGGCGATGGCGAGACCGATGCGGAAGCCCTCCCCGCTCATCCCTATGATCTGTTCGGCGGAGATATTGGCCGCAATCAGCGATGCCCCGATGGCCCACCAGGGCAGCGATCGCCCGGCGAGGAAGTAATCCTCTGTCGTCTTCTTGGTGCCCGCGGGTTCGCGCGATACATAGATCGCGACCGCAAACAGGATGAGCGCGTAGAGCACAAGGACGGCGAAGTCCAAACCAGTGAGTGCCATTGTGTCCCCTCAGACTTCTCCCCGCCGTCATGCGTCGTTGCGCGCGGCAGAGTTGTTAAACCCCTGTTTCCGCCGTAATGACAGCGGTGTCAATTCTT
Organism: uncultured Algimonas sp.; assembly: GCA_937923575.1. Lineage (GTDB taxonomy): Bacteria > Pseudomonadota > Alphaproteobacteria > Caulobacterales > Maricaulaceae > Litorimonas. The sequence continues at coordinate 2,299 of CALDUL010000080.1, forward strand.
TGCTGTGTGCCGTTGACGGAGCTGCGTTTGCGGCATAGCGGAATGGCAATCAAGCGCGAAACGCGCCGCAAGAGAAATGAGATCGCTGCATTTCGAGGGGACGGATAAGCCGTGTATCTAGGCATCGACATCGGCACGTCCGGCGTAAAAGCCGTGATCGTGGACGGCACGCAATCCGTCGTGGCGAGCGCGAATGCGCCGCTCACCGTGTCGCGTCCAAGGCCTCTGTGGTCCGAACAGGCTCCAGCGGATTGGTGGACGGCGACCCGCGCCGCCGTCTTGGGCCTGGATGCGAAATTTCGCGCCGAAGTCCGCGCCATCGGGCTCTCCGGACAAATGCATGGAGCCACGCTATTGGACGCGGCTGGCAAGGTTCTGCGTCCAGCCATTCTGTGGAATGACGGGCGATCCGCCGACAATTGCGCGGCGATGACCGAAGCACTGCCGGAACTGACAACCATCACTGGCAATCTCGCCATGCCGGGTTTCACCGCACCGAAACTGCATTGGCTACGCGAGAATGAGCCAGAAATTCTTGCGCAAACCTCCAAGGTGCTGCTTCCCAAGGACTATGTGCGCTGGAAGATGTCCGGCGTCTTCGCCTCGGATATGAGCGACTCAGCCGGAACGCTCTGGATGAATGTGGCCGAACGCGATTGGTCGGACGAAATGCTCGCGCTGACGGGCCTGACCCGCGCTCACATGCCGGAGCTGTTCGAAGGCTCCGAATCGACCGGCCTCCTGAGCGCCGAAGTGGCCGCTGATTGGGGCGTACCCATTGTGCCCATCGCGGCGGGCGGCGGAGACAATGCGGCCGGCGCGGTCGGCTCTGGCGTGGTGCGGCCCGGCGAAGGCTTTGTCTCGCTCGGTACGTCAGGCGTGGTCTTCCTTGCCGATGATGCCTACCGCCCAAACACGGACGGGGCGGTCCACACGTTCTGCCACGCCCTGCCCGGCCTCTGGCACCAGATGAGCGTGATTCTGTCGGCGGCCAGCGCGGTGGATTTCGTCGCAAAGCTGACAGGCTACGCAGACCCCGCCGCACTCTATGAGGAGACGGCCAAGGCCGAGATACCCGGCAACGGCCCGATATTCCTGCCCTATCTCACCGGCGAGCGGACACCGCATAATAACGCCGATGCGAAGGGCGCATTCTTTGGACTGACCGCCGCACATACGCCACTCGATCTTGCGCAAGCGGCGCTGGAAGGCGTCGCCTTTGCACTGGCTGACGGGATCGACGTGCTGCGGGATACGGGGGCATCTATCGACAATCTGTCGGTCATCGGCGGCGGATCGCGGTCCGAGTGGTGGGGCAAGATTATCGCATCCGCCATGAATGCGCCGCTGACCTACCGCACAGCTGCCGAAGTCGGCCCGGCTTTTGGTGCAGCGCGTCTGGCACGGCTCTGCTTGGGTGAAGACAGCGTGGCGGACATCTGCACCGCACCACCTGTCAGCCACGTCATCGAACCCGATCCCGACATGCGCGATCTCTACAGAGAGCGCCGTTCGACTTTCACAAAACTATACCACGCCACACACGAACTCACATAAAAGGGTCTCACTCAATGAGCGGCTATTTCGACCACATCGACACCATCAAATATGAGGGCCAAAGCTCCGACAACCCGCTCGCCTTCCGCCACTACAAGGCGGACGAAATGCTGCTCGGCAAGACGATGGCAGAGCATCTGCGCGTCGCCGTCTGCTACTGGCACACCTTCGCGTGGGACGGGAACGACATCTTCGGAGACGGCTCTTTCGGTCGCCCGTGGAACGCCATGGACGGACAGCAGGCGGCTGAGGCCAAGCTCGACGCGGCGTTCGAGTTCTTTGGCAAGCTCGGCAATCCGTTCTTTTGCTTCCACGATGTCGACGTCATGGCACCCGCTGCGACGGCCAAGGAACACGTTAACAACCTCCACGCTATTCTCGATCCGCTCGAGGCCAAGATGGAAGAGCACGGCACAAAGTTGCTTTGGGGTACGGCCAATATGTTTTCCCACCCGCGCTACATCGCAGGTGCGTCGACCAATCCCGATCCAGCGGTCGCGGCTTTCGCCGCGCTGCAAGTCAAACACGCCATGGAAGCCACGCACCGCTTGGGCGGCGACGGCTACGTCTTCTGGGGTGGCCGCGAAGGCTATGACACCATCCTGAACACGGACCTGAAACGCGAGATGGATCAGCTCGGCCGCTTCCTAAACATGGCGGTGGAGCACAAGCACAAGATCGGGTTTAAAGGCGCACTGTTCATCGAGCCCAAGCCGCATGAGCCGACTAAGCACCAATATGACCGCGATGTCGGGACGGTTTACGGCTTCTTGCAAAAGTATGGTCTGGAGGGCGAAATCGGCGTCAATATCGAGCCGAACCACGCAACACTGTCAGGCAACAGCTTCGAGCATGAAGTGCAGATGGCCAATGCCTTTGGCATCTTCGGCTCCATCGACTTCAACCGCGGCGACCCGCAGAATGGCTGGGACACGGATCAATTCCCGAACGATCTGCGCGAGATCACGACGGCGCTCTACTATATCGTCAAGGGCGGCGGCTTCACCAAGGGTGGCTCCAATTTCGATGCTAAGGTCCGCCGTCAGTCGATCACGGCCGAAGACCTTTTCCACGGCCATATCGGTGCGATGGATCTGCTCGCCCGCGGCCTGAAGAACGCGGCCCGCATGATTGAGGACGATTACCTCCAGGACAACATTGATAAGCGTTATGCGGGCTGGGACTCCGGCATGGGCGCGAAGATGATGGCAGGCGAAGCCTCGCTCGACGACATGGCTGCCCACGCAATGAACGCACCCGCGCCGAAGCCTGTCTCGGGCCTGCAGGAGCGGCTGGAGAATTACATCACCGACCAGCTCTAGTCGGAGCGTCAAAAGCCGAATTGAGCGGTCCCGAAGCCTTGCGCTTCGGGACCGTTTGCGTTTGTGGCCTAGCGCTATATGCGCGACCCATGACCCACCGCCCGTCCCTAGGCGTTTGCTATTATCCAGAACACTGGCCGGAGGAGCGCTGGGCCGAGGACGCGCGCCAGATGGCGGAGCTGGGGCTTCGCTGGGTGCGTGTCGGTGAATTCGCCTGGAACCGGGTCGAGCCGCGCGAGGGCGATTATGATTTCGTATGGTTGCACCGCGCCATCGATGGGCTCCGAGCGCAGGGACTGGCAGTCGTTCTCGGCACACCGACCGCGACACCGCCCAGATGGCTGGTGGACAAGCATCCCGACATGATCCCGGTCGGGCGCGACGGACAACCCCGTACCTTCGGCTCTCGCCGTCATTATTCGCACAGCCATGCAGGCTACCGCGCGGAGTGCCGCCGCATCACGGAGAAATTTGCGAGCGAGTTCGGCGGCAAGGTGCAAGCCTGGCAGACCGACAATGAATATGGTTGTCACGACACGGTGCGGAGCTACGGACCGCATGATCTTACTGCCTTCCGTCTCTGGCTTTCCGAAAGATACGAGACCATCGAGGCGCTCAACGACCGCTGGGGCAATATCTTCTGGTCGATGACCTATGACCGCTTCGAGCAGATAGCGCTTCCCAATCAGACCGTGACCGAAGCCAACCCGGCCCATTGGCAGGACTATTACCGTTTCGCGTCCGATCAGGTCGTGAGCTTCAACCGCGAGCAAGTGGATATCATCCGTGCATACTCCGACGCGCCGATCAGCCACAACTATATGGGCCGCGTGTTGGAGTTCGATCACTTTTCCGTCGGCGCCGATCTGGAGATCGCGACCTGGGACAGCTACCCGCTGGGCTTTCTCGAAGACCGCATCCCGGCTACGCCAGAGCATAAGGTGGCGCACGCACGCCAAGGCGACCCCGACTTTCAAGCCCTGCACCACGATCTCTACCGCGCAGTCGGTTCCATGTCTGGCAAGGGGGCGCGCTGGTGGGTCATGGAACAGCAGCCGGGCCCAGTGAACTGGGCGCCCGTAAACCCTGCGCCCCTGCCCGGCATGGTGCGGGCCTGGACATGGGAAGCCGTGGCCCACGGTGCCGAAGTCGTGAGCTATTTCCGCTGGCGACAGCTGCCGTTCGCGCAAGAACAGATGCACGCAGGATTGTTACGACCGGACGGAAAGCCGTCAGCAGTCTGGGACGAGGTCGCGCAGGTCGCGCGAGAGCTAGCGGAGATGGACGTCGCCACAGAAACAGCCGACGTCGCTATCGTGTTCGACTATCAATCCTGCTGGGCTTGGGAGGCACAGCCCCAAGGCGAGATCAATGGCGATGCTTTCAGTCATTTCGACGTCGTGATGCGCTACTATCGCGCGCTGCGAAAGTTGGGGCTCAGCTTTGACATCCTACCGCCCAGCACGACCGACTTTGGCGCGCGGCGTCTGGTGATCATCCCCGCATTATATGCATGGACGGAGAGCCTGCGCGGCGCAGTGGACGCGTTCGGCGGTCATGTCTGGCTCGGCCCGCGCACAGGCGCAAAGACTGAAGACTTCGCGCTCTCCGACGCGCTCTGGCCTGGCGTGACGCGCAGCCACGTCGAGACGTTTCGCGATACGCGCCCGCTCCTGCGCGGCGGCGCGTTCGAGTGCTGGATGGACCATGTCGAGACCGAGCACGATGTCGAGGAGTTCACCCGGGACGGCGCGCCCGCCTGGGTACGCGACGGCAAGGTTCACATCTGCTGCGGCCTGCCGGACGAGGCGCTGATGACACGCTGGATGACAAAGATCTGCGCTAAAGCGGAGGTCGAGACCGAGGCGCTGCCCGCCAGCATCCGCCGTCGTGATCTGGGCGGCAGGCGGGTCTATGTGAACTACGGCGCACAGACGGTTGACCTCCACGGCGAGCCGATTGCGCCTGCCGAGGTCCGCCTCGTGCATCAGCCTGAGATGAACGCGGACAACGCTCCGCCAACTCTTTAGCAGGACGTTTAGCCTGCCGTTTCAGATCGACGGCGTCACGTGGACATGGGTGACGCCAAGAGGCGCGATACCAGCGGGTAAAACGGGCACTATAGGTTTCCGCATGCGCATAGCGTAGCCAAAGGGCCACAGTGTAACGCCACAAAAAGGTGGTGGCGGAGACGAAGGGTGTCCAGCCGCTGCACTAATTCAACGGCTTGGGCTGTCCACGGAGGCGCTCGCACCTAGCGGCGTTACGGGGCGTGGCGGCGGTTTTGTCCACGCCGCAAAGAGCTTCAGATTCCTAATCACCGGCTATGCCAGCGCTTTCAACCG
>CALDUL010000081.1 GCA_937923575.1 uncultured Algimonas sp.
AGCACCTGCACGACAGCCGAGATGTATAAAAGTGTCAAGGCGATCATGCTGGCCACGAACAGGCCGAACCGCCAAGGGAAGATTATATCGCCTGTCAGCTGAACGATGGCATGGACTATTCGTATGCAGACATAAGCCCAAGCAAGCCCGAGCACGATCGGCGTGGTCTGGAGCGCAAATGCGAATAGCAAGGCGACGACGAAGAACAAAACCGGAGCTTCGAATTGATGTTTGTAATTCGCGCTAAGCTGTTCTGCCTTGGGCGAAAAGCCGTTCTTGCGGATCGCAGCCAACCCGACACGCCGTATCTCAATCAGTCGGACAATGCCCAGCATCATGACAAGCACAATCGAAAGACCCAGCTGTACGAAGACAGGTCCGAGAATGGGATCGAGATCGATGCTCATCCCGGCATCGAGTAGTTCGGCGCCTCGCGGGCGATCTGCACGTCGTGGACGTGGCTTTCGCGCAGGCCAGCACCGGTGATGCGGACGAATTCGGCGTTTTTGTGGAAGTCCGGGATGGTCTCGCTGCCCGTGTAGCCCATGGCCGCGCGGACGCCGCCGAGGAGTTGGTGCAGGATGGGGCCGACGGGGCCTTTGTAAGCGACGCGGCCTTCGATGCCTTCGGGCACGAGTTTCATCTGGTCGCTGACTTCCTTTTGGAAGTAACGATCGGCCGAGCCGCGGGCCATGGCGGCAACGGAGCCCATGCCACGGTAGGCTTTGTACTGGCGGCCCTGGTAGAGGAAGACCTCGCCCGGCGCTTCCGTGGTGCCCGCGAGCAGGCTGCCGACCATGGCAGCGTCTGCGCCGGCTGCTAGTGCCTTCGCCATGTCGCCCGAGAACTTGATGCCGCCATCCGCGATGACCGGGATGTCGGCCTTTTTGGCGGCTTTGCACGCGTCCATAATAGCCGTGAGCTGCGGCACGCCAATGCCCGCTACGATGCGCGTGGTGCAAATGGAGCCGGGGCCGATGCCGACCTTCAGTGCGTCCGCACCACTATCGATCAAATATTGCGCGGCGTCTTCAGTAGCGATGTTGCCCGCGATGACCTGGACCTTCGGGAACTCTTTCTTGATGCGAGAAACCTGCTTGCCGACCGCCGAGCTGTGGCCGTGGGCCGTGTCGATGACCAGCGCATCTACACCCGCTTCGATCAGCGACAGCGCGCGCTCATAGCCCGCATCGCCGACCGTGGAGGCGGCGGCGACCCGTAGGCTGCCGGAGTGGTCTTTACAGGCGTTGGGGAAGTTCTCGGCCTTCTCCATATCCTTGACCGTGATCAGGCCGACGGCGTTATAGTTGTCATCGACGACGATGAGCTTTTCGATCCGGTGCTTGTGCAGCAGCGCGCGGGCTTCGGCCTGCGTCACGCCGATCTTGCCGGTCACCAGCTCCGTCGTCATTAGATCACGGACGAGCTGCGACGGGTCATCAGCGAAGCGGACATCGCGATTGGTCACGATACCGACGAGCTTGCCGTCTTTCTCGACAACCGGGAGACCGGAAATATTGTGGTGCCGTCCAACGTCGCGCAGCTCGGCTAGCGTCGCTGTCGGCGAGATCGTCACCGGATTGACCACCATGCCGGCTTCGAACCGTTTGACCTTCAGCACCTCGGCGGCCTGTTGCTCATTCGACAGATTGCGGTGGATGACGCCGATGCCGCCGACCTGAGCCATGGCGATGGCGAGCGGCGCTTCCGTGACCGTATCCATGGCCGCAGAGATGAGCGGCACATTCATGGATATACTGCGCGTCAGCCGCGTTTGCAGCTGCGCTTGCGCGGGGATGATGTCGGACGCCTTGGGTTGCAAGAGGACGTCGTCGAAGGTCAAACCTTCTCGAATCTCCATGGGGAGTCTCCGTTCCATTTGCGGCCCGGACCTATCAGTGGTGCGGGGCCGCCGCAAACGGTTTGGACGGCTCACACTGTGGACGAAACCGACTTAGCCCGCTTTGCGACCTCGGAAGCCCTTGGCGACGAGGTAAATCTCCGGCGATCCCTTGCGCGAGCTCTTCGGCTTGGCGTGACGCACGAAGTCGAACTCGGCGCGTAGCCGCTTGAGCAGCGTCTCCTCCGCACCGCCTTGAAACACCTTCGTTACGAAGCTGCCGCCCGGTGCCAACACGTCGAGTGCGAATTCGGCCGCCGCTTCTACCAGCGCAACGGTCTTAAGATGATCCGTCTGTTTATGCCCTGTCGTATTGGCCGCGAGATCGGACATGACGACATCTGGCGCGCGGTCGAGATGGGCCTTGAGCTTGTCCGGCGCATCTTCGGCCATGAAATCGAAATGCAGGATTTCGGCGTTTGGCACAGTTTCGACGGGCAAGATGTCGATCCCGACGATGCGGTTCGCGCCGCGTTTGAAGGCAGCCTGCATCCAGCCGCCGGGCGCGCAGCCCAGATCGACGATAAGCGCGTTCTTCGGCAGCAGCTCGTATTTGTCGTCCAGCTCTTCGAGCTTAAACGCCGCGCGAGAGCGGTAGCCGAGCTCGCGCGCCTTCTTGACATAGGGGTCATTGAGCTGCCGC
>CALDUL010000082.1 GCA_937923575.1 uncultured Algimonas sp.
GACTGCAGCCACGCCAGCTTGTCCTCGACCCAAGCCGTGATCTTGCGATTGCGCGCGATCTGGGCCGCGCGGTAGCGCTCGAGGAAGTCGGGCGAGAACGGCGGTTGGTTCTCGCCGGAATAGATGTCCAGCGAGGGGTCGCGATTGTAAGGATCAGACTCATCCGTGATCGACGGGTCCAGCCATTCCGTCAGCGTTCCGTGGCGCGAGACGTGAGAGGCCATGAAGATGACGGCGTCAGCAGGCGTGAGGCCCGCCTTCGTCAAGTCCGGCCCTGTTCCGCAGGGCGAGGACGTCACGGACGGAGCCTCCGCCTGCGCCTGATAGAAGGACGACAGTGCGCCGCCGCCGCTCCAGCCGAGCAGCACAACCTTTTTGTAGCCGAGGTTCTCCTTGGCATGACGCACGACCGCACCGAGATCGGTCGCCACCTTCTCCATGATCAGCGCATTGTCGACGCCGCGGTAGCGGCTGTCCGCCCCGATGACGTGGAGGCCCTGCTTGGCGAACTCACGCATGATGGGCAGCCGCCCGGTCCCGCCGATCGGGTGCATGCTGATGAGCACAGTGTCAGACGCTGTCTTGGGCTTCAGATAGCGCCCGCCCAGACCGACCCAGCCCACAGCCCCGCCATAGGTGTCCTTGAACAGCGCCTTTTCCTGATAGCCGAGGGAGACCGGCAGTATGTCGTAGTCTGCCGCGTTCGCTGGGAGTGAGATGATCTTCGACATGCGGCTTCCTTAGGCCTGTCAGACGCCGCGCGCCTAATCGACCTCGTGATGATCGGCTATTTGCTCAGGACATGCGCGAAACGGACTGCTCCGAGGCCGAATGGGAAGTAGGTGCCGTGAAGATCACGCGGGTGGACCAAAATGACGTGGGAAGATTAAACCCGACGACCAATGTGATAGACTTGCGAGGAAGCTCGCCTGCCGCGCAGTTCGCAGACATGCCCATTCTGAGCGCTCAGTCTGATCCTTATTGTCCTAATTTTAAGCAGAAGGCGGGCATAAACGAAGCCCAATTCAAATCCGAATGAAATACGGCCGAAGGATATTGAGATGACCAGTGCATTGTTGGTGATGTTGTTTGCCGCGTTGCCATCCTTCTTGCTCGGTTACGCGCTACGTCGCTTCACACTGAAATGGCAATCAAGGGCAGACATCCAAGCGGAGCAGATGTCGGCGACTGTGTCTGCATCGCTGGATGGTATCATCATCATCAACGCTGATGGGTGTATCGTGGAATTCAGCGAATCCGCAGAGCGTATATTTGGTTACAAGCGGACCGATGTTCTCGAGCAGAATATGTCAACGCTCATTGTGCCGGAACGGTACCGCGATGCCCATAACGCCGGCATGGCGAGAATGCGAGAAACCGGCAAAGCCAACATTCTCGGCCAACGGATCGAAATTGAGGCCGTTCGAGCGAATGGCGAAGAGTTCATGACGGAGCTCGCCATATCCAGGAGCCGAAGCTCATCGGGCGATATTTTTATCGCCTATATTCGAGACATTTCCGAGGCCAAGGCGGCAGAGAGAGCTCTCCTGGACGCAAAGGACGCAGCGGAAGCAGCCAACAGGGCAAAAACTCAATTCATCTCTGCCATGAGCCATGAAATCCGTACGCCGTTCAATGCGGTTCTTGGAATTCTCGATATTCTTGGCGACACCGAACTTACTCAGGATCAGCGACAACTGGTGCAGACGGCGGAACGCACGTCGAAATCACTGCTTCGCATCATCAACGACGTCCTCGACTATGCGCGGATTTCGTCCGGATCCGTCAAAGTCAGAGAGGAGCCGTTCCAAGCCGTCAATGTCTTCGATGACGTCTATCGCCTTTTCGCCATGCAGGCGAAGGACCAAGGCATCGAGCTTTCGTTGGACGTCAGCAAGGCTGCGGACATTCATCTGTCGGGTGACGCGGGACGTATCCGGCAAATCCTGATGAACTTCGTCAGCAACGCTATCAAATATGCCGATCGCGGAACGGTTAGGCTTGTGATCGAAACGCGGGAAGTCGAGCCGCTGAAGTGGACGCTGACTTGCCGCGTTCGAGACACGGGAGTCGGCATCAAGGCGGAAACTCTCGAGCATCTGTTTGACGAGTTTTACATGGTCGAAGATGTCGACACACGCGCTGCGGAAGGCACGGGTCTAGGCCTGACAATCTGCAAGGTCCTCACGCGGATGATGGATGGCGAGATCGGCGTGGACAGCCGTCTCGGCCATGGATCTGAATTCTGGGTGACCATACCTCTTGAACAGGCAGACGCTCCCGAAGCCCCGGCTGAAGAGGCCGTCGCCATGGCCGATATCTCGGGAAAACGGATCCTTTTGGCAGAGGATAACGCGACCAATCGAATGGTTGTCACGCGTATTCTCTCCAAGCGCGGGGTCGACATCACTGAGGCGGTCAATGGAATCGAAGCTCTTTCCGCCTTGGGCGTCAGCGCCTTCGATCTTCTTTTGACAGACATTTTCATGCCGGAGATGGGTGGCAAGGAACTCGTCCGAGTGCTGAGAAGCGGAACCACAATCAACACCGACATTCCCGTGATTGCTTTGACCGCCATGGGTGACATGCACGAGGCGGAGGAGTTGATGTCCTATGGTGTCGACCGCGTCGTCCTCAAGCCTTTCAATACGGGCGATCTCGTGAACGCTATCGCGGAAGAATGTCGAGCAGTAGAAATCAGACAGACCGAACCGACTTTGGAGTCAAACGAGCCGATGACTTTATCCGGCGGACTCATCGACGGGCTGGATCCCGAAGACCTCCTCGAAATCAAGGCACAGTTCCGTGCGGACCTCGAAGCAGCCACACGCTCCCTACGCAATGCTATTGCCAGCAGAGATGTTCTGGCTGCGAAGTTTTCCAGCCACACACTCAAGGGTCTGGCCGGACTTTACGGCATGGGTGAGCTGTCACGACACGCGGCGTTAACAAATTCTCATTGCTCCGATGATACCGTCGAAACAATGGTGGAGCATGGATCGAGAGCTATAAAATTAGCCGAGTTTTCCCTGCTGAATTTGGACGACCTCTTCGGAAAGAATGAAGAGGCGGCATAGGTGATGACATGGCTGGAGTGGATACAACGCCTGAGGTGTTGATCGTCGAAGACACGCTTTCAATGGCGTTGATGTATCAGAAACATCTGAAAAAAGCCGGCATCACTTCTGACATCTGCCAGTCTGGGTCACTCGCTCTTCTGGAGCTTCGCCAAGGCAAAATCAAAACCGTCCTGCTTGACCTGCAACTGCCTGACATGAATGGATTGGACATCATCCGGGAGATGGATGGGACCGACCACGACATCACGTTTATCGTCATAACGGCGAACGGATCCATCAACACGGCCGTCGATGCGATGCGATCGGGCGCTTACGATTTCCTGATCAAACCGTTCCCGACTGAGAAGCTCTTGACCACCGTCAAGAACGCTCTCGACCGGGGGCGTGTGAAGACAACACGGCAAGGCTCAAAAAGAGGAGTATCAAATACTCCAATCCCGGGTTTCGTGGGCAAGTCAGACGCTATGCTCGCCGTCTATGCGATGATTGAGAATGTGGCCAATTCCAACGCCGCCGTATTCATCACAGGTGAATCCGGTACGGGCAAGGAAGTGACGGCGCAGGCCATTCATCAGGTCAGTCATCGGCGGGATGCCCCCTTTATCGCGCTGAACTGTGCAGCCCTCCCCGAAAATCTTATTGAATCCGAAATTTTTGGCCATGTGAAAGGGGCGTTTACGGGCGCCCATGAAGCGAGGAAGGGCGCGGCGAGCCAGGCCAATGGCGGCACATTGTTCCTCGATGAAATCTGCGAGATGGACATTAACCTCCAAGCGAAGTTGCTCCGCTTTTTGCAAACCGGACAGGTCAAGCGTGTGGGAAGCGACTGGTCGGAGGACGTCGATGTGCGCATCGTCTGCGCGACCAATCGCAATCCTATGGTCGAAGTCGCGGAAAAGCGGTTCCGCGAAGATCTGTTCTACCGTTTGGACGTGCTGTCGATCCAACTGCCGCCATTGGCCCAACGCGGCCGGGACGTCATCCTGCTGGCCGAAAGCTTCCTTGAGACCTATTCCGCAGAAGAGGGCAAACACTTCAAATCAGTTGCGCCTGATACACAAGAGTTGATGCTGAATTATCACTGGCCCGGCAACATCCGGGAACTCCAGAACGCGATCAGGAAAGCGGCTGTCGTCTATGACGGAATTGCCTTGGAACCGCACATGCTGTCGCTAAACGCACCTCGACCAACAACCCGTGAAGAGCCATACCAACTCATCGGTCTCGCCAACGAAACCCCAGCTCGGACCCCGCAGCAATCGCTCAAGACGACAGTCACGGTAGACATTCACCAATCTATGACCGTGATCGAAAAGGAGATCATCGAAGCCGTGATCGCATCATGCGGAGGCAGCATTCCGAAAGCGTCAAAAATCCTGCAACTCAGCCCGTCAACGATCTACCGAAAAAGGGATGCGTGGGAAGATGAGAGACTGGAAAAAAGCGCCTGAACGCTAACCGGATTTAGCCGACCATACGGTCCGCTGACTTCAGACAATCAGTCAATGTCCGCTCGTGCGAGGAAAGTCCCAGGACTTTGTGACTTTGGAGCGTTCCTGAATTTGGCCGGTCCACACATATGAGTATCGCCTTATTGACTGGCAAGCCACTCGCGGGAGCCGACAGCGCGCTGTCCGCGCCGAATAGCCCCGATGCGGTCGAATGACCTTCGACAGACTCGTGAACCTTTTGGGGAGCCCCTCTGGGTGTGGCATGCGAAGGGCCGCGCAATTATCGCGCATCCAGCGGCCATAGGGTGCGTATGCCCACCAGCCCGCCGTGAAATGCACTAGGTCCCGTCCATCCGGTTCGTCCATTCTCACGGTCTCACCCAGCAACGAAGGCGTTTGCTCGAGATTTTCAAGCCCGGCGAGTTCAAGCTCCAGCAAGCGGTGACAAGCGAAATGGGTGATGTCCTAGGGTATGCCCTGTGTGGCGTAGCCTCGAGCTTTCAGAAAACCGATCATTTGCTGAGTGTGGCGATCAGTGCCCTCTCCGATGACGACATAAGGGGAATCGTCTTGATGCGCTTGATCATTGGGGCTCTGGCTTGGCGTGCCGAGAAACTCGAACCCAGCGTGTTGGACGGCGTCCTCAATCTGTATCCGAATGGCCAAGAGATAGTTGGCGGCTATCGAGCTCATCAGGAGAATGGAATATTCGGATTCAAACCAGCCGTAGAAAGTCAGACTCGCGCCAATCGTTACGACTTGGCTCTGCCGGCGGGCGCTGGAGAACAGCGTTGCGTAAAACCCCAACAGTAAAAGCGGCAGAAACTTTGTGAGAATAAGCGGGATCGGCAAACAACATCGACCCTATCCCGCCTCTGCGTGCGCGGTCAGCATGACGTCCCCGGTCTGCGAACGATCGTTCGCTTGGCAATAAGGGACGGTGCCCACGCTCTGTTGCAGACGAGCCTTGGCCGTGTGCAATTCGGCACGCGCCATTTGTTCGCGAATGAAGGCGAGCTCCAGCAAGAGCTCTTCCTTCACCAGATAGGTCTCTGGCTTGTCGCCGGACGCGACGTCAGTAGCCAGATTTTCTGTGATCTGACCTTGGACAGATAGCGCCCTCCAGGCCAATATCAGGTCATGATCCAATGCCCGCATCTGTTCGCTGGCGATCATGACCTGAGCCATCACCGCCCCAGCCAATATCTCCGTTTGCCTGTCTTGCTGGGCAAGTGCCGCCTCGCCAGCCCGTTTGGTTTCGCCGATCTGGCCAAGCCGCAGGAGATCCCAGCTGAGATTGAGACCCGCGGAGGCGAAGCCCTGATTGAGAACGAAACTGTTCGTGTTGTGGTTTCCGCCGATGAAAACGCGCATCCCAGGCAGATGCCGCCAGAGAGCTTCCTCATTGGCGAGCAACGTCAGATCTTTCCGGTACAGGGCTTGGCGTATCTCAGGTCGATTTTGGTAGGCTGTCGAAACCAGCTGCGACACACCCTGCTGTCCTAGAACTCCGAGATCGGCTGGCAGACGCGTTGACTCCAGCTCGAATTCCGTACCAGCTGGCACATTCATCAATCGGGCGAGGTCCGGCTTGGCGGAAAGCAAAGAACGAAAGAGAGATTGATACCAGCGATTAATGTCGATCAGCTCGCGCTGAAACATCAACTCTTGCAGCCGCGTCTCGGGATTCTGCTCGGCGCGAGACTGCGACAGGTCCAAGGCGTAGGCGACGCGACTCTTCAACCAGTCGGACTTTGCTTCTGCCTGTTCGAAGGCGACCGCACGCCAATAGGCGTTCTCCACATCGACCATCATGGTGTTGCAGAGGTGCTGGTTCTGCTCGGCCTGGGACCAAGCATTGATCGAACGCCGATTGGCCTTGAACCCGCTCAAGCCGATTTCCAGAAGATCCCAACTCGCTGTAAAACTGGAGACCGCTGCAGATCGGTCCTGTGCCGTGTAAAAGTCTTCGGGCATATCCCCCGATGGATCGTCAACTTTGACACCGACGGATGCGCTTGCATTGTTTCGCCACGTCCCGAAGCTATTGGCATAAGCTTGCGGCAGGAAGTCCTTGCCCTGCCGACCGGCCTTGCTAACCGTTTCCAGCAATTGGACTTGAGCGCGGCCATACTCGGAATTGTGTGCGAGCGTACGATTGCGCACGGCGTCAATGCTCAACGGCGCCTCTATTTCAAGCGGAGCCGCATTGGGGCGAAGGTCGCTGTCGCTGATCGAAGACATATGCGCCGCGTCATATTGCACGGTGGTTGTCGCGCATCCTCCCATCAGGAGCGCGGCCGCCAGACCAAGCCCTTTCCAGGCGAGATTACGACGAGCGGTCTTAGAATAATTTGGCATGCAATGTCTCCGGTTTACGGACAGATCACTGCAATCAGGAGACCACTTCGACGTTTAATAAAAACAGTCGCTTAGATAGTTAATAGGGCGTATCATTCGCGCATGGATAGCATTCTGCATCTCGCCCTTTGCAGAATGCGAATACGGCGTCGCATATAGCGGAATTGCTCTGGCGTTCAGTCCAGAGGCCGATACAACATGGCGTCGAAATCGATCATCAGCTGACGATCCTCTCCGTCTATTTCAATTCCGACCGGCCAGACCGAAGCGTTGTTCAAAACCGCGTCCCGGCCGTTCACGGCCAAACGTTTCAAAGACGACACATCAGTCATTGGTCGCGACGAAAGGGGTATGTGAAGCCTTTGGACTTCGCCGGGCAATAGATTGTGCTGAAGGTAGTACGGCTCAACCCAGGTGAGCGTCCCGGTCGCATCGACATAGGAAAGTTTGAACTGGAGTGTGCTAACGACCTCCGCGCCCTTATTGGTCACGGTCACGGCAAGCGACTGAACGTCGTCAATGTTGGTCATTCTGAAGTCGGACAGGGACACGGATTTATACATGTCTGAGGAGCAGACTGTCGTCGACACATCGAGCGCCACGTCGGACGGGAATTGTTCGAATACGGGCACGCTAAATTGGTCCGGGTCATAGCCTGCATCAATGGCTCGCTCACCGATTTTCAAATAGCCTTCGAAATCGATCCTGAAGGCCGAGCTCTCGCCGGGCAGAAGTCGATGCGAGCCAAGTCGGCCGGAATGTTGTTCGAACACCTCCTCGGACCCATCCGAGCTCGCCCGCGCGAGGACTTTCGTGCAGCTTGGGAATTCCGATAAATTCTTGAGGCGTCCAACGACATAGAGCCGCCCCTCATCCTCTACCAATTCAGCCGACATTATCTCGACCTCGGGACGCGCCAACCTCTGGATCGGGTCGGTGGGGGCAAGCACGTGCTGTCCCGTCAGATCGCGGAATTGAAGGGCACGATGACCAGCGACGAGATCGGGACCATAGACCTTGGCGGGCACCTCGTAATCGATCGTCCAATGGCCGGCTGCATTCTTCGTAAGCGTCATGGCGGTGTCGACGATACGGTTGCCGATTGACGTCAGATAGGTGAGCGTCGCCGTCACCCGTACGCGTCCATCGTCCAACGGCTCGACGTCACCCGGCTCAACCGATGTCAATTTGCCAAAGGACGGTACGAGACCGCCGGTGAGCTTCTGCACTCTCAGGAACTGACCATAATCCATGTCCGGGTCTTCGGAGAGCCATCGGAATGCCTGCTCGGTCTCACGGAAATCCAAATTCTGGAAGAAGCGCTCGACGACGCGTTCAGGCGAAAGCGGCGCGCTGCGATTGTGGAAGACCTTCCCCGCTAGTGCGATCACACCGACAAATGCGAGAACAGGCAGCACCCTCGACATCCAGATCGCCTTGTGCCCCGGAACCCATTTTCGCAATTGTCCGGGCGCCTTTGACCCTGGCCGGCTCACATCATTCGTTTCGTCGTGCAGGAAAGGCGACGCGCTTGAGGAGATCAGTTGCTGCTTGAGTGCGAGGCCGATCAGGGTCAGGCAGCCCAGGATCAGTGCACCTATCGGCAAAATGCCCCACATCAACCGCTGATATCGTGGGAGGTTCCTTCGCGGCCTTACCGACGGCAGAGGCGATATGTCCGGTTTCTCCCAAACCCGAACACCATTGGTCAGGCGGGTGACTGGATTCCAGCCCGTGTAGTGCAGGACGGGATCGTAGAACTCGTCGTTGGAGAACACGTATTTCAGGTGAAACGTCTCGGCATTGGTCAGAAACTGACTGAGGGACGCGAGACCCGGGACACCCATATATTTGGAGTTCTCCAGCCGTTCGACGGAATAGTTCATCAGGCTCGGCAGCCGTCTGGCAGAATGGTAATTGCCGTCCACGGACTCTGCATCGATCAAGGCGCTGTGATAGGCGAACTGGTCGCCAAAGCCGAGAGTCAGATAGCGCCAGTCCGAGTGGCGATCCTCGTCCATGAAGGTGACGATGGGCGCCGGCTCAATAAAATCGGGCTGGGTTGGCCTGAATGTGGGAAGTAGCGCCGTTCCCACAGCAAGACCCAGATAACCAACAAGCGCCAATACGAGAAAAGCGCGAGTGGGAAATGTGCCATAGGCCCGAAGCATCAGGCTCTTGGCGCGACCCTCCCAGAGGCTCTGAACGAGCAGCCCGGCAAAGGGGAGAATGAGGATAGTCGACCAGAAAGTGAACCTGTCCAAGGTCAGGATTTCATAGGCTGGGCCCAGCAGAATTCGCGGGAGAGGTGTGGTCCCGCCCGTTCCAAGAAAAAGCGCGAGCAGAACGGAAAGCCCCAACGGCCAGAGCGCGCTTCGCATCGACTTCAGCACGACATAGGGCACGACCGCGATCAATAGGCCCCAGGGTATCACGAAGAACATCAAACCAAGGTTGGGGTTCTCGATAAAATTCTCCCGACTGCCATGCGGAATGCTGACTTGGGTAATCGGATCGGTGATGGACCAATGCCAATAGGGGAAAACGATCGTGACGATCAGAATAAGCATGCACAGGCCGATGGCGACCCCGCGCATCAGCGGTGGAGACGTCCATCGAAGAAAAGCCGGTCCCGTCTTCGGCTTTGTTGCCGCACGGCGATTGAGATCGGACAGTAGCGCCGCCACTCCGATCGGCGCGACAAAAAACACCGTCCCAAACAAAGGCGTCACATGGTGCACGGCTGTGGTTGCCGCAGTCAGGATCAATCCCAGAACGAAGTCCCGTTTGCGCCCATATTCTATCCAGCCAGAAATGTGAGGTATCGCATTCAGGAAAAGCGCAATCGATAGCAGCGTCGGCAACTGCCCAAAGATATGCAGCGTTTCCGAAATGCTCGTCGAGAAAGCACACAGCAAGGCGGCGTAAGACGCCGCCTTGTCGTTCACCCAAAGCCGACTGAACCGGAACACACCCACAATCAGGATGGCAATGGCCACAAGCTGCAAGACAACAAATGCCACGCGCATGTCCATCATGCGCATTAATATCGCCAAGGCTTGGTGGCTGCCGGGCGGATAGGCCGTCACCGTGAAACCTGTATACCACCGCGTTTCCCAGGGGTCGAACCACGACATGTGATAGTGGTTGCCGAAGAACATGTGGATGTAGGCGTCGTAGGTCTGCTCATAGGTGAAGGGCAGCAGAGCCCCATGAAACATGAGGGCCAGCAGAATAGCGAGATATGTCCAGGACCTCGGCGTCATATCAGGGCTTCGGATCCGTCTTTCGCGACATCGAGATCATCCCCATGAGAACGGCCAGACAGCCCAGTTGGATCACCAGCTTGAGACCGAAAAACGTCCTTATCTCCAGACCCGCAAAGATGTGATTAATTGCGAATAGGGAGCCCAGCTGAAGGAGGCCGAAGACAAGGACCACGATTGCAGCCCCGGAGCGCCCTCTCGCGATTTGATAGATGGCGCACAGATGGCTGGCCATGAACACAGCACCGGTCAGCGCACTGATCCAAACGACGGATGTCAGGGCGGAATAGCTGTCGCCCAGCATGATCCCGACAACGAAAGCCGAGTTCGGCACGACCACTGCGAGTGCCAGAGCGGTGATGATTGCAACGGCCGCCAAAAGCAGAAACAGGTTCGAGGCCGAAGTCTCTTTCTCCGACTGCCTCGCAACAAGAGGTTGGAGAATTGTCGAGCACGACAGAAATGCAAAGAAGAAGACACGCTGGATTAGCAACAGACCGGCAACCAGCCCGGCGGTGTCGGCGGAGAAACTGATCTTTGCCAAGAAGATGTCGCTATCGAGAACCAGGACCTGAGCAAACTGCAGGATAAGATAGGGCACGGTCGCCAAACCCAAGGCCCTCGTCTGCGCATCCACAACTAAACCTGGTCTCTGCCCCGGCCATTGCCAGTCGCGACGCTGTGTCGAGAAGGCGAAACCCGCCAGAATGGACAGGCCGACAGCCGCGGCAATGCCCGGCAGACCAAACCCCGCCTGCCAGAGCAGAACACTTCCGAGCAGTCGGATAAGCCACTCAGCCTGTATCGAGACGATAATCCTCGGTAGATCGACCAATCCCTGCGCAAGACCGCGATAGATGATCATGGGCAGGAAGAACGGGACGGCGATCGCCAAGATGACCAGCGCCATCGGGGAGGAAAAGTTCAGGGCCGTTGCTAGGTAATTGGCCAGGGCCATGACGAGAAACATGGCGGGAACGGAGACCTTGAGACTTCGCCATGACATGTCGAAACCCCGCCAACGACTTTGTTCAATTTGTGGTTCCTTGGCCGTCCTCTCCGCGATGGCGAATTGCAGGGCTCCGAGGAAGGACAGAACGCCCAGTTTCAGCGTCAACAGCAAAGTCAGATCGGCGAAAGCGGCCGGACCCATGATCCGGGCAAACACCATGTTAAACGCGAGGTTGGCCGCATTTGCGATGTTTGCGGACACGAACAGAGCTGTCGCCGGGCCGATCAGCGCGCTGGATCGCATTGATCTCAGCGGCAAGGATAGAGTGCGGGACATTTAAGCCTCCGACACGGTGAAGCGTTTATTCGTCGCCAGCTGATGAGGCAGACGCGGCTTGATCATGCAGTCGAAAAGAGCCGTCAGCGAAGATCGACGAGCCGCCGACAATATTTCCGGATCGTCGGGCAAGTAGATCGAAACTTTTTTTCCGCGAGTTTGCAGGCTTTCGCAAACCTCACCCAGTGTCGTGAAAACCGATGGACCGAGCGTTTCGGTATTGGCGAAATCGAGGGTGATATGACGCGTATCGTCTGCGACGATCGACTCGATCGAACGAATACACCGCACCTTCAGCACATGACCCGAACGCAAATTCTGCGTCCGCGTCGGCTCTGGCGCAGCGCGGCGGTTCTGAAACCGGGATCTGATCTGCCACTGGCCAAAGATCAGTAATGTCATCTTCAAACCGCCTTTGACGACATCCGACAGTTTGATGTTCGATCCCGGAATCTCAGTCCATTCAAGAACGGGGTATTCGAAGAAGTTCTTGCGATCATGCTTGCTGGGATTCGAAATCCTGAGGAAGAGCTCGACGTCGAAGAGCCAGCCCGCCGTGAAAGGCTCATTCAGGCACGTGTTGAGATGCTCAGTATTCCGAAACAGCTTCGCGCCGCATTGAGTATCCTTGAGCGCCAGACCTGTCGCCAAACGGCCCATGGACGCGCACACCAAGGAGATCATCTTGCGGTGCAGGTCCCGATGGACGCGCCGCCCCAGCCCACCGGCGCGTGACCCGAAGACGACATCGATGTCGTCCAGACGGTCCGCGACAGAGATGAAATCGTTGATCGCGTTCAACGGTGTCGCCAGATCGGCATCCAGGAAGGCAACATATTTGTCGCCGCGTTCAGCAGCGAACCTCATGCCATGACGGACGGCTTCGGCTTTCCCGGCATTGCGAGCCATGGTCAGAACGTCGACCTGTTCCGGCAATGCGGCCATTGCACCACACAAGAGGTTAAGCGTCGGATCCTTGGATCCGTCATCGACGAATACGAAGGCGATCTTGGGATTCATCCGAGCGAAATTGAGGAACATCTCAAGATGCAGACGGTCTGCCTCATTATAGCAAGGGATGACGATCGTCGTCCTGTCCTGTGTCCAGCTTGGTCGCGACACCGTTAGGTCCTTGCCCGAAATACAGTCTGTCTTGGCGTTGGTCTTAGTCATTTTGGTCTCCGATGTTTCGAAGACAACCACGCAAATCCTGGACCGTGAAATTGGCGGTGTTTTGGGGTCGTTTCATTGCAGATCGAAATCTGCATTTGCGTTTTGCAAATCCGATTTTGCAATTTCGGCAGATCGGTGACGAAAATCCCGTATTTTTTCCGGCACATCCATTGCAGCGTCAGAAGGGAACTTTCGGAACAGAAAACCCCTATGAGACGACATTTCAAATTTGCTGCTGTGTGCCTTCCGCTGTCCGCTTGTATCGGAAGTGTTTCTCATGCGGCCGAGCCATTGAGCCATGCCCCCGGCTTATGGACATATGCCGGACCGCAAACCGTTTCTCCCGGCCAGACAATCAGCGTCACCGTCGAAATGACGGATACGCATGGAGGCAGCGAAAGCGGACGAACCGTGCAACTCGCCTTTCAATCAGACGGCCTCGCTAAAATGATGACAGGTCAGGTCTTGAACGGCCTCGTCTCCTTCGATGTGCCGGCTGAAACTCGGTCCGGTTTGATGCGCTTTGTCTCCCATGCGGGTAACACCACATCGAACATTGCGACTGTCACTGTCGTGGCCTCGCGGCCGGAGGGCCTGCAGCTGACAATCGGCGCAGCGCGCGGTCAGGATGCGGTCTCAGTGACATCCGAACCGATCACCGACGCCCACGGCAACGTCGTCACTGATCAGACCCTCGTCACAATGAATTGGATTGCAGATGATGGGATCAAAGCCTCGGAGCATGTCCAGCTTTCGAACGGACGATTGTTGTCGACACTTCAGTGCCCAAATAACTTCATTCCGCCGCTCCACATCCGCGCTGCCCTGCAGAACATCGAAGTCCTGTCACGGGACATCTCTGCCTTATGCGTCAAAGACAGGGTGCGGTCATGACCCAACTCTCCCGAGCTCGGCAGAAGCGCCTGGCAACGACAGGGTTCGCTCTCCTGTCGGGCGTTGCAATGGCTGGCTTTGTGTCAAATATTATCGAAGCGCCTGTAGGCTCGAATGACTATCTGCACGAGCACCTCACGATCAGCGTCACCGACGGCGATCCCGAATGGGTTCAGACCGCGTCACGACTCTCCGCACAGGACAGGCGTGAGTTCTCTTCAACAATCATCGCTACCGAACGTCCAGATTGGCAGCCAGACGAGGACAGCCTCGTCACCGGGCAGGCCCTGAATGCAGCAAGTGCGGCGCGCTGCACGGCCGAGACCCTACCCTGCAGTTCGTCCGTTCGCTTGCTGCGACGATTCAGCGACACGCATGTCAATGCCGACCGTCGTGTCGTCAATGTCACCGAGACGAGCCTGCGCGTCCCGATCCTCTGGAGCGCGGGGCCAACCGACCTCCAGCTGGAGGACTTCACTATGGAAACCCGCCTTTTCAGGTTTCATCAAGCCCAAGCGGGTTGGGTACAAACCACGTCTGAGGTCATCGAAACGGAAACTGTCTTCGTCGCTGATCGGGACGGACTTTTCGCCGACCGCTTTGCGCCCCCCCATATTGGTCTGAACTACTATCCAGCCACAGCATCCTGGAAAGAATTTTGGACGGAATTTCCAGTCGACGAGATCGATGAAGACTTAAGGACGATCAGAAATATTGGCGGCAACGCGGTCCGGATATTTATCAATCACGACTATTTCGACCAAATCGACACGCGCGAACATGCGGCAGAAAAGCTTCGCATTCTCCTCGACCTGTGCGCCGCGCACGACATTCGCGTGATCGTGACACTCTTCGACCTGCGCCCCGATTACACCCTGTCCAACCTCGCGCAGGATGCGGCCCATATCGACCGGGTGCTCGGCGAGGTGGCCAGCCATCCAGCCATCCTCGGCCTAGACATAAAAAATCAGGCGGACCTGGATTTTGATGGTTGGGGCGAACCCGTCGTCAAAGCCTGGCTGACCGTCATGGCGCGCTATATCCAGATGCAATATCCAGACTTGCCCGTGACAGTGGGTTGGTCCCGGCCCGAGCAAGCTCTGCAACTTGCCGACATCGTCGACGTCGTGACCTACCATGAATATGGCAATCCCGATGGGTTTGCGGAGCGCCTCGCTGCTATCCGGTCCGGTGCCGAGAGCAAGCCCGTCATGATCACGGAGCTCGGCTCGACGGTCTGGACTCCGCTGCGCTCGACACAAGCTGCCGAAGCGCATCAAGCGTCTCGCCTGGATAGCCAGCTGCGCCAATCAGCAATGGCCAGCGGCGTCTTCGTCTGGACCTTGAACGATTTCGACCACATCGGAAACGACGTCGTTGGTCGACGGCCGTGGCGCAAAGCCCAACAAAGACAGTTCGGTCTGCATCGCAGCGACGGCTCCCCGCGTCCGGCTCGGACCGTCTTCCGCTCCCATGCGCAACGACTCACCTCTCAATCAAACCAGCCGAAATCCTGAGGATAATATCATGAAAACCATTGCCATCGTCACAGCCTTCCCACCCAGCGCGGGCTCTCTCAACGAGTATGGGCTGCACCTCGTCAACGCATTCGCAGCGCGACCGGATATCGAGAAGATCACCGTCATCGCAGACCGTTTCGATGGCGACCTGGCGGAACTGGATCTGGGTCCGAAGGTCGAAGTTCGGCGGGTCTGGCGCTTCAACAATCCGCTCGCGGGATTTCATATCCTCAGAGCCCTGAAATCCTGCGCGGCCGAAGGCGCCTTGTACAACCTCCAGACTGCGTCATTCGGAGACTGCGAGATCCCCGCGGCTCTCGGCCTGCTGAGTCCCGCCCTGTCACAACGTCTCGGGACACCGTCCGGGGTCATCATGCATAATCTGGTGGAGGCCGTGGACCTCTCAAACACCAATCTCGCCAATAGTCCCATGCGGCAGAAGCTCGTGAGTGCTGCCAGCTATTTCGTCACCAAGGCTATGCTGATGACGGGATTCGTCACCGTAACCCTGGATAGCTTCTGGGACATTCTCCACGAGAAGTACAAATCAACGAACGCCTTCATGGTACCACATGGTTCGTTCCCCCTCTCCTCCGACATCAAGGTTTGCGCCTTGGAAGACCGTCCCCGCACGGTGGTGACAATGGGGAAGTTCGGAACCTACAAGAAGCTGGAACGCACCATTGCTGCCGTTCAAAATATCAATTCGACCCGATCACAATCCAAGGCCATAAAACTCGTGATCGGGGGAAGCGATCATCCTGCCATGCCTGGATATTTGCAGGCATTGGAGACTGAACATCAGGACGACCCCAACATCGTTTTCCACGGCTATGTGGCGGAAGAGGATGTAGCCTCCTTCTTCACCCAAGCGCGGTTGGCGATCTTTGATTATGACAGCACGACAGGCAGTTCCGGCGTTTTGCACCAGGCTGCGATCTACGGGACGCCGGCGGCCTATCCGATGATGGGCGATTTCGTCGACGTGACCGAACGCGAAGGCTTGCAGGGATTCCACTTCACGCCGCTTGACCAAAATGCGCTTGAGGACGCGATCGTGAGCTGTTTTGACAATCAGGAGCAAGCGCAGAGTCTCGCGAACAATAATTTGGATGTATCCAAAGGCGTTACCATGAACACAGTTGCGTCGATCCAATTGCAACTTCTGAGAAAGACGAAGGTCGGGCACTTCAACACTGTCAGAAAGGCCAAGAACCAAGCTCTCCGGCTTCAGGAGGTCGGCGCGACCCACGTGCCAATCTAGGGAAGGATATGGAGATTTCGGAACGTCTTAGAAATTCCGAGACCACGACGCTTTAGAATGAAACGAGCTCGGCAACGAATGCTCAGACGTGGTCTCGAATTCGTTGCGTGACAGCATCGACCGTGTTCAGCGCCCGGCCGAGGCGGCACAACCACCGCACCACCCAGCGCAAGTTCCAAGCGCAAGTGCGGTGGGATCGACTGTGCGAATAGGCGTCGGGTGCGGGCAGCGAGGGGCAAGAGACCCATCCGCGCCAGCTCTCTTTGAGCCAACCGAAACGCTGCTGCGGCGTGACGTCGGCGAGGCGCAGTGGGCGCCTGCACAGCGCTCGCCGTGCAGGATTTACCTCTTGCAAACAAAGCTTGGCAGTCGCAAGGATGTAAGCGCTGCCGTCGACGCATCACACGGGTGTCAACCGCAGCATGGGCACAGCATTCCAGACTGACGATATCGGAGTTTACGCACGTGGTATTTAGCGCGCCGATATTTCTATACGGTTTTCTGCCGCTGGTCCTTCTGGCCTATTTCCTGTCGCCCAAGTCCGCCAAGAATGCGGTGTTGCTGGCCGCCAGCCTGCTGTTCTACGCCTGGGGCGAGGTCTTCTACCTGGCCGTGATGCTGGTCTCGATCGCCGCCAATTACCTTGTCGGCCTCGCGCTGGAACGGCACAAAGATTTTCAGCAAAAACGCCGTAGGATCATCACGATCGGCGTGGCGATCAACCTGCTGCTACTGGTCAGCTTCAAATATGCGAACTTCATTAGCGACAATGTCGCCGTCGTGACGCGCGCGCTGGGCCTGGGCGAGTACGATCTTGCGCCGGTACACCTGCCGCTCGGCATATCGTTTTTCACCTTTCAGGCGATCTCCTACATTGTCGACGTCTACCGCGGGAACGCGGAGGTGCAGCGCAATCCGTTCCACTTCGCGCTCTATGTTTCGTTGTTTCCGCAGCTCATCGCCGGTCCGATCGTCCGCTACACAACGATCGCCGACCAGATAAAAGACCGCACGACGACGGTGGACCTGTTCTACAATGGGTCGCGCCGGTTCATCTACGGACTGGCGAAGAAGGTCCTGATCGCCAACAGCCTTGGCGCGGTCGCGGATGCGTGCTTTGCCGTGCCAGAAGGCGAGCTGTCCATGATTGCGGCCTGGGTGGGGATCATCGCCTATTCGCTGCAGATCTATTTCGACTTCTCTGGCTATTCCGACATGGCGATCGGCCTTGGCATGATGTTCGGCTTCAAGTTCCTGGAGAACTTCAATTACCCCTACATATCGCGCTCCATCCAGGAGTTCTGGCGGCGCTGGCATATTTCACTGTCCACCTGGTTCCGCGACTATGTCTATATTTCTCTGGGCGGAAACCGAGTGTCTCCTGCGCGGGTCTATCTCAACCTTCTGATCGTGTTCATTCTCACGGGCTTCTGGCACGGTGCGAGTTGGAACTTCCTCGTCTGGGGGCTGTTTCACGGGGCGTTCCTCGTCATCGAACGGGCCGGCTTTTCCAACATCCTCGCGCGCTCGCCAGCAGCTCTGCGCCATGGTTATGTTCTGTTCGTCGTCGTGATCGGCTGGGTCTTCTTTCGCGCGGAAAACCTGTCCGCAGCGCTCGACTATCTCGGCGTGATGTTCGGCAGCCAGAGCTTGGCCATGACAGGTTTCGAGTGGGCGGAATTGATGACGTCAGAAGCGCTCATCGCGATGGTGCTGGGTCTTATACTGTCCACGCCGATCTACCGATGGTTCGAAGAGCGTCGCAGTGCCCAGCTCGCTGTCGGCAGGCTGAAGCTGGCCGTCGCCGAACAGGTCTTTCTGGGAGGGCTCTTGCTGCTCACGCTCTTCAAGGTGGCATCCTCCACCTATGATCCCTTCATCTACTTCCGGTTCTGATATGACGGACACAAATATGAGTGACGCGCCCGAAGAGATGGGCAACGGCGAAACGCCTCAAGCGCCTGCCAAGAAGCTCGCAATGCTGCAATGGCTGGGCACGATCGGCTTCGTCGCCCTGATTGGCATTCCGGCCGTTACAGGTTGGTTGACGCCCGATCGGGCATCATCGGAATCCGAACGCCGGACGCTTGCAACCAGACCGGCCGCTCCGAACGATGTCGACGCCCTGCAAAGCTATCCCGAACGCTTTGCGACTTACTATGCCGATCACTTCGGCTTTCGGGACACCTTCGTCCAAGCCTACAAGGCGCTCAAATACGCCATTGGCGACTCACCGAGCGGAGATCTCACGCTGGGCAAGGACGGCTACCTGTTCCTTGGCGGAATTGGCGATAGCTACGTTAAGTTTAACGATCCTTTCGGCGATGTGCGCAACCGGAATCTCTACACGGAAGCGGAGCTTGCATTATTCGCAAAGAACATCGTGGCGACGCGCGACTACCTCGCATCGGTCGGTGTGGAGTACCTCTTCATCGTCACGCCCAACAAGCACACCATCTACTTCGACAAGCTGCCCAATGGTATCGAGCGGACAGCGCCGCAATCGGCATTGGACCAGTTGGTCGAATATCTGGACGCCAATACCGACATCGGCATGATGGACCTTCGGGACGCTCTGCTCGACGAGCGCAAGACACATGAGGTCTACCACCGCAC
>CALDUL010000083.1 GCA_937923575.1 uncultured Algimonas sp.
GCTTCCAGCGCCTTGAACTCCTCATCCACGAGGAAGCGGAATTCCTCGATCCCGGTCTCGCGCACGAGGATCTTGATGCGTGCCTTGTATTTGTTATCGCGGCGGCCGAAGCGGTTATAGACCCGCATGGTCGCGTCCAGATAGGGCAACAGCTCGTCTTTGGGGCAGAACGCGCGCAGCGTCTCGCCGATGATCGGTGTGCGGCCCAGACCACCGCCAACGATGATATGGTAGCCCACCTCACCGCTCGGACTGCGCACGACTTCAATGCCGATATCGTGGGCGCGCACCATGGCGCGGTCATGCGTCGGCGCGCCTGTCACCGCGATCTTGAACTTGCGTGGCAGGAAGCTGAACTCCGGGTGGAGCATGGACCACTGCCGCAACATCTCTGCCAGCGGGCGTGGATCCTCTATCTCGTCCGCCGCCGCGCCCGCGTAAGGGTCACAGGTCACATTGCGGATGCAATTTCCGGACGTCTGGATAGCGTGCATCTCGACACTTGCGAGGTCCGCCAGCATGTCCGGCACATCGCCCAGCACGGGCCAGTTGAACTGCATGTTCTGGCGCGTGGTAACGTGGCCATATCCCTTGTCATATTTGTCGGCCAAGTGAGCGAGCATGCGCAGCTGATCGCTCCGCAGCGTCCCGTAGGGCACGGCCACGCGCAGCATGTAAGCGTGTAGCTGCAGATAGAGTCCGTTCATCAATCGCAGCGGCCGGAACTCGGCCTCGCTCAAGCGTCCATCAAGGCGGCGCTCTACCTGATCGCGAAACTGCGCCACGCGGGCGTTCACGAACTCCGCGTCGAATTCATCATATCGGTACATTAGGCGAGGTCCCCACCAATAAGATCAGCAGTGTCGTAGGAGGGGCCGTGGGTGCGAAACCGTTCGCGGTAGCGCGCAGGCGCACCCTCCACTGTATCGATGAAGTAAGCGCCGACGACGGTGTTCGCCAGCTCTGCCGCGCTGGCAACATCCTGCATCTTTTCGATCACAGCCTCGTCTTCGGTCAGCAGCGCATCGGCATAGTCGCGCGACCAGCCGAAGTCCTGCGTCATCCAGACTGACAGACCCGAGCGAAGCTCGTTCGCGGTCATGGCCTGCGGGCCTTTTCCCTTATGTTTCAGCGTGCTCACGAGGCTTCCTTCATCGCTTTCACCGCGCCGCGGCGGGTATAGCCGAGCATCAGCACGGCGGGTCCGGTAATGCCACCTGCGGCCAAGGCATCAGGCAGTTCGGCGAGTGTGGTGGAGAGAATGACCTCGTTCTTCCGAGAAGCGTTTTCGACCACACAGACGGGCATGGAGGGGTCCGCGCCGGACACCATCAGGCGACCCTGGATAAAGCGGGACGCGCGCAACCCCATATAGATCGTCGCGCGCGCGCCTGGCTTGGCGAGCGAGGCCCAGTCAAGCTCGGCAAATCCGTTTTCGTCATGACCCGTTGCGAGCACGGCGGCGGTGTTCTCCCCACGTACAGTCAGCGAGTGGCGCAAGCTCGCTGCGGCGGCTGTCGCGGCGGTGATGCCCGGATGGATGGTGAAGTCGAGTCCAGCGGCGTCCAGCGCAGCGAACTCCTCCTCAGCGCGGCCAAAGACCAGCGGATCTCCGCTTTTCAGACGCACCACGATGGACCCGGCCTGAGCGTGTTTGACCAACAGACGGTTTATCTCTTCCTGGCGCGTAGACGCCCCGCCCGGCACCTTGCCGACATAGATATATTCCGCTTCCCGGCGGCAAAGCGCGAGGACGTCGTCGCTGACGAGGCGGTCGTAGATCACCACATCGGCGCTATGCATCACGCGAAGTGCGCCGACGGTCAGCAGGTCTGGATCGCCCGGGCCAGCGCCAACAATATGAACATGGCCGACCGCATCCCCCCCGGAGCGCGCGCGGCTATAGCGCTCACTCACCGTTTCAGGTGACAGGGAGGAGAAGTCATTGCGCCCTGCCCCCAGCACGTCGGCCCAGATGGCTTGGCGCTTGGAGATATCAGGCTCCTCGATCTTCAGCTGATCGCGTAGACCCTTGATGGTCCGGGCCGTCTCGCCGAGGTCGCTCGGAAGCCGCGTTTCGATGTCCGACTTGATGGCACGGGCAAGGCCGGGGCTCGTTCCCTCACTGCCGATAGCGACGACAACCGGCGCGCGGTCGACAAGCGCTGGCGTAATGAAGTCGCAGCCCGCGGGCATGTCGGCGGCGTTACACGGGATGTTCTTCGCGCGGGCCAGTTCGGCGAGGCGAAGATTTTCTTCGGGCTCCTCGGTCGCCGCATAGATCAAGGTGGCGCAATCGAGGCAGCAATCGGTGGCAAGATGCAGGCGGCCATCATCTGCCCAGCGTTGGATTTCAGCGGACGGCTCGTCGCTGACGACACGCACTTCGGCTTCGGTGCGCAGGATGGTGCGAAGCTTGGCCTCCGCTGCGCCGCCTCCGCCGAAGACGACGACGCGCTTTCCGCGCAGGTCCATATTGATGGGAAGGTAACGCATTAAGACTGTTCGCTTGAAAGTTCAGTTCGTTCTATATATCGAACACCCAACCAGATCGCCACCCCTTTTTATGCACGGACCTGTGATGAGCGCCACCCGTAAACGTTCCCGCCGCGCGCCCTGCCCCGAGACGGCGGCTCTCTCCGAGAAGCTCGGCGCGACAATCTCGCGTCTCCGCAAGGCCGATTCGCTTTCGCTAGGCGAACTGTCGGAAATGTCCGGGGTTGCAAAGTCCATGATCAGCCAGATCGAAAAGAATGAGACCAACCCCACGGTCGCGACCCTGTCTCGTCTCAGTCAGGCGCTGGGCACCAGCGTGGAGGCCATGTTCGCTGCGCCAGTCTCGGACTCGGCGCTCATCGAGCGCGCGGGCGTGCAGGACATTCCGAAGCTGACTAGTGATGATGGCCTGTGCGAGCTGCGCATTCTTGGCGCACTCGACACGGTGCAATTCGTGCAGGTCTATGACTTTCGCGCGGAGCCGGGTGGTGTACTGAACAGTTCCGCCCATCCCGGTGGTTCCGTCGAAAACCTCTCCGTCCTTTCGGGCGAAGTCACCGTGGAAGTCGGGCCGGAACGATGGGTCGTTGGTGCGGGCGAAACGCTACGCTATCGCGGCGACCGTTCCCACGCGATCCGCAATAACGGCGACACGCCCGCTCACGCGACGATGGTGAACATACTCGCCCATACGGTCCGCAGCTGACTTGTCACTTTCGTTCAGCCGAACCATCCGCTAACGCCCCGCCCGTCATGCGCTACCACTCCCATCTCGATAATTCCGTGACCGCCGAGTTTGGCGACGCCCTACTCGCCAGCCTCGCGCCGGGTGGCGGGCTATGGATGCCGGACAGCCTGCCGAAGTTCTCCAGCAGCGATCTCGCGCGACTTGGTGCCATGGACTTCGCCGATTGCGCGGCCGAACTCGCCACCCATTTTACCGATGAGCGCTTCGATCCGGCGACGCTGAAAGCCATCTGCCGCGATGCTTATGACTTCGACGTGCCGATGGTGACGCTGGATGGACAGCGCCTACATCCCGCCATGCCGCCACATGCCAATGAGTTTGTGTTGGAGCTTTTCCACGGCCCGACGCTGGCGTTCAAAGATTTCGCCGCGCGATTTATGGGCCGTACGGCGAGTCATCTGCTGACGAAAAACGGGGAGCGTCGCACGATCCTGGTGGCGACGTCAGGCGACACGGGCGGCGCAATTGGCGATGCTTTCCTCGGCCAGGATGGGATAGAGGTCTTCATCGTTTATCCGAAGGGCGGCGTATCGACCGTGCAGGAGCAGCAGCTCTGCACCATAGGAAAGCGTGATTCCAACGTCCACGCCATTCGGGTCGAAGGCACGTTCGATGACTGCCAGCAGCTGGTGAAGGACGCCTTTGCAGATCCGGTATTGGTCGATCGTTTCGATCTGATGAGTGCCAATTCGATCAATGTCGGCCGTGTCATTCCGCAGAGCTTCTACTACTTCTGGACGGCATTGCAGGCGCGCGCGGCCTACCCGCGTCGCCCGGTGGTGTATTCCATTCCGTCCGGCAATCTGGGCAATCTGACAGGCGGCTTGATCGCGCTAAAGATGGGTGCGCCGATTGCGCGCTTTGTCGTTGCAAACAATGTCAACGACCCGATGGTCGACTATCTAAAGGACGGCGAATACCGCCCACGCCCGTCACAGCCAACGCTGTCCAACGCTATGGATATCGGACGCCCGAATAACTTCCCGCGTATCCTCGCGCTATTCGGCGAAAGCCTGGAGAGCGTGCGAAATGTCTGCTGGGGCGCGTCGTTCGATGACCAGACGACAGGAAGGCACCTCACGCGCGTCTTTCGCGAAACGGGCTATCTCATGTGTCCTCACACCGCCGTCGGCCATCTCGGCATGAACGCCTTTCGGCAGACGCATAACATGGACGCGACCTTCGTCACTGTTGGC
The DNA here is from genome assembly GCA_937923575.1 of uncultured Algimonas sp. Lineage (GTDB taxonomy): Bacteria > Pseudomonadota > Alphaproteobacteria > Caulobacterales > Maricaulaceae > Litorimonas. Next base: position 4,441 of record CALDUL010000083.1, read on the forward strand.
ACGGCGCACCCCGCCAAATTTGCCGACAGCCTTGAAACATTGATCCGCGAAGACGTGCCCATGCCCGAAGCGCTCGCCAAGAACGCCCGCCGAGAGCCGCGTGTCCACAACATGGCGCCAACGCTGGACGCTCTGTCGGACTATGTCGGTCGTTACGTGACATGAAGATCACCCGGACTGAGTTCGAGGATCGCTACGCCGCTGGCACACTGAAGCTCGCCCTGATCGGGATGAGCAACATCGGCAAGAGTTACAGTGGGATGCGGCTGGCAACTGATTTCGATTTTACCCTGACCGAAGTCGATAAGCTGATCTGGGAAGAGCTCGGCGAGACCGACATGGATGCCTTCGCTGCCTGGCAGGGTCAGCCCTATTCTGAGGGCTATGAGGCGCGCGAGCGCGAGAGCATGCGGCTGGAAAGTGCCGCCACGGCCAAGGCGCTGACAACGGATGCGCGCAACCCGCTGCTCGATACGACTGGTTCCGTCATATACGCCAATGAAAGCGTCCTGCGCGACCTCTCACGCGAATGGTTCACCGTCTATATCGAGGCCGCGCCGGAGCATTTGGAGCGGCTGCAGCAGCTCTATTTCGCGCAGCCCAAACCGCTCGCGTGGGCCGGGCATTTCCGCATGATTGACGGTATGGACGAGACTGCGTCGCTCAAGGCATGCTATCCGAAACTGCTTGCATCACGCCATGAGCGCTACGCCGCCCTTGCCGACCACACCATCAGCTCAGCCGACATTCTCGTGCCCGACAACGCGCGGCTGTTCGAGCTCATCAAGCCAATCGCCTAGCACGCGGCGACGTGCGAGATCGGTCAGCAGGGCAATGTGATCTGGGCGGTCATTCAAGCAAGGCACGCAGGTGAAATGGGTTCCGCCATGCTCATGGAAACTCTCCTCCGCCTCGATCGCAATCTCCTCGAGGGTTTCCAGGCAATCCGCTGAAAAGCCTGGCATCATCACGGCGACCTTCTTGATTCCGTGTTCCTCCGGCATCGCTTCGAGCGTCTTGTCGGTATAGGGTTGCAGCCAGGCCTTGGGGCCGAAACGGCTCTGGAAGGTCGTCATCAGTTTCGGTGCAAGGTGTTCGGGTAGGTAATCGCGGAGTAGCTCCGTCGTCTCGATACACTCGCCCTGATAGGGATCGCCCTTGTCGACATAGCTCTGCGGCAGGCCGTGATAGCTGGTAATGATCTTGTCCGGCTCCCAATCGAGCGTGGCCAGATGCTCCGTCAGGCTATCGGCGAGAGATTGCTGAAAGGCCGGCTCGCGGTAATAATCGCGCAGAAAGCGCAGCTCCGGCACGTTCCAGCGTTTGCGCAGAGCGAAGTGGACGCCGTCATAGACACTCGCCGTCGTCGCACCCGCATATTGCGGGTAAAGCGGCAACACGCCGATTTTCGTGCAGCCCGCCTCCATCAAACGGTCGAGCGCGTCGGGAATGGATGGGTTGCCGTAGCGCATGGCCGTCTCGACCATGACGTCGGGACCGAGCGCGGCCTGGACACCCGCGACCTGCGCGCGAGTGATGCGGATCAGCGGGGCTTCCTCGCCATCGCCCCAGATACTGGCATAGGCTTCTGCGGATTTCTTCGGGCGCGTGCGCAGGATGATGCCGTGCAGCACCGGGCACCAGATCCAGCGGCTGGTATCAACAACGCGGTAGTCGTGGAGAAATTCGCCGAGATAGGGCCGCACGGCGGCGGCGGTCGGCGCATCAGGGCTGCCGAGATTGACCATGAGCAGTCCGATTGGCACCTATGATCTCCCTTGCACCTTTTCGCGCAGCCCTGCGCGTGCGACCGGCGCGCGTTAAAATGCACCGTTGAAACGACTCGCCCCGCATCATACGGATGAACCACGCCATGCGTTCATCCGGTCACCCGCGCAACCGGAAGCTCGCGCCCACTGCGATGGACAACGAGACAATCATGAAAAAGCTCTACCTTGCAACCGCTTGCACCGCCGCCCTGATGTTCGCCGGCTGCGCGGATACGACTGTCGAGACCGACGCGCCGACCGCCGCGCCCGCACCGGCTCCGTCGCAGACTGCGCAAACGGCGCAGACCGCGGCCGACGATCTGCTGCAAGCGGCAACCGCCGCGTCCCGCCCCACTGTGCAGGACGCTCGTGAATTCCTCGAAGACGCTGAAGCGGATATTGAGGAGCTCGGGCTCCGCGCCGCACGAGCTTATTGGGTGCGGGCGAACTTCATCACCGATGACACCAACGCCATGGCGGCGGCGGCAGGCAAGGAAGGCGCCGAGCTGTCCACGCGCCTCGCCAATGAGGCCAAGCGCTTTAACGATGTGTCGCTGCCCGATGACATGCGCCGCAAGATCGACGGGCTAAAGCGCGGCTCCAACTTCCCTGCTCCCGATCGTGAAGGCGCGGCCGGCGAGCTGGCCGAGATCATGTCACGCATGGACGCGGTATACGGCACGGCGAAGTTCAAGCTGCCGGAAGATCAATTCGCCAAGGCGAAGGAGATACTGGGCGAAGACGCGGACAATGTGCTGGAACAATTCGAAGCCGTCCGCCTGATGGCCAATGCGCGCGACCCGAAATTGCTCGAAGCGACTTGGTCCGGCTGGCGCACGCTGGCCCAGCCCATGAAATCGGACAAGACGCAGCAAGTCGCGCTCGAAGGGGACCTGAAGAACTACAGCCTCGCAGAAGACTATGCCGACATGGTCAAGCTGATCAATGAAGGCGCGCAAGAGCTGGGCTATGCCGATGCGGGTGCGCTGTGGCGCGCGGGCTACGACATGGACGCCGATGACTTCGCGACCGAGGTCGACCGGCTCTGGGGTCAGGTGAAGCCGCTCTATGACGAGTTGCACTGCTATGTCCGCGCCGGACTGAACGAAGAGTATGGCGACGATGTCGTGCCGATGGATCAGCCGATCCGCGCCGATTTGCTCGGCAATATCTGGGCACAGAGCTGGGGTAATGTCTATGAGCTCGTCGAGCCAGCCGACGCCGCGAAGGGCGTGGACGTCACGGCCCTGCTCGAAGCGCAGGACTATGACGCCTTGCGCATGGTGAAAACGGGTGAGCAGTTCTTCAGCTCGCTCGGCTTCGATCCCCTGCCCGACACATTCTACAAGCGCTCGCTGATTACCAAGCCCGCCGACCGCGATGTGCAGTGCCACGCGTCCGCCTGGAACCTCGACGATCAGGAAGACATCCGCATCAAGATGTGCACCAATGTGACGGGCGAAGACTTCCAGACAGTGCACCACGAGTTGGGCCACAACTACTACCAGCGCGCCTATAAGGATCAGCCGGTCTTCTACAAGGACGGCGCAAACGACGGCTTCCACGAGGCCATTGGCGACATGATCGCCCTGTCTATCACGCCGGACTATCTGGTGCAGATCGGGCTGCTGGACGAAGCCGACGTGCCGGGCGCGGACGCCGATACGGCGCTGCTGCTCCGTCAGGCTATGGACAAGGTTGCGTTCCTGCCATTTGGCCTGCTGGTCGATAAGTGGCGTTGGCAGGTCTTCGACGGTACGCTCAGCCCGGCTGAGTATAACGATGGCTGGTGGGCACTGCGTGAGGAATATCAGGGCATCCGTCCGCCAAATGATCGCCCGTCCGATGCCTTTGACTCGGGGTCCAAATACCACATCCCGGGCAACACGCCCTATATGCGCTATTTCCTTGCCCACATCCTGCAGTTCCAGTTTCACAAGGCCGCCTGCGACCAAGCGGGCTTCGAGGGACCGCTGCACCGTTGTTCCGTCTACGGTAATGAGGAAGTCGGCAAGCGGTTCGAGGATATGATGGAGATGGGTGCCTCCAAGCCGTGGCCCGATGCGCTCGAAGCCTTCACCGGCACGCGCGATATGGACGGCTCTGCAATCCTGGAATATTTCGCACCGCTGATGAGCTATCTCGAAGAACAGAACGCAGGCCGTCAGTGCGGATGGACACAGCTGCCGGATTAGTCGGCCACGGCATCAGGGTTAACGCGGCGGTAAGTCCGTCGCGTTAGCCTCATAACCATGTCCAAGCCGACTCGCTCTCAACAGCGTTCCAACACGCGCGTACTCGTCATCACAGACGACGTTGATCGTTCGATCGCGCTGATCGACAGCATCCGTGCGCAGTCGCTCGACCTGCAGATGACGGGATATGACGGGAAATCACTGCCAGATCTGCCGGACCAAGCCCCGTCCGCCGTTTTGTGCTTTCTGACGGACTATATCGAGCGGGCTCATGAGATTGTGGCGGAGATCCGCGCGCGTTACGCCCCGCGCAGAATTCCGGTTATCGCCCGGCTCGCGCGAGAGATTGCAGCAGACCATCCGTTTGACAGCGTTCTCTACGCGCCCGTTCACCCCGTTCAAGTCGCACATCGTGTCGCCGCCATGATCCGTCTTGGCCAGATGGAGCATGAGATCGTGCGCCGTATGGAGACTTTGCGCGAGAGCTTTGGCCAGACCGTATCGCTGCGCGACGAAGACTTGCGCAAACCATTTCGAATTCTTTTCGTTGGCCAAGCCGATCCGGCCTATATGGCTGTCGTCAACGCGTTGCAGGGCAAGAATGTCGACGTCGTCGCGGCCTTCACCAGTTTTTCGGCCTTTGACTATCTGCATGACCGCACCTTCGACGCGGTGGTCATGAATGCACTGCACAGCAATGAGCCGGCGTTGACGATTACGGAAACCATGCGACGCAATCCGCGGCTGTTCCATGTTCCGACACTGTTGCTGATCGACGCGGATAATTTTGACGCACGTTGTGAGGCCTTCGCCAGCGGCGCGCGTGACCTAATCGACGCCGACTCGCCCATGGAAGAAATCGCCGGGCGCATCATCGAGCTCGCCAATTACCACCGCCTGCACTCTCGCCTGAAAGCGGAGTTCAAGGGGATCGGTGGAGCGGATTGCACGGACCCGGAAACGGGCGTTTTCAATACGGACTTCCTGTCAGCCCATCTAAAGCGCGTCAGTCGCGCCTGCCGAGAGCGCGCTGTGCCGCTATCGATCCTGACGATGAAGCTGCACCCGGCATCGACGGAGCATGTCAGGACAGATGACCTGCGCCGCGCCTATGGCCGCGCGATTCAGATGATTTCTGGTCTTGTCCGTATGCAGGATATTGTCGCGCGCGTCGACACAGACACCGTCATCGTCGCCTTCCCCGAAGAAGTCCGCGCCTCTGTAGAAACCGTGCTGGAGCGCATGACCGGCTTGATTGAATGCGCCGCCTTTGAAACGTCAGGAGGCGCGAGCAGCGGATCGCTGACGCTGGAGATCGAAGCCGCCATCATCGAGCAGGAAATGCACGAAAGCGCGGACATGCTCATTGGGAACGGTATTCGCAGCGTCGCACGTGACGGCGAAACGCTTGCGGCGCGTCCGCCGGAACAGCGCGCGAGCTAAGCCACCTCCCTGGCGGGCTCCGCGATCAACGCCTTCACCACCCGCTCCGCGCCCTGCACCCTAGCTTTCGGCGTGTCGAAATTGCCCTTTACCAAAATCGTTTGATCCGGCCGGAGGCGCCAGCCCGAGCCATTGGTAATCGCGTTCATAACGACCGACGGGTCTTTCACGTCTTCGTGGCGCATGGTGATGACGACACCTTTCGGTCCGGCGTCGACCTTCGCGACGTGAGCTCGACGACATAGGCGTTTGATCTTCATGACTTTTAGCAGCGCGTCAACTTCGTCCGGCAACGGACCGAAACGGTCGATAAGCTCGGCTGCGAGCGCATTGCTATCCTCATCCGTCTCGATATCGGAGATACGACGATAGAGCGCGAGACGCAGATTTAGGTCTTGCACGTAGTTTTCGGGGATCAGCACGGCGACGCCGAGATTGACCTGGGGGGTCCAGCTCTGATCGGCAATGGTCTCGTCCTGTTTCAACTCCGCGACGGCTTCTTCCAGCATATGCTGATAGAGTTCGACGCCCAGTTCCTTCACGTGGCCCGATTGCTCCTCGCCGAGCGGGTTGCCGCCGCCGCGCATGTCGAGATCGTGCGAGGCAAGGGTGAAGCCGGCACCGAGCGTATCGAGTGATTGCAGAACCTTGAGCCTTTGCAGCGCTCCCTTGGACGCGACGTGCTCGTCCGGGATGGTCAGATAGGCATAGGCGCGCGTCTTCGACCGCCCGACTCGGCCGCGCATTTGGTAGAGCTGGGCAAGGCCGAACTTGTCCGCGCGGTTGATGATCATCGTGTTGGCGGTCGGGATGTCGATGCCCGACTCGATGATGGAGGTCGACAGGAGCACGTCATACTGGCCGTCGTAGAAGGCCGACATGATGTCCTCCAGCGCGCTCGGTGCCATCTGGCCGTGGGCGATGACATATTTCACTTCCGGTACGCTCGTGCGCAGGAACTCTTCGAGTCGCGGGATGTCCGCGATGCGCGGCGTGACGTAGTAGCTCTGCCCGCCGCGGTATTTCTCGCGAAGCAGCGCCTTGCGGATCGAAACTTCGTCGAATGGCAGAACATAGGTCCGCACGGCCAGACGATCGACCGGAGGCGTGGCAATCAGCGACAGGTCACGAATGCCGGTCAGCGCCATTTGCAGGGTACGCGGGATCGGGGTGGCGGTCAGCGTCAGCATGTGAACATCGGCGCGCAACGCCTTCAGCCGCTCCTTGTGCCGCACGCCAAATCGCTGCTCCTCATCGACCACAACCAGGCCGAGATTGGCGAAACTCACGGTCTTGGACAGCACGGCGTGGGTGCCGACGATGATATCGACTTCGCCCTTCGCCAGCGCTTCGCGGGTGAGCTTGGCCTTAGTGGCTGGGACCAATCGCGAGAGTTGACGCACCTTGATCGGCATGCCGCGAAAGCGCTCGGAAAATGTCTTGAAATGCTGCCGAGCCAGTAGCGTCGTCGGCGCGACGACGGCAACCTGACGGCCCGTAATGGCCACTGCAAAGGCCGCGCGCAGTGCGACCTCCGTCTTGCCAAAACCGACATCGCCACAGATCAAGCGGTCCATCGGACGGCCGGAGGTCAGATCGTCGAATACGTCCTTGATTGCGTTCAACTGGTCTTCGGTCTCGGCATAAGGAAAGCGTGCGGCGAACTCGTTATAGGAGCCCTCCTCGATCTCGATCGGATCAATCGTCTTCATCGCGCGTTTGGCTGCGATTTTGATCAGCTCGGCCGCCATCTCGCGCAGCTTCCCCTTGGCCTTCGCCTTGCGGGACTGCCACGCCACACCGCCCAACTTGTCGAGCACGGCGTTCTCATTGGCATTGCCATAGCGCGACAGCAGCTCGATATTCTCGACCGGCAAATAGAGCGTCGAGCCCCCGCCATATTCCAGCTTCAGACAGTCATGCGGCGCGCCGCCGACCTGCAGCGTTTCCAGACCAAGATAGCGCCCGACGCCGTGGTCGATATGCACGACGAGATCGCTCGGATTGAGCGCGCTGGCTTCGGCGATGAAGTTCTTCGCGCGGCGTTTTCGACCGCGATTGACGAGTCGGTCGCCGAGGATATCCTGCTCGGAAATTACCGCCAGATCCGTGCCCGACATGGGCATGACCAAGCCCTGCTCCAGCGGCAGGATGACCGCCCTCACGGCGCCGGGGTCAATGTCGAGCGCGACCTGGCCATTGCGCGCGATAGGCACGATCAGCCCTTGGTCTTCGAGCACGTTGGTCAGGCGTTCGCGCGACCCCTCCGACCATGCCGCGAGCCAGACCTTGTGCTTTGTCTCGCGCAGCGCCTGCACGTGCTTGGACACGGCATCGAAGATATTGACGTTCTCGCGCTGGCGCTCGGCCAAGAAGCTGCGCCCGATCCGCGCGCCGAAATCGACCTTGTCCGATCCGTCCGGCGCATCGAACGCCGTGTGTTCCCGCTTGCGCAGCGGCGCTGTAATCTCCGCCAATTCCACAGGTGGGAGGTAGAGCGCGTCGGTTGGCAGTGGGCGGTAGAGCCCGGCTGTCTTGGCCGGGTCTCCCTTGCCCGTATCGCGCGCTTCCTGATGCTCACGCCGCGACGTGTAGAAGTCCTCGATCAACGCCTCGCGCTCAGCCATCGCTTCGTTGAACAGCCCGTCGAAGGCGATCAGCGCTTCCGGGCCGACATAGTCGAACACGCTCTCGGTCTGGCCATAGAAGAGCGGCAGATAGTGCTCGATACCTTGCGGGCGAATGCCGTCGATCACGCTGGCATAGACCGGGTCGCGGCTGACCCCGCCCCCGAACGCCGCGATATAGCCTTTGCGAAACTCGCTGATCGTGTCGTCCTCGATGAAGACCTCCGAGACAGGCGCGAGGGTGAGCGACTTCAGCGACCGCGCCGTGCGCTGGGTGTCGACATCGAACTCGCGGATGGACTCCAACTCATCACCGAAGAAATCCAAGCGCAGCGGCGCTTTGCGGGTCGGCGGGAAGATGTCGATTAGCCCGCCGCGCACGGCGTAGTCGCCCGGCTCCACGACCGTCGATGCGCGGATGTAGCCATTGCGGGAGAGATACTCTTCAAGCGCTTCTCGCTGGATTTCATCGCCCGCCTTGGCCCGGAAGCCTGCACGCTTGATGACCTTGCGTGGCGGCACGCGCTGCAGCACGGCGGAAACAGTCGAGACGATGATCAGCGGCTTGTCCGCCTTGACCGCGAGTAGACTGTACAGCGCCCCTGCCCGGCGCGCCGCTAACACACGCGACGGCGATACACGGTCATATGGCAGGCAGTCCCATGCGGGCAAGTTCAGCACTGGGATGTCGGGCTGGAAGAAGCGGCAGGCGGCCGTGAAGGTGGCCGCGCGGGCGTCGTCGCGCGCGATGAACAGAACGCGCTTTTGAGTCTTTGCGGCGGCACGCGTGACCACGAGCGCATCCGCGCCCTCCGGCAATCCGGCGGCGGTCAGGCGCGGCTCTGGGCCGATATAGCGGGATAGCTGGATCTGCATGGAGGTCTGACGGCTGGGAGCGGGGTCGGTTCCGATAGTGTCGTCTAGCGCCCGCGTCTATGGGGTGCGCCCAGCTATCCCACCATTGCCCACTATCCCACCTTTGGTCTGTATTCTCTCAGCCGCAGCAATAATGGCGTGTCATAATTGGCCGGGACGGGCAGCGTACCGATGACCCAAGCATAGATGTCGTGATCCTTTGCGCCGAGCAGGTCTTCCATCATCAACACTTCCTCATAGCTCAGCTCCGGCCCGTGCTCGCGCGCGAAGCCGCCGAGGATCAGGTCGGCTTCCTTGAAGCCGCGATAATGCGCGCGGTGGATCAGGCGTTTGCGGCGGACGTCGAGGTCCGCGATCTCTGGGCTTTCTTCCATTCTGCCGGGCTACTGCGGACAGCGAGAGATGTCACGCGCAACACGCTTGCGCGCGGCGGTCTGCCGCGCCAAATCAGCTCCGTGCGCTCCCCTCTCCTCAATCCGTGGTTCAGCGATATCCGCACGCTCAAGGGCGTCGGCGACAAGGTCGCGGAATTGATAGAGCGTGCCTTTTCGGCGCGCAGTCCCGGTCGACTGAAAGACCTGCTGACCACGCCTCCGAACAGCGTCATCGACCGTTCGAATCGCCCCGGCATCGCGGGTGCGTTGCAGGGCGATGTTGCAACATTTGAGGTAACCATCGGCCGCCATCGCCCCGGCGGATCGCGCACCGCTCCTTACAAGATCAAGGTCTATGACGATACGGGCGAGATGGATCTGGTCTTCTTCCAGGGCTATGGCTCTTCGCTGCAGCGACAGTACCCCGAAGGCGAGGTGCGGCTGATCTCCGGCAAGGTCGAGATCTATAACGCGCAGGCGCAGATGAACCGTCCCGACTATGTGCTGAAAGTCGGCCAAGTCGACGAGCTGCCGAGCTTCGAGCCGGTCTATCCGCTGACGGCAGGACTTGGTCCGAAAGTGGCGCGCAAAGCGGTGTGGAACGCGCTTGAGAAAGTCAGCCTGGGTGAGCCGCTACCCGAGTGGCAGGACGCGCCGTGGCTGAAACGGCAGGAATGGCCAAGCTTCAACGAAGCCATACTACGCCTGCACCAGCCTGCCCATATTGCGGACATCCGATCGGATGCCCCGCCGCTTCGTCGACTCGCCTATGACGAACTGTTTGCCAAGCAGCTCGCCATGGCCTTGGTGCGCGAGCGCAACCGCGCGCTGAAGGGCGCGGCGCTGAAAGCTGGCGGTGAATATGTGGATGACGTGCTCAACGCCTCTCCCTTCCCGCCCACAGGTGCACAGGCGCGGGCGTTCGAGGAGATAAAGGCCGACATGGCGAGCGAGGACCGCATGGCACGCTTGCTCCAGGGCGACGTCGGCGCGGGCAAGACCTTCGTCGCCGCCATGGCCGCTGCCTATGCCTGCGAAGCGGGTGCGCAAGTTGCATTGATGGCTCCGACTGAAATTCTCGCGCGGCAACACGCCGACACGCTCTCCACTATGCTGGAGCCCGCCGGGCTGGTGGTCGAGGCTCTTACCGGACGCGACAAGGGACAGCAGCGTGTCGCGCTCAACGCGGGCCTCGCGGAGGGTCACATCGACGTGGTCGTTGGCACTCATGCCCTGTTTCAGGACGGAGTGGAGTTCGACCGACTAGGCCTCGTCATCATTGATGAGCAGCACCGATTCGGCGTGCGCGATCGATTACGGCTCACGGAAAAAGGCAGCGCGCCGGACCTACTGGTCATGACCGCAACGCCTATCCCGCGCACGCTCGCCCTCACCAGCTACGGCGATCTCGACATCTCGATCCTTGATGAAAAGCCTGCGGGCCGTCAGCCGATCAAGACGGTCGCTCTGCCCCTGCAGCGCATGGACGACGTCATAGACGCCATCGGCCGCGCTGTGGACAAGGGAGAGCAGTCCTATTGGGTGTGCCCTCTGGTCGAGGATAGCGACGTCAGCGATCTGGGATCGGCCGAAGACCGGCACCGCCAGTTGACCGCGCATTTTGGCGACAAGGTAGGCCTATTGCACGGACGCATGAGCGCGGTCGAAAAGGAGTCGATCAGTCGCGCCTTCAAGGCCGGACGCTATGATATTCTGGTCGCGACGACCGTGATCGAAGTCGGCGTGGATGCACCCAATGCAACCGTCATGGTCATCGAACATGCCGAGCGTTTCGGTCTCGCTCAACTGCACCAGCTGCGCGGGCGTGTTGGGCGCGGGGACAAGGCGTCCTCCTGCATACTGCTCTACAAGAACCCCCTGTCGAATAATGGCAAAGAGCGGCTCAACATCTTGCGCGAGAGCGAGGACGGATTTCTAATTGCGGAGAAGGATTGGGAGCTGCGCGGCTCTGGCGATATTATCGGCGCCGCGCAATCCGGCGTGCCGCGCTTTCGCCTCGCCAACCTCGACAAACATCGTGACCTGTTGGAGACCGCAACCAATGATGCGCGCTTGCTGGCGAGCCAGGACCCCAATTTAGAAACACCGCGCGGAGAAGCGGCGCGCATAGCACTCTATTTATTCGAACAGGATGCCGGCATCGCAATGATGCGGGCGGGTTAAGCCCTGCAACTAGGTCGAGAGCGTCTTGTCGCTTAGCGGTACGGTGGGCTTATCTGGGTCGAAGTCTTCGAGCGCCTTATTCGACGTCACCATGCCGCCGGAGATGATGAGTTTGGCCCCCTCTTCGGGTGTCATGTCGAGCAGCTTGACGTCGTCTTTCGGCACGAAAAGCAGGAATCCGGACGTCGGATTCGGCGTGGTGGGCACGAAGACGCAGAGATAGTCTTCGCCGAGCGATTGCTTTGGCGCTCCGGCGACGTCGGCTGTAACAAAACCGACGGCCCAGATGCCTTCCTTCGGATATTCGATCAGGCAGACATCTCGGAAGGCGCGGTCCTTCTGCTGCGCGACCGTATTCAGGATCTGCTTGATGCCGTTGTAGACCGGCGAAATGACGGGAACCTTGGCCAGCACGCTTTCGCCAGCGCGCAAGACGCGACGTCCAACCTGGTTTGAAACGAACATGCCTAGGACAGTCAGGCCGACCACGGCCACGATGACGGAGACAAACCAGAGCGGGAATTCGATATATGTCCGGGGGTCGAGCGAGTTCGGCACAACCGACCAAACGGCATTGTCGATCGCGCCGACGAGGCTGCTCACCATCCAGACAATCGCGACGATCGGGAGGGCAACGATGATGCCCGTGATCAGCCGATTGCGAAACCAACGCACGATACGAAAGCGACGAGCCTTCGGAACGACCTTTATCTCTGGGTGTGCTGCCATCTGAGCTCCGGTTCGCGTTCGCGCCTTGCAGGCGCCATAGTCGCCGCCTAAGCGCAAAGCCGGATTGCAGCAAGGCCCGCCCTCTATGCCCAAACGCCAAAGACGCAAATTGCGTACTGTGCACAAGGTCGTGACTGGCCTCATCCTCGCTGTGGTCGTGATCGTTGTGACGGGCGTGCTGACCTGGCGCGACGATATCTTCCAGACGATTCAGGATCCGCGCCAGCCCTTTCAGACCTACGAGCCGCCCGCGGCTCCGGACTACGCGACTGCGGAAAGCTGGTTGAGCCAGCCAGATCTGTCAGTCGATCCGTTCGAGCTGGATGAAAAGGGCGACGTTTTTGTCGTGGTGCCGAGCGTCTATCGCGGTGGCGAACACTACAATCTGCCAAGCGATGATCTGCGCCGAAAGACCAAGCTGCAGCGGATCGTGCGGCCGAATTACGTCACACCCTACGGCGATGCGGGTCGGCTATTCGCCCCCTATTACCGGCAGGCCTCCCTTTACAGCTATATGACCCAGCGAGAGGACGCACGGCTCGCACAGGAATTCGCCTATCAGGATGTGCGGCGCGCCTTTGAGGTCTTCCTGACCCAAAGCCCGCCTGAGCGGCCCATCGTCCTTGTGGGCCACAATCAAGGCGCGGCGCATGTGACGCGTCTGCTGCATGATTTCTTCTCAGGCGACAGCCCGCTCAGCAAGCGCTTGGCCGTGGCCTATGTCATCGACTACCCCGTACCGCTGGATTTGTTCGACGATGCGCTATCCCCGCTTTCTCCGTGCGAAGGTCCGTCCGATACAGGCTGCGTTGCCGCATTTGGCACCTTCATGCCGGGCGAAACATCGAATGCGGAGCGCTTTGCAGAGCGTCTGCTTGTGCATGATGGCGACGATTTCGCCTCCGTCGAGAACCGTCCCCTCAGCTGCATCAATCCTCTGACTTGGAGCCGGACGGAGGACTATGCGCCGGAGCGACTGCACAAGGGCGGCGTGGCGGCGGAAGGGTTGGAGCCGGATATACGCCCTGCCGCGCAGCCCAACCAAGTCGGCGCGCAGTGTTTGGATGGCCTGCTGTTTGTCGACAAGCCGCGGTCTCGCAGCTTGCGGCGTCCTCTGATGGTCGGCGGCAAGTTCCGGACACTGCCGTCCAACCTCTTCTACGAAGACCTGAAACAGAATGCGGTCGCACGGGTCGACGCGCTGCTGGCAAGCGGGACATTGCCAAAACGCGCGGAACGGTTGGACAATTTCGAGTTGGAAGAGATCGAGGTCAATCCGGTGACACCCGCGACCGACAAGCCCCCTACGGCAACCTTTCCTGAGGATGAAAAGCGCTAGCGGGTCCGTCTCGAAGCTGGCATTGAGCGGAGCATGATAGCCAACTCCGTCATTGATCTTATCGGCAATACGCCGCTCCTGAAACTTAAAGACGCGTCGAAGATGACCGGCTGCGAAATTTACGGAAAAGCGGAGTTCTTCAACCCCGGCCAATCGGTAAAGGACCGCGCCGCTCTCTGGATCATCCGGGATGCGGAGAAGTCAGGCGCATTAAAGCCCGGCGGTGTGGTTGTCGAAGGCACGGCGGGCAACACCGGCATTGGTCTGGCCGTCGTCTGCTCCGCGCTCGGCTACCGCTGCAAGATCGTCATGCCGCGCACGCAGAGCCAGGAGAAGAAGGACGCCGTGAAACTGCTCGGTGCGGAGCTGATCGAGGTCGATGCCGTTCCCTACTCCAATCCCGGCAATTATGTTCACGTGTCAGAACGCCTCGCAAAGGATCTATCTGCGTCCGAGCCAAATGGTGCGGTCTGGGCCAACCAGTTTGACAATATCGCCAACCGCCAGGCCCATATCGACGGGACCTCCAAAGAAGTTTGGGAGCAAACGGGCGGCAGTGTCGATGGCTTCGTCTGCGCGGTCGGGACGGGCGGCACTCTGGGCGGTATGTCCATCGGGCTGAAAGCCATGAACCCGGACATCAAGATCGGTCTTGCCGATCCGTATGGCTCTAAGATGTGGGCCTACTATGACCACGGAGAACTGGAGACCGAAGGCAACTCAATCACCGAGGGCATTGGTCAGGGACGCATTACGGCGAATTTGCAGGACGTCATCGTCGACAGCGCCTACCGGATCAGTGACACGGAAGCGCTGCAAATAATCTTTGAGCTCAACCAACTGGAAGGTATCTGCCTCGGCGGGTCCTCCGGAATCAATATTGCCGGCGCGATCCACATGGCACGCGAAATGGGGCCGGGTCACACCATCGTGACGATCCTCTGCGACTATGGTCAGCGCTATCAGTCCAAGGTCTACAACCCGGAATTCCTGAAGGAGCGCGGCTTGCCCGTGCCCAGCTGGCTGTGATCCAGACGATCACGGCGAGTGCTGCGCAGGCGCTGGCCGAGCAAGGTCTGGTGCAGCTCCTCGACGGGACGTGGCAAATTGGCGGCGCTAGTCCGGAGCGCGGTTTCCTCGCGCACACCACGGCGTCGGTCGATACGACTGCGTTGAAAACCGCTTCGCCTGCGGACCGTGTTTCCATCGCGCCTGATGTCTTCGCGGCATCGGGTGTCGTCGGCGGCACAGCGGTGTGTGTCTATGACCGCGCAGGCTTCTTCTCCGCGCCTTGGGTGGCTTGGTTGCTGGCATCGCACGGACACGCCGTGTCTCTCGTGTCGGGTTGGGGAGACGAAGCGCCGTTCGGGGGCGCAGCCGCGGCTGACGTGTTCAGTGAGGCGCTCCCGAAGGCCATGAACGTCGATAAATCCGATGTGCTAGCGGCCATCGGGACGAAAACGCAGATCATCGACGCGCGCTCACCCGGTCGGTTCAACGGCACGGAGAAAGAGCCGCGTCAGGGGTGCCGATCCGGCCACATTCCCGGCAGCCTGAACCTGCACTACCGAACCGTTGTCCAAGACGGATACTTTATCGACGTCGAAGATATTGCAGAAATCGCTGCGCGTGTCGGAATCGATACGTCTCTCCCCATTCTCACGACATGTGGTTCGGGCGTGACAGCGTCGCTGATTGCGGTTGCGCTCAAGCGTATTGGTGCGGAAGAGGTCCGCGTCTATCAGGGATCATGGGCGGAATGGGGCATGGATGACAGCCTGCCGGTGGAGGTCGCAGCATGATGGATGGGCGCAATAGCAAGCACGACCGTAGCACGTCCTTTGCACATCTAGGTCGCCCGGCGGCTGGGCTCGGCACACCCGTCAATCCGGCCGTGGAGCGCGCATCGACGCTATTGTTCGAACGCTCCGAGGATCTCTACCGCGACGATATTCGCGGCTATGGTCGTCATGGCTCGGGCGTGCATGACGCATTGAAGGCACTGTTCTGCGATCTGGAAGGGGGCGTTGCGGCACAGCTCTATCCATCCGGTGTCATGGCCTGCACGCAGCCTGTGTTGAGCTTCGTCAAACCCGGCGATCATGTTCTGCTGACCGACAGCGCCTATGGGCCGACGCGCTTTTTCGGGCAGACTTTCCTGCGTCAGATGGGCGTGGAACTGGAGCTCTATAATCCGCACATCGGCGCTGGGATCAGCGAATTGATGCGCGAGACGACCTCCGTCGTCCTGTTGGAATCGCCCGGCTCGCTGACGTTTGAGATCCAGGATGTGCCTACGATATGCAAAGCTGCCCGGGAAGCTGGAGCGGTGTCGATCATAGACAACACTTGGAGCGCTGGGCTCACGCTTCACCCGCTTGCGCTGGGTGCCGACATCTCCACCCATTCCGCGACGAAATATTTTGGCGGACATGGCGACTTGCTGTTCGGCGCCGCCGTCTGCGCGCGCGAAGATCATGCGACCAAGCTGGCCAAAACAGCGAAGCAGCTCGGTGTGGCAAGCTCGCCCGACGATGCTTACCAAGTCCTGCGGGGCTTCCGCTCCGTGACCACACGCTTCGACAAACAGGCCGCGACGGCGCAAGCCCTTGCCGATTGGCTCGGCGAGCATGACGAGGTCGTTCAAGTGCTGCACCCGGGCCATCCAGACCATCCCGATCACGCCCTTTGGCAGCGGGACTTCACGGGTGGAGGGTGCCTCTTCTCTGTCGTGCTGACCGAGCGCTCCACGGCGCGTGTGGATGCCTTTATCAACGCGCTGCAGCTCTTCGGTATCGGCTATTCCTACGGCGGCTATGAGTCGCTCGCTATCCACTGCGACCCGCAGCTGAAGCGCCGTCACGCGGACGCCCTTCCCGGCCCGCTCGTGCGCTTTGCCTGCGGACTCGAAGACGCAGGCGATCTGATTTCTGACATCGAGCAGGCCTTTGCAACGTCTGCGTAGCGCGCTCTGGGCGGCGGCAAAGCTGTCTGCGATAGCTGGTTGCGTCGCTCTGGGGTCGTGCTCGACTGCGCGTACTATCTTGAAGACAGCGTCGACCGATCGGCCAGATTCCGCACAGATACAGACTGTCTTGCCGGCCTTCCCCCGCGACACGACACTGCGCCTGCTGGAGCGGGAGCTATACGGCCCCGTTGTGGCGCCTCAGCGCTTTGAGATTATCGCGGCTGAGACGGTAAGTGTCGGGACCGGGACACTCCATCATTGGAGGCTCAAGCTGAGCTACCCCGGTGGATCGCGAGAGCTTCTCGTCGCCGCGCTCATGCCGGAAGACGTTTCCGATGCTCCGGTATTCAGCACACAGAATTTTTGCCCCACACAGGATGTGTTGCCGTTTGAAGCGCTGCCACCCAAATCGGTGGGCGGCTTCGATTGTTCTGGTGGCGGGATAGGCGGTTGGCTGATGAAGAGTGTTTTTGGTCGGCATATTGTCGAACCGCCGCTCGACAAAATCGTTGCCAACGGTTTCGGATTGGTGGCCGTCTATCCGAGCGAAGTTGTCCCCGACAGTGCGCGCCCCGGCTCGCTGGCGCTGGCAGAGCTTTTCCCAGACAGTGACCGCCCCGGTGCACTCGCGCTTTGGGCCGGACTACACGACACTGTGGCGGAGCTCATCACGCAGGAGTTGGGTAAGCGCGAAATCATCGCCTACGGCCATTCACGCTACGGCAAGACCGCGCTGCTGGCGGGCGCGTGGTTTGATCGGATCGACGGCGTCGTCGCGCATCAGAGTGGGACCTTAGGCGCATCGGACATGCGCGACCGCGACGGCGAGCCGCTCGACGCGCTGGTCCGTGCCTATCCGCATTGGGGCCGCGCCGATCTGTCTGCGCGGTCTGAAGACCCTTTTAGGCTCCCTCGCCCGGCTCAGCTCCTACAGGCGATCGGCGGCAAGCCCGTCTTGCTAGGCAATGCGCAACGCGATGTCTGGTCGGACCCGACCGGCGCCTGGACGGAAAGCTATGCGGCTTGGGGCAATGACTTTGGGGCTCCGACGCCCGGTACCTTCGATGCGTCCGCCGCAAAGGCCTTCTGGCTACGTCCCGGAACGCACGGCGTCGTCAAGGAGGATTGGGAGGCGTTTCTTGACTGGGCTAACGAAAATTTTCAGGAGTAGTGCTGCAGTCCGTGTCGCTGACGTACGACCAGGATATCCCGCCCCACACTCCCTTCGGCTGTTTCCGCGTCAAAGACTTTGATCTGCGCGTCCTCGTGAAGATAGAGCAGCTGTCCGCCACGGCCCAGGCGTTGCATCACGTCATCATAGCCGTAGTGCCGACCAAGATTGACCTCACAGACGATCGTGGGATCATAGGTGTCAAACAGCGCTTTCCCGCTATCGAGAACATCCAGCTCAGCGCCCTCGACGTCGATTTTCACGACGTCCAGCCGGTCGAAGTCCTCGGTACGTAGAGGCTCGACAGCGAAGTCGTGGACT
The DNA here is from genome assembly GCA_937923575.1 of uncultured Algimonas sp. Lineage (GTDB taxonomy): Bacteria > Pseudomonadota > Alphaproteobacteria > Caulobacterales > Maricaulaceae > Litorimonas. Next base: position 22,437 of record CALDUL010000083.1, read on the forward strand.
TCGCCAACCGCAGCGGCGGCTTCAACCGACTCGCCCTCCTGCAGAAAGCGGCCATTATGCGGCTCCAGATCGTGGCGAAGGAAGGTCTGCGTCGTGGCAGCCTCAACATTGGCAATACCCGCGTTGACGACGCGAGAGCGCCCGCCCAAGCCGTTCAGCGACACGGATTTCGTGAGGCAGTCGTGGACGTCCGTTGCGGGCTCGAACGACGTAATCCGTCCGTCCGGCGCGTTAAGAAGCCCTGCTAAAACCGTGAAATATCCGTGATTTGCGCCGATATCCAGAACATGATCGCCCGGTTTCACGATCTGCGCCATGTAGCGGGTTAGCCAGAATTCCCAGAAGCCGTCAAAGATCAGGTGCGGCGCCATGCCTGTGTAGTCGCCGCGCACCAGGAATTTGCACTGCCCGAGAATCTGACAGAGCACGATGTCCCGCCCGAGAAAGGCATTGCGGCTTTGCGACACGAACCACGCCTGCGCCTCAGCGCGCGAGGTCTTTAGCAGTCGCGTGCGCAGGTCCATTTACGTGTCCGTCAAAGTGGTGGCGACCCCGGGAGGACTTGAACCCCCAACCTGCTGATTAGAAGTCAGCTGCTCTATCCAGTTGAGCTACGAGGCCGTGCGTTGCGCTAATGCGTCCAGGGAAGCTTGCGGTCAAAGGCGAAGTTGTCGGCATAGGACCGCGGGATGCGTTTTGTCTTGGCATTGCTGCCGTGGACCCGGTGCGGGATGTCGTTGGCCTTGGCGTAGGTCACGGCCTCTTCCATCGTATCGAACGTCATGCGGATCTGCTCGCGCGTATCGGTCGACACGGCGTTCCCGGTGAGAGGATCGATGCGCATGGGCTCGTCGGTCTCGAACTCCAGGATCCAATGATGGGTCTTGGCGCGTCCGGACGTCATGGCGGATGGCCGAGGGCGATAGATCTTTGCGTACATGCGCCGCCGTTAGCGCCGCACAGCGTCTAAGACAAGCTCACGCACTGTCGCGGTGGAAAGCGGCGCTTAGCAATGACTTCACATCACCCAGCGATTGCGTCGGCGCAGGCTGCGCGCGGGGCGCGGCTGCCGGCGGTGCTTGTCGACGCAAGGCTGCGCGCGTGTCCTGCACATTGATCGGCCCGCGGCGAATGCCAGACTGAGCGGCGGGTGCCGCGGGTGCAGCAGGCTTCGGGGTGTTGATGTCATAAGAGCGCGCTTTCCAGCGTTTGTAGACCTGCTCCATAAGCTGAGGCGTCGCCGTGTCCTGTGCCCAGAGCTCGGTAAAGGAGGCGCTGGAGCTGTGCGGACGATATTCTTCGGCCAGATTGTTGAGCAGCACGCGCATGGGCAGATTGACGGCTTCGCCAAAGACCATGGTCTCCGCTGTGCCAAGGCTCGGCAGGAAGGACAGCAGCTCTTTTGCTCCGTCGGGCACGGCCGCGCGCACAAAGTTCTGATCGAGCTCGTTAGACAGTCGCATGGAGAAGATGGTCGAGCATTGCGACAGCGTGTTGGGCTCCAGCTCCGATGGACGCTGCGAGATGATTCCCAGCGACACGCCATATTTCCGGCCCTCTTTCGCGATACGGCCGATGATTCGGCGTGTGGAGTGGAAGCCGAGCGTCTTGTCGCGCGGGATGTAGCGGTGCGCCTCTTCGCAGACGAGAAGGATCGGGACCTTCCGTCCGGACCAGGTCGCGATCTCGAAGGCCAGGCGGCTCACGACGGACACGACGATGTTGAGTGTCTCGGACGGAATAGATGAGAAATCGAGAATGGAGATCGGCTTGCCCGCAACAGGCAAGCGGAAGATCCGGCCAACGAGCTCGCCGATTTCAAGCGGTTTTGTCTGATTGCGGAAGACGAAGGCGTAGCGTGGATCGGCAATAAGCGTCGCGATTCTGCGCTTCAAACGCTTGTAAGGCCCCAAATTGTTGGCGTTTTCCAACTTACCCATCTCGTGATCGAGCAGTTTGACTACATCGCGAATGCGGTAGGGCACGGGGCTGTCGAGGCTAATGTGCGTCGCGCGCGTCAGCTCATGTTCGACATCGTCGAGCTTGACCTGCGTGCTGATGTCGTTCTTCGCCTGCATTCTGTCAAACAGGCGCTTTGCCTTGAGTATGACTTCGAGAAGGACCTCCTCCTCTTCCCTCGCCTGATCCTTGATTTCGCTAGTGAGCAGCTCGACGGTTTCGACAAAGTCGAAGAGCCAAAGCGGTAGATCCAGTGTCGCGCCTGTTATGACTTCGGCACGGTCGCCGAAGGATTTGGAATATTCGTTATGCGGATCGAACAGCACGACGTGGCCGGCCGGATTGGCGTCGAGCACGGCCTGCAAGACCAGCGCCACGGTACAGGATTTACCCGAACCTGTGGAGCCGATGATGGCGAAGTGTTTGGACAACATGTCGTCCGTGCGGACCTTGGCGATAATCGAATTGTCCTGCTGCAGGCGGCCGATCTCGATGCAGCTGGACGCCTGTTTGGCGAAGATCAGCTGCAGCTCTTGCGGCGACATGTTGTAGACCGCTTCGTTCAACACGGGGAAGGTGCGGACACCGCGGAAGAACTTGGTTTCGCGCGTCGTCGGATTGGTCGTGATCTCGCCCATGATGTTCAGCGTCGCCAGGCAACCGTCATTCATGCCCTCATCGTCAGCTGAGCCGATCTTGAGCGAGCTGACCATGGCCACCACAATGGACTGGCTCGTGATAATTTTAAGAATCGTGCCGATCGAAGCGAGATGCAGCTGATTCTTGCGGATAATCGTCTTGGAAATCGAGATTACGGCACTGGACGAACCGACCGTCAGGATGCGGCCGATCTCGACACGCGTATGGGTTGGTTTGGTCGTATTGCCAGGGGCAGTGGCCTGTTTCAGACCCATTGATGCTGCAGTCATGCGATTCCCCTCTCACGCGCGTAGGGGTTGTCTACGCGTGGAGGCTTAAGCAAGGCTTACGGAGAAAAGACGTCTGGTCGGGATGGCAGGATTCGAACCTGCGACCCTCTGTTCCCAAAACAGATGCGCTACCAGGCTGCGCTACATCCCGTCCCAGACGTCGCGCGCTCATAAACGAGCAGGCGGTCAGTGCAAGGGCTAGCTGCGGTAAAAAGCGCTAGCCGCTGAAGAAATTCTAGCTGCCGAAGAACGGGTGATCGATTGTGTCGCCCGGACGGATGCCCAATTCGAGCGCGCGGCCGCCCTTCAGCTCGACTACGGCAGCGACGACCGCTTCGCTACTGGCGGAGCGGAGTTTGTAGGGGCGCGCCATGTGCTCGATCTTCAAGATTTCGCCATTGGAGCGCACGAAGAGAATGTCGAGCGGTATAGCCGTATTTTTCATCCAGATCGTCGCGACCTTCGGCTCCGCGAACTCGAAGATCATGCCCTCGTTTTCGCCCATCTGATTGCGCCACATCATGCCGCGCGCCTGCTGTTCCAAAGTCTTGGCTTCTTCGACGGTGAAGGCGTGCTGCTTGTCGCCGGACTGAATTGTCAGCGGCACGGGCGCGCCGAAGTCAACGGTGTCATTGCGGGCCGTCTGAGCGGCCGCAGGAGCGACAAGCAAAAGCGTGGCGAAGATTGAGAGAGCAGCGCGTTTCATACGCGGGACATAGCGCCAGGAGGCGGCCCTGTCAGCTTGCAAAAGCGCCTGCGATGTCAGGAAAGCAACTGGCAGTCCCTAGGGGAATCGAACCCCTCTTTCCAGGTTGAAAACCTGGCGTCCTAACCGATAGACGAAGGGACCACTCTGTTGCGGAGCGCGATATAGGGCGGCGTTTTTGCGCAATCAAGTGAAAAGGCGCAGCAAACGCAGACGTTTTTTCATCGTTTGATCGCAGCGTCCGAAAGCTGGAAATCCGCGCTCTCGCGGCCTTGATAACGGTTGCGTTTGACCCGCCCGAGCAGGTGCATCCGGTTCTCGCCCGCATCTAAAAGCGCCTCGCCGAGCGGAGATTCGTCGCCGCGAAATAGAATGCCGCTGACAGAGCCGCCTCCCCGCCCCTGCGCCGTGAAGCGCACGTGGCCACCGCGCAATGGTTTCGCATAGGCGATGCGGACATCGCTGATTGCCGCATTGGGCGCGGGATTGCCGGGACCGTAGGGACCGACCGATTCGATTGCATCGACGAGCGACAGATCGATGGCAGACGGCGCGAGAACCAGATCGACAGTGGTCATGGGTTTCGCCCGCGCGGCTGCTACCTGATCGCCCAGCTCGGCCTGTAGCCATTCGGCAAAAGTGTCGACGTCGTCCCCCGCCAGTGTCAGCCCCCCGGCCATCGCATGTCCTCCGCCCGATACAAGCATTCCGAGCTCACGCGCTTTGGCAAAGGCGCTGCCAAGATCGACCCCGCGGATGGAGCGTCCGGACCCCTTCGCAACGCCGTCCGCGTCGATGCCGATGACAACAGCGGGTCGTTCGAAGCGGTCTTTCAGCCGCCCGGCGACGATACCGATCACGCCGGGATGCCAGCCTTTCATGCTGGCGACGATTACGGCGCGATTGTCCTGAAGACTCGCCTGCTCCACGGCCTCGCGAACCATATCGTCCTGCATGGCGCGGCGCTCGGTGTTGAGGCGGTCCAGCTCATAGGCATGCGACTGCGCGAGGGCGTGGTCTTCGGTAGAGAGCAGTTCTGCGCCCATTTCCGAACGCCCGATCCGCCCGCCCGCATTGATCCTTGGCCCAAGCACAAAGCCTGCGTGGTAGGATGTGAAGGGTGGCTCCGCGCGCGAGACACCCGCCAGCGCGTTCAACCCGGTGATCTTCTGACGGTTCATGACCGTCATGCCTTGTCGGACGAAGGTTCGGTTCAGCCCGATCATTGGAACCACATCGCAAACCGTGCCCAGCCCGGTCAGGCCTAGAAGCTCTCGAATATCGAGCTTGGGCGCCAGCCCTTGCCGCTTCGCCTCACGGTTCAGTGCTACGAGGAGCATGAATGTCACGCCAGCGGCTGCGAGGTGGCCGAGCCCGCTGTCGTCATCCGGCCGATTCGGATTCACGATCGCTTCGGCAGGTGGGAGGCCTTGCATGAGGTGATGGTCGATCACGATGACGGGCAGGCCGATCTCGGCAGCCCCATTCAGAGCGTCATGGGCCGCAGCGCCGCAGTCCAATGTAATGACGAGTTCGCTGCCGGATGCTTTAAGCGCTTCAAATGCCTGCCGGCTCGGCCCGTATCCGTCGCGGATACGGTCAGGCACGTGCAGGCCAAACTCATAGTCCAGCCCCCTGCCCCAGCGTATCATCTGAGCCGCCGACGTCCCGCCGTCGACATCGTAATCGGAAAACAGGGTGATGCGCTTCCCCGCGCGCATGTCGGCAATGATGCGCTTCGCCGCGCGGTCCATATCGGTCAGCGTCGACGGATCAGGCAGGTCGTGCCGAAGTGACGGCGCGAGATAGCGTTCTGCATCTTCTCCGGCGACGCCGCGTCCGGCCAGCAATGTCGAGCGAATGCGGTCGAGCCCAGACGCTTGTGCGACTGCGTCAATGGCGCCGTCATCCGCGCGCGCAACCCATCGGCGGCCGAGAACCGACCGTTCGACGCCAAGCAGTGCCGGCTTCTTCTCGCTCACCCCTGAGGGCTGTGCGGCCGGGACGAGCGCAAGCGCTGCACCGCGCCGTTGATGGAGTTCATGATGAGCGTGTGAGTGTGGACTCGGTCACCACGAATTTTCACGCCGTCCAGCAGCGATCCTTGCGTGACGCCTGTGGCCGCAAAGATGGTCGGGCCGGACGCCAGGCCTTCGAGATCATATTTCAGATCGAGCGCATCGATCCCGACGCGGCGCGCGCGGCCGACTTCGTCGTCATTGCGGAAATGCAGACGGCCCTGCATCTGACCGCCGATACAGCGAAGCGCAGCTGCAGCGAGCACACCTTCGGGCGCTCCGCCCTGCCCGATATACATGTCGGTCTGAGTCTCGCGGTCGGTCGTCGCGATCACGCCCTGCACGTCGCCATCCGTGATCAGACGCACACGCGCACCGATGTCGCGCAAGGAGTCGATGATAGGCTTGTGACGCGAGCGGTCGAGGACGCAGACCGTGATATCAGTTTCGGCAACCCCCTTGGCCTTTGCGAGTGCTTTCACATTATCAGCGGGCGATTTGTCGAGGTCGATAACCCCCTTGGCGTAGCCCGGCCCGATAGCGATCTTGTCCATATAGACATCCGGCGCGAACAGCAGTCCGCCGCGCGGTGCAAAAGCCATGACGGCCAGCGCATTAGGCATGGCCTTGGCAGTCAGTGTCGTACCCTCAAGCGGATCAAGTGCAATATCGACTTCCGGGCCTTTGCCCGTGCCCACTTCCTCGCCGATATAGAGCATGGGGGCTTCGTCGCGTTCGCCCTCACCGATGACGATTCGACCACGAATATCGAGCGCATTCAGCGCGCGGCGCATGGCGTCCACCGCCTTCTGGTCGGCAGCCTTTTCCCGGCCCATGCCAACCATTCCAGACGCCGCGATAGCGGCCTGTTCCGTCACCAGCGCGGCCTGTACAGCTAGCCCAGCGTTGAAACCCAATTTGCTCATCTCGACCTAGCCCCCGGATTAAAAAAGAAGCGGAGCGATAGCAGGCGGTGACGCGGGCGCAAGCCTCACACGCAATTGAGCGCTATTCGGCAACCTGGGTTTGGTCGCGGGTCATCATGGCGCGTATATTACGCGCGGCTTGGCGAATTCGCTGCTCGTTTTCGACCAAAGCGATGCGGACATAGCCTTCGCCATGTTCGCCAAAGCCGTTTCCGGGCGAGACGGCCACGCCCGCATTCTCCATAAGGTATTTGGAGAATTTCAGCGAGCCCATCTCTCTGTACTGTTCCGGCAGCGGTACCCAAGCGAACATGGAGGCGTCCGGCGCAGGGATTTCCCACCCCGCGCGGCCAAAGCTCTGTACCAGCACGTCGCGTCGCGCACGGTAGATGGCGCGCGCATGCTCCACAGGGTCTTGCGGGCCATCGAGAGCGGCGCAGGCCGCCACCTGAATGGGTGTAAACGCACCGTAGTCGAGATAGGATTTCACCCGCGTCAAAGCTGCGATCAGCGTTTCGTGCCCGACAGCGAAGCCTATACGCCAACCGGCCATGGAATAGGTCTTGGACAGCGAGGTCGTCTCAATCGCGAGGATATCTTCTGCGCCCTTGGCTTCGAAGATAGAGCGCGGCGGTTCGTCGAAATATATCTCCGAATAAGCCAGATCGGATAGCACGATGATATCATTGGCTTTCGCAATGGCCACGATCTCTTCATAGAAGGACAGATCGCAGGTCATGCCCGTTGGGTTGGACGGGAAACATACGACGATTGCCATCGGCGGTTTGTCGTCCTCTGCCAGCGCCTTCTTCACGCCCGCCAGATATTCGTCCGCCGTAATGGCCGGTATCCCTTTGATCTTCGCACCAGCGATGATGAAGCCGTAGGCGTGAAGCGGATAGCTGGGATCCGGCGCATAGATGACATCGCCGGGAGCCGTGATGGCCTGCGCAAGATTGGCGAAACCTTCCTTGGAGCCGATGGTAGCGATGATCTGGCTTTCAGGATCGAGCTCCACACCAAAACGCCTGTCATAATAGCGCGCACAGGCTTGGCGCAGTCCCTTGATCCCGCGGGAGGCCGAATAGCCTGTCACACGCGGCTTCTGGACAGTCTCCACCAATTTGTCGATGACATGCTGCGGCGTCGGCAGGTCGGGATTGCCGAAGCCAAAATCGATGATGTCCATTCCGTCGGCGCGTAGCTCCGCCTTCAGCTTGTTGACCTCCGCAAATACATAAGGCGGCAGCCGCTTGATGCGGTAGAATTCCTCTCGCTGGCGAAGCTCAGGCGCGTTCATTGTGGGTCGTCCTTGCGGTACTCCAAGACGGCTGCCTGCAGGCGATCGAACTCGCGCTGAAATTCCGCATCCGTCATCGGGTCATCCGTTTCGGGCACTTCGAAGTTGGCACCGAGTGCTTCCATGTCTCGCGCAGCCGCGTCCCACTCGGCGGCGGATCGAATTTCGGTCGGCGCAGACGGCAGGTCCTTGCCGCTCATGTAGTCGTCATCCAGCGCAGCGATGTTCTCGCGAAACTCCTTCAGTTTGAGCTGTTCTGCCGATGGCAGGAAGGACGAACTGCAGGCGGATAATGCGACCGGCGCGAGTATGGATGCGGCGAGTGTCATGACGTTCTTCATGAGCGCAGACATAGCACCAAAGACGGCGAGGTCATGGAAAACTTGCGGCGCCTAGGGGAACAGGGCCGTTCCGCTCAATCCAAGGGCTTCGTCCCAGCCTTGCGTCAGATTGTAGTTCTGAACCGCCTGCCCCGACGAACCCTTGGCGAGATTATCGATCACCGAGATGATGATGACGCGGCCCGGTGCACGGTCGGCAAAAATGCCAATGCGCGCTTCGTTGGATCCGCGGACGTGGCGCGTCTGCGGGACAACGCCTTCGGGCAATACAGAGACGAAGCGGTCGTCGGCGTAACGTTCGACATAGCGTTGGCGCAGCTGGTCGACGGTCACGCCCTCTTGCAGCGTGGCATAGCAGGTCGCGATCATGCCGCGATTCATCGGAACGATATGCGGGGTAAAGCTGATTGTGGTTTCGTAACCGCGCAAGGCAAGCTCCTGCTCGATCTCCGGTGCGTGGCGGTGGTTGCCGATGGCATAGGCGTGGGCGCCCTCCGCTTGTTCTGCAAAACCAAATGCTTGCGACGACTTTCTTCCAGCACCGGACACGCCGGTTTTGGCATCGACGATGATCGGCGCGTCCTTGAAGAGCTCGGCCTCGACGCCCGGCAACAGCGCCAGCAGAGAACATGTCGGAAAACAACCTGGACAGGCCACCAGCCGCGCTCCGGGCAGTGAATCGCGCGCATATTCGGTGAGGCCATAAACGCGCTCTTCCAAGAGCGCCGGGAATTGGTGTTCGGAGCCATAGACTGACGCAAAGGCTGCCGGGTCGCGAAGGCGAAAATCGGCGGACACGTCGATGACTGTCTCCACCCGCTCAAGCGCCTTGGCCATGGCCGCCTGCCCCGTCGCGTGCGGCAGGCAGGAAAAGACAACATCGACATCACTCAGGTCGATCTCGTCGATCCGCTTCGGCGTGGGCAGGTCGTGCCCGGTAAACTGCGGGTAGATAGTCTCATAAGGCTCGCCCGCGCGACTATGAGCAGAGAGTGCGCTGATTCGCAGGCGTGGATGCTGCAGCAGAAAGCGTACAGCCTCCGCGCCCGTGTAGCCGGAGCTTCCGAAGATGACGGCGTTTTTCATGTCTCACCCACACAGCAAAAAGGCGCTCCGGTCTCCCGAAGCGCCTCGAACAATAGACCATAAAGGTCTGTAACGACTTAACGCTTGGAGAACTGGAAGCTCTTACGCGCTTTCGCACGACCGTACTTCTTACGTTCCACAACACGCGAGTCGCGCGTGATGAAGCCCGCAGCCTTCAAAGGACGGCGGAGGGCCGGCTCTTGATAGGTCAGTGCCTTGGTGATGCCATGGCGGACCGCGCCGGCCTGACCGGAGAGGCCGCCGCCTTTGACCGTCGCCATGACGTCATAGCTGTCGACACGGTCGGCAACCTGAAACGCCTGCGCAATGATCAGACGCAGCACGGGGCGTGCGAAATAGACTTCCTGATCGCGACCATTGATCGTGATCTTGCCGGAGCCCGGCTTGATCCAGACGCGGGCGATGGAGTTCTTACGCTTGCCGGTCGCGTAGGAGCGCCCATGCTCGTCAATCTTCGGCTCTGGCAGCGGCGCGTCGGACGCGACCGGTGCATTGGCGCCTTCCATGGCGGCCTTTAGATCCTCAAGGGAGGTCGCGACGGTTTCGGACTGTGGTGCAGTCGCTGTTTCTTGCTCGGCCATGGTCTTACTTAGCCTTCAGGTTCTTGGAATTGAGGGAGGTGAACTCGACGAGCTCGGGGTTCTGTGCGGAATGCGGATGCTCGGCGCCCGCATAGACGCGAAGATTGGAGAGCTGCTGGCGGGCCAGCGGGCTTTCCTTGGGCAGCATACGCTGAACGGCTTTGCGCATCACGCGGTCGGGGAAACGGCCGGACAGCACTTTCTGCGGCGTGGTCTCTTTCAGACCGCCGGGGTGACCCGTGTGACGATAATAGACTTTGTCGGTTGTCTTATTGCCGGTGAACTTCACCTTTTCGGCATTGATGATGACGACGTTGTCGCCGCAATCAATGTGCGGAGTGTAGTCGGGGCGATGCTTGCCGCGCAGACGCATGGCAACAAAGGATGCAAGGCGGCCGACGACGGCGTCCGTTGCATCGACGACGATCCAAGGCTTTTCAACCTCCGCCGTCTTCAGGAACTGTGTGGTTTTCATCATGTCTCTCGAAAAACAAAAGCCCGCATCGGCTGCGGGCCTTCGGTAAAAGGTTGAGCGCTAACTATGGGCGCATGCCGCGGGGGTCAAGTCGTTAGCGCCGCGACCTACCCTAAAATACCACGGTAATACAATGCCTTAGAGGTGCGGTGTATCAATACCGCAGGTTTCTTCCTCGATATGTCAGCCAAATAGCCGTTAGGAACACCAGCACAGAGCTAAATTGATGCAGGAGCGACAGGTTGAGCGGCGCAACAGCCAACAGCGTCCAGATACCAAGCGCGACCTGCCAGATCAGCAGACCTCCCAGCAGCACGATCGGACCGCGCAAACTCGCGACGCGGCGATAGCGCCATGCCACGACGGCAAAGAGCGCCAGCAGGATATAGGCCAATGTGCGGTGGTTGAATTGGATCGCCGCCGGATTTTCGAAGATGTTTCGGATCGCTGGGTCTTGGATCAAATATCCGTCCGGCACCACGCTACCGTCCATCAGTGGCCACTCATTGTAGGTTTTGCCGCTCCCGGTGCCGGCCACGAAGGCTCCGGCGATGATTTGCAGCCATGTCGTCCCTAGCAGCACTGCGGGCAGAACGACCTTGCGTCCGCCCTCGCGACCATCACGATTGCGAAAGTCTAAATAAAGCCAGAGCAGGATGCCGAGGATCACGAAAGCCATGCCCAGATGGGCGGCGAGACGATACTGCGACACGCTCACCATGCCTTCTTGCAGGCCGGAATAGACCATCCACCAGCCAATCGCGCCTTGCAGCCCGATCAGCAGCAGCACAGCAGTGTAGGCCAGCGCCCTGCCCCGCGGCAGTCGGCGGCGGACAGCCAGCAGCAGGAACGGCACCGCCCACACCAGCCCTATGACACGCCCGAGCTGTCGGTGGGCCCATTCCCAGAAGTAGATAAAACGAAAGCCTGCGAGGTCCATGTCCGGATGTTCGGCGGAGAACTCCGGTATCTGTTTGTACTTCTCAAATTCGCTCAGCCACTGCGCCTCCGAGAGCGGCGGCAGCGCACCCCGGATCGGCGCCCATTCGGTAATCGACAGACCGCTATTGGTCAGCCGCGTCGCCCCGCCGACAACGATCATCGCGACGACGAGCAGCACCATGACCATCAACCAGGCTGAAACCCAGCTGGGCGCTCGGGAATAGGCCGAGGCGGCAAAGGACGGACGTGCGGCGGAAAGACTCGTCATGGCGTTATCGATATAGGCGGCTGACGCTGTGTTTTCGCTGCGACAAAGAGGCGACCGGGTCGCGGGACATCAGCGCTCAGCGGGGAAAGAAACGAGTGGTCGGAGTAGCAGGATTCGAACCTGCGACCCCACGCCCCCCAGGCGTGTGCGCTACCGGACTGCGCCATACTCCGCTCACTCGTGGCCGCGCCTGTAGCTGTGTGGGTTTCCAAGGGCAAGCCGCTCATGCGGCCCGTTTGCGATTAGGATGCGTCTTTTGCGATGTCGTCCCAGTCGCGGCGTAGCTTTTCCAGCCGACCGAGCGCATTGCGCAGCTTGTCAGCGTCCACAGCTGCGACCAGCGGCTCGGCTGCCGGTGCCGGTGTTGGCTCGGGGATGGACACGGGCGCTTCTGCAGGGGGCACCGATACAGCGACCGGAGCCGGGGTCGGCGTTGATGCAGGGACTGACTTTGGCGCGACTGCCGCAGCGGGCCGCGCGAAGGGTTTTTCAATGCGCGCGGGAACCAGTGGCATATCCGTCAGATCGCGGTCGCGCGACGCCCGCTCCACCGACCGGCCTAGATCCACGATCCGCGCCGCGCCGCTCTTCTTGATGAGCTTCTGAACATCCTTGATGGGATGACCCTCTTCATGAAGCAGCGTTTTGATACCGCGTAGGAATTCAATGTCTTCGGGACGGTAGAAACGACGGCCGCCACCGCGCTTGATCGGCTTGATGTCGGTAAATTTGCTTTCCCAGAAACGCAGAACATGCGGCTGCAGTCCGAGCTCGTCACCGGCTTCACTAATGGTGCGGAATGCGCGTGTTGTCTTCGCCTGCATGGAAACAGCCCTGATTGCGAATCAGAGCTTAGCCTATTTCGGGCTCAGAGACGAATCGACGCGTTCGCGCAGAACTTGCGAGGGCTTGAAGACCAGAACGCGGCGAGAGGTGATCGGTACTTCGACGCCCGTTTTCGGGTTGCGGCCGATGCGTTCGCGCTTGTCACGCAGCAAAAATGTGCCGAACCCGGCAAGCTTGACGTTCTCCCCGCGCAGCAGAGCCGAGGAGACGTGGCCGATGACAGATTCGACGAGATCGGACGATTCGGAGCGCGACAGACCGATCTCGCGGTAGACCGCTTCCGCGAGATCAGCTCGCGTCACAGTGCCGTTATTAATTGTTTTGCTCGCCATATCCCGCGTTAACAATCAAAACGGCACAGGAGTTTCAAGTGTAAATCAGCGCGCATTGCAAATTTAACGCGTGTTTTCAGTAGCGAAGCAGGCAGGCGCCCCAGGTGAAGCCGCCGCCAAAGGCTTCGAGCATGACGCTATCCCCACGCTTTATCCGCCCGTCACGCACGGCGGCGTCCATGGCGAGCGGGACGCTGGCGGCGGAGGTATTGGCATGGCCTGCAACGGTGGAGACGACCTGTTCGGGGCGCAACCTCAGCCGCTTGGCAACGGCCACGAGGATGCGTTGATTGGCCTGATGCGGGACGAACCAGTCGATATCCGTGACCTCGACCTTTGCCTCATCTGCGCATTGCTGAATTATGCCGGCAATATCCTTGACCGCGTGTTTGAAGACCGCATTGCCGAGCATGCGTAGCTTACCGACCGTGCCTGTCATTGACGGTCCTCCATCCACATAGAGCATGTCCTTATGTGCGCCATCAGACCGGATGACGGAGTGCATGACGCCGCGTTCCGTCGTGTCTTCCGCTTCCAACACGACGGCTCCCGCCCCGTCGCCGAATAGCACACAGGTTCCGCGGTCTTCCCAATCTAGAATGCGTGAGAACGTCTCCGCTCCAATAAGCAGAACGCGTCGGTGCGCGCCCGCTTCGATCAATTTGCTGGCGAGGTGAATGCCGTAGACAAATCCCGAACAGACGGCTTGCACATCGAAAGCGGCTCCATGCGACATGCCGAGCCTGTGCTGGATCATGGTCGCGGTGGAGGGGAAGGTCAGATCCGGTGTGGACGTCGCGACGAGCACCAGGTCCAGATCGTCGGCTGTGCAGCCCGCATGTTCCAGCGCTTTCAGCGCAGCCTGAAAGCCCAGATCGGCCGTTGTCTGTCCGACCGCCGCTATATGGCGCTGCTGGATGCCCGTTCGCTCGCGGATCCACGCGTCCGAGGTATCGAGGCCGAGATCACTGGCGAACTCCGCATTCGTCATGACGCGTTCCGGCAGATAGCTGCCGATCCCTCGAACGACAGCGCGGGTCATACGATGAAGCCGATGTTGTCGTCTTCGTCGTGTAGCGCATCCATCCGCGCGTCGATGGCCTCGAGGAAATCGCTTTCCGCCAAGCCGATCGCAATGTTCACCGCATTGGCGTAGCCAACATGATCGGTTCCGCCGTGGCTCTTTATGACGACACCGTTGAGCCCCAGAAACACCGCGCCGTTAACGCGCCTTGGATCGATGCGCCGTTTCAGTCGGAACAGTGCGAGCGAATTGAGCGAGGTCGTGAACTTCGACCACAGATTGCCCTTCAGCGCCTCGTTGAAGAACGTCCCTATGAGCTTGGCCGTACCTTCCGCCGTCTTGAGCGCGATATTTCCCGTGAAGCCGTCAGTCACGACGACATCCGCCCCGCCCATGGAGATATCATTGCCCTCGACATAGCCGACGTAGTTCAGACCGAGCTGGCTCTGTGACAGGCGTTCATGTGCCGCGCGAATGACGGCATTTCCCTTCTGCTCCTCGGTACCCACATTCAACAGTCCGATCGTGGGATCATCCTTCTTGTAGATCGCCTTGTAATAGGCCTCACCCAGTACGGCGAACTCGGTCAGCTGCGCAGCGTCGACATCGACATTCGCGCCGACATCCAGAACAACGGAAATTCCATTGGGGTTGGGCCAGCTCGCCGCAAGTGCCGGGCGCTGTACGCCCTGTTTCATGCGAAGCTGCAGCTTACCCATCGCCATCAGCGCTCCGGTATTGCCGGCCGACAGCGCGATATTTGCGCGTCCGGCTTTTACGCCTGCGACAGCATTCCACATGGAGCTGTCCTTGCCGCGCCGCAGTGCCTGGCTCGGCTTGTCATCCATGGCGATGACTTTCTCGGTGTGAACAATTTCCGAACGCTCACGTGTGCGCGGCGCCTTGGCCAGCAACGGGTCGAGCTGCGCTTTGTCGCCATGCAGCAGAAAGCGCGCGCGGCGGCCTTTGCCTTCGTGTTTCAGGAAATACTCCAGGCCCTTTATGACGACTCCGGGGGCGTCGTCGCCGCCCATGGCATCCACCGATATGACCAAGCCGTCCAGCATTAGCGCCGCTATAGGGTCGCGCGGCGGGCGCGACTAGCGGAATCCGGCTGTATCGGGGAAGTAGAAGCGTTTCGCGATGATGTCTTTCAGCGATGTTTCCGCAAGGCTCTTCTCCAGATCGAGTGCGTAGTCCGCGAGACGGGCGTCGAAGGCGTCAGCGGGCGCGTCATCGTCATTCTGAAGCGCTTCGGCGAGTGCGCGCTGCGGCTCTTCTGAATCCATCGCCTCGTTGAACGCCTTCAACCGTTCGTAGAAAAGCGCGATCATCGGCTTGATCCGACGCTTTACACCCGTGTCGGCGATGCCTTCCTCGCGCAGGGCGACTTCGAAGTCGTCTTTCATTTCATCAAAAATTGCCTGCCGCAGGATTTCGCCGTCCCGACCTTCGCGATTGAGGCGGCGCATCATGACGGCGTAGTGCAGTGTAATCAGGCTGATACGACCGTCATAGTCGTCCGCGACTTTGCCCGCGCCGAAAAAGGCCGGATCGCGCGATTGTTCCAGCAGTCGGAAATAGATGCCGCGCGCATCCCGCCGCTCCGGCAGGTCCCGACCCATTAGCTTGTCGAACAGTCCCAACTTACGTCTCCGTCATCTACCGCGCGCCGCCCTTGCGGCCTGCGCTTGCTCTGGCTAGGTCAGCCCGACTCCTTTAGCGCATCTGCGCCCTTTTAGAGAGACGGTCCATGCGCATTTCCGTTGCAGCGACAATCAAGCCCATCGCCCTGCTCGCCGGCCTCGCCGTCGTCTCGGCGTGCAACCCGACACTTCGGACGCATGGCTATGTCGCGACTGAGGAAGCCAAGCCTCAGGCGATCAACCCCAACTCAGATACCAAGGCTAGCGTGCTCGCCTCGCTCGGCAGCCCCTCCATCGAAGGCACGTTTGACGAAGCGGATGAGACGGACACGTGGTATTACATCAACCAGGTCCGTGAGCGTTACGCCTATCTGCGCCCGCAGATCCAGGATCAGACGGTGACGGCCATCACCTTCAACGAGGACGGCCAAGTTCAGAAGGTCGCCGAGTTTGGCCTGAAGAATCGTCAGATCGTGAACTACTCGGATCGCGAAACACCGACCCGTGGCCGCGAGCTCTCCGTATTGGAGCAGATTTTCGGTACAATCGGCCGCATTCCAACAGACCGCATCGGCGGTCAGCAGGATGTTCCGGGCGGCGGCGGTGGGCCTCGCTAGAGCCTGTGTCGATAGCCCGCGGGTGACGCGGGCGTTCCGTCGATCGTAATACCCTGCCCGGCGCGAACCTCCCCCGCCAGAGTGACCGCAACACCCAGCTGTTTGGCGGCTTCGATCATGGCCGCCTCGTCCTCTGCCGCAATGCAGAAGAGCAACTCGTAATCGTCGCCAAAACTTGCGCCCGTCGTGACGTCGGACCTCAAGTCCATGGCGACGCCACTGGCCGCAGCGATATGACCGGCCTCGGAGACGATTCCGTCTGAGATATCGGCGCATGCAGTTGCGTATTGCCGGAGAACCTTGCGGAGTACGAATCGCGGCTCCGGTCGCAGATAGGCTTCCTCGGCCCGAAGACGCATCGCACCATCAACCTCGATAGGCCGATCTGTGACAACCGCCAGGCCGATCTCGGCAAGTCCGAGCTCACCTGTGTGATAGACACGATCGCCGATTCTTGCACCGGAACGTGTGACCATCTTGCCCTGCGGAACAAGGCCGTAGACCGTTGCGCTGGCGACTAATGTCGCTGTCCCCCCGGTCGTATCGCCACCAATGAGCGGACAGTCGAAGGCCGACTGGGCATCTCTCAGCCCGGCAACAAAGCCGTCAAGCCAACGCGCGTCTCGACCCGTGGGCCAGCTCACATTGAGAGAATAAGCAATTGGCCGCGCGCCCTTTGCCGCGAGGTCAGACAGCGCGGTCCGAAGCAGACGCTCCGAAAAGCCACCGCCAATCCGCCCGGCTGGAAAATGCACACCCTCCACCATGGTGTCGGTGGAAATGACGAGCTGTTTCCCCGCTGGAACATCCAACAGCGCCGCATCATCCATCAGCTGCAATCCAGCTGGCCCGGCGAGCGGTCGCAGCTTCGCAATCAAGTCCACCTCATTCATAGGAGGTGTCGTTCAAGAGACCGTCGGCAGGCCGAACTCCGCAGCGCGGACAGACTTGGCGATCTTGTCGAGGACAGCGTTGACCATGCCGGGCTCCTTGCCCTCGAAGAAGTCGTTGGCGATAGCGACATATTCGTCGATCACGACCAACCCCGGAACATCGGGGCGCTGGATGATCTCAAAGACGCCGGAACGCAGCAGAGCGCGCAATGTTGTATCGAGACGACGAAGCGGCCACTTCTCCGGTAGCTGCTCGTCCAGTCGCCGGTCGATCTCGTCCTGAAACTGAACCACGCCGTTCACGACTGCCTCGAAAAACTTTTCGTCAGCTGCGACCATGCCTTCCTCGTCCTCGAAGCCGAAGCGGTGGTTGAGAAATTCGAACACGACCTGCTTGGTGGTCAGCTCTGTCAGGTCGAGTTGGTAGAGAGCCTGAACAGCACTCATTCGCGCCTGACGGCGCAATTTGGGTGTGGCGCCGCTCATGCGTTCAGCTCGGCTCGTATCTTGACCATGGTGACGGCCGCATTGGCGGCAAAACCGCCCTTGTCCTTGCGCGCCTTGTCCGCACGGGCCAGCGCCTGATCTTCATTCTCGACCGTGATGATGCCGTTGCCGATCGCTAGCTGCTGGTTGACCGCGAGGTCCATAATGGCGCGCGCACTTTCCTCGCAGACATAATCATAATGGGTCGTCTCACCCCGGATGACGCAGCCGAGTGCGACATAGGCGTCATAGCCCGCATTGGCCGCTTCCGCGTAGCTGATGACATGTGGGATTTCGAGCGCGCCCGGGACGACCATCTTGGTGACCTGCGCGCCCGCTGCATTCAGCGCGTCCATCGCGCCGTCCAGCAACATGTCCTGAATATGCTCGTAATAGCGAGCCTCGATCACGAGTATCTTCATTGTCTAAGTCCGGGTCGCATTAAGCGGGTGAAGGCCGACGATTTCCAGATCGTAAGCGTCGAGGCCGATAAGCTTCGGCATGGAATTGGATAGCAGCGTCATCCGCGTCACGCCGAGATGGCTCAGCATCTGCGCGCCGACGCCATATTCGCGAACGGTCTGTTCCGAGCGGTTCGGCTTTGGCGCGCTAGCCCCCAAACGCTCCAGCAGCGAGTCGATCGACCCTTCCCGGATGAGCACCATGACCGCGTGGCCATCGTGATCGGCGAGCACTTTCATCGCATCCCAGATCAGGCCGGAACGCGGGCTCTCCTCAGACAGGATGTCGCCCGCAAAGTCGATCTTGTGCACGCGTACCAGGCTCGGCTCGCCGTCCTTAGCGTCGCCGCGAGACAGTGCGACATGCTCCGTCCCGTCCAGCAGGTTGCGGTATACGTGAATTTTGAACGCGTCGCCGCGCTGGGATGTAAAGTCGCTGGATGCGACATGTTTGACGAAGTGGTCTCGCTCCAGCCGATGCGCGACGAGGCTCTCGATCGTGCCAATCTTCAGGCCGTGGAACTGCGCGAAAACGACAAGATCATCGAGTCGCGCCATAGTCCCATCGTCGTTCATGATCTCACAGATTACGGCGGACGGGTTCAGCCCCGCCATGCGCGAGATATCGACGGAGGCTTCGGTATGGCCCGTGCGGACGAGCACGCCGCCATCCTTGGCGATGATCGGAAACATGTGGCCGGGGCTGACGATATCGTCGGCGCGAGAATCAGGGTCGATAGCGACCTGAATAGTTCGCGCCCTGTCACCCGCGCTTATACCCGTCGTGACACCTTCGCGTGCCTCGATGCTCTGCGTGAAAGCTGTCTCGAAGCGGGATTTATTGTCCGCGCTCATATTGCGCAGGCCGAGCTCTTCGGCCCGTTCGCTTTCGAGCGCGAGGCAGACGAGCCCGCGGCCGAACTTGGCCATGAAATTGATCGCATCGGGGGTGGCGAATTGCGCCGGTATAATCAAATCGCCCTCGTTCTCGCGGTCTTCGGCATCGACCAGGATATACATGCGCCCGTTGCGCGCATCCTCGATGATCTCCTCCGGTGTGGCGAGATTATAGACCGTCGAGGCGGCGGCTTCGTTCAGTTGTGTCAAACCGTGTCTTTCTTGGCGGATCAGGCCGATTGGCCCGGCGCCATGTGGGCGAGGTAGCGCGCGACGTAGCGGGCAATGACGTCAATTTCCAGATTTACTGCGCCGCCGGGCTGTAGTTCCCCGAGCGTCGTGGCGGTGAGAGTATGCGGGATGATGTTGATCATGAATGTCCCGTCGCTGACGTCGTTCACGGTCAGCGATACGCCGTCAATCGTAACAGATCCCTTGGGAGCGATGGCGAAAGCGAGATCGTCAGGTACAGTGATCCGAAAGCGCGTCGAGCCTGCATGGGACTCTCTAGAGACGCAGGTCGCGGTCGTATCGACATGGCCAGTGACCATATGACCGCCCAACTCGTCCGCGCCCGTCAGCGCGCGTTCCAGATTGATCGCTTGTCCCGCTGTCCAATCGCCCAAGGTCGTCTTGTCCAGGCTCTCGTCTGATACATCGAAGGCGTACCAGCCCGGCCCCTTCTCCACGACCGTCATGCACGCGCCGGAATGGGCAATGGACGCGCCTATATCGATCGTGGCCGTGTCGTAGGCGGTTTCCACAATCATGCGCGTGTCGCCCCACTCGGACCCCGTCGTACGCGTGACTTCGCGCAGGCGACCAATATCGGTAATGATTCCGGTGAACATCAGTCGTCGCCTTCGAGCTTTTCCGACGCGATGAAGTCGCCAAAATCTTCGGTCGCGCGAAAGTCGCGATAGACGGAGGCGTAGCGCACATAAGCCACCTTATCGAGCCCTGCGAGGCCCTCCATGATAAGCTCGCCGATCTCTTTGGTTGTCGGGTCAGCGCGACCCGCGCTCTCCAACTGACGCACGATTCCGGAGACCATTTGTTCGACCTGCTCTTCCTCCACGGGGCGTTTTTGCAGCGCGATTTGCAGCGAGCGCATCAGCTTGTCGCGGTCAAACGGCACGCGCTTACCGGACGCTTTCTGGACCATCAGCTCGCGTAGCTGGACGCGCTCGAAGGTGGTGAAGCGCCCTCCGCATTTGGAGCACATTCGTCGACGGCGCACGGCGTTGCCGTCCTCCGCTTGGCGCGAATCCTTCACTTGCGTATCTTCGCTGGAGCAGAACGGGCAACGCATGCGGCACGCTCTATCAGATTCAGGGCGGAAAGAAAGGCGATGGCCGCTAAAGGGTCTTGGACTTTCCGGCTTCGATCATCGGCAGCGAAAGCGGCATGATTTCCGTCTCCGTGAGGTGCTTACGCGCCTTCTCGATCAGGGTCAGCGTACCATCGACGACCGCGACCATCCTGCCATTCGGCGCGAGCTGCGCGACGACTTTTTCAGGCAGGCCGCGCACCGCGCAAGTTAATAGAACGCGCGAAAATGGCGCCTGTCCCGGCCAGCCATAGCGGCCATCCCCGTGGCGAATTTCGACGTTATGAATGCCGTTCCGAGTGAGGCGGGACTCTGCGTCTTTCATCAGGCCGATGTAGCGCTCCACGCCATAAACCCTGCGGCTCATCCGCGACATCACAGCCGCGCTCCACCCCGTGCCAACGCCGATCTGCAACACCTTGTCGGTCGGTCCGGGCGCCAGCAGCTGGATGAGCAGAGCGCTGATCTGCGGCGCGCTCATCTCCTGCCCGCAGTCGATCGGCAGGGCGTGTTCGGAATAGGCCCGCTCCGCCTGCGCATCCGGCACAAAATAGCGCCGCGGCACTTGTTCGATCGCGCGCAAGGTCGCCACGTCGCTAATCCCGCGCGAGCGCAGTGCCATGACGAAATCGACGAGTTTGGGATCGAAACTCACGACCTGCGCAGCTGCTCCAGCGCCGCCTGATGAGTCAGATCCGTGTGAAGAGGCGTCACCGAGATATAACCGTCATAAATCGCGCGCAGGTCCGTCCCCTCCGCCGGGTTAGACAGCTTAGAACCATAGGTCAGCCAGAAATAATCACCACCGCGGGGGTGATCGCGCTTGACGATATGGCTCATCGGAAAATCGCGATGGCCTTGCCGCGTGATCTGCATGCCCTGAACGGCGTCAGGCGCACGGTCCGGGAAGTTGACATTCAGCACGACCTTGTCCGGCCAGCCACGGTCCAAGAGCTCTCGCACAATTTTCGCGCCATGCGCTTCCGCCGTTTCCCAAGGCAACGACAATGCGTCCTGAAAGCCGCGCGCGAGCGATAGTGCGATGGATGGCACACCCATCTGCATGCCCTGTAGCGCGCCGGCGACCGTTCCCGAGAAGGTGACGTCTTCGGCAAGGTTCTGCCCCCGGTTCACACCGCTCAGCACGAGGTCCGGCGGGTGATCGGCCAGCAGGTCACGCATAGCGACGATGACCGAGTCGGTCGGCGTGCCCGTGACCGAGAAGACCCGCTCTTCATGCTCCTTCAGTCGCACGGGATTATAGAGCGTCACGCCGCGCGATGTCGCGGACTGCTCTGTGTCCGGCGCGCAAACCCAGACATCGTCGGAGATTTCCGCGGCAATCTTGCGCAGCACGGACAAGCCAGTCGCCTGAACACCGTCGTCATTGGTGAGAAGAATACGCATGGGCTAGAGCCGCTTGTCCGGCGCAAACACGCCCAGACGAGAGAAACCGCGCGGCACCATGCGGCCCGCCTGCCCGCGCACGCCTTGGTGTTGCACCCAATCTGGCACATCCTTGCGGCGGCCAGAGCTGTCGATGAAGCTCAGACCGTCGCGCTCCGCAAAGGCTGTAATGTCCTTCAAGCCACCATCCTTGTAACGCTGTAGCTTCACGCCCTTACCGCGGCCCATTTCAGGGAGTTCGGCCAGAGGGAAAACCAGCATCTTGCGGTTCTCGCCAATCACCGCGAGCTGATCGCCATCGGCGGCAATGACCCGCGCCGCCTCGACCTCGCCCTTGACGTTCAGCACGCGCTTCCCGCCCTTTGTCGAAGCGATGATATCGGTTTCCTTGACACGAAACCCGTAGCCGGCGGTCGATGCCACGATCAGCGTGCGCTCCGGATTATGCACGAACATGCCGATCGGCACATGGTCATTTTCAAGATCCACCAACAACCGGATCGGCTCGCCATTGCCCCGCCCGCCGGGCAGTTTGTCGCCAGCCAGCGTGTAGAATTTCCCGTTTGAGGCAAAGACGATAATCTTGTCCGTCGTCTCTGCCTGCACCGCGAAGCCCAGCCCGTCATTCTCCTTGAACTTTAGCCCGGACAGATCGTCCATCTTACCCTTCATCGCGCGAATCCAGCCCTTCTTGGACAGAACGACGGTGATCGGTTCCTTGGTGATGAAAGCGGTCGAGAGATCGATGTCGAGTTCTGGCGCGACGTCGAATGTCGTGCGGCGCTTGCCCTCTTCCGTCTTGGGTCCATAGATCTCGCGCAGCGCCCTGATTTGATCCGAAATGGCTTTCCACTGCAGCCCATCCGAGCCCACCAGCGTCTGCAGCTCTTTCTGCTCTGCGCGCAGCGTGTCGCTTTCGCTCTTGATCTCGAATTCCTGAAGCTTGTTCAGCGCGCGCAACCGCATGTTCAGGATCGCATCCGCCTGCCGCTCAGTCAGATTGAACGCTTTGATCAGCTCCCGCCTCGGATGATCTTCAAACCGGACGATGCGGATGACCTCGTCGATGTTGAGAAACGCGATGAGGTAACCGTCGAGGATCTCGAGTCTCAGCGCGATCTTGTCGAGGCGCTGATTAGTCCGACGCAGCAGCACGACGCGGCGATGATCGAGCCAGGACTGGATGACTTCGCGCAGGTCCATCACGCGCGGGACGCCGTCAGCGTCCAGCACGTTCATGTTCAGACTGACGCGGCTTTCCAGCTCGCTTATCTTGAAAAGGCTCTCCATAAGCACGGCCGGGTCGATGTTCTTGGAACGCGGCTCCAGCACGATGCGGACGTCCTCGGCGCTCTCGTCGCGCACATCGGCTAGGCCGGAGCTCTTCTTGCTCTCGATAATGTCGGCGAGCTTTTCAATCAGGCGTGACTTCTGCACCTGATAGGGGATCTCCGTGACCACGATCTGATAGGTTCCGCGGCCCGTGTCCTCGACACTCCAGCGGGCGCGGACGCGAAAACTGCCGCGGCCGGTCTGATAGGCCTTCAGCATATTGTCTTTCGGCTCCACCATGATGCCACCCGTGGGCAGGTCGGGCCCAAGGATATGGTTCATCAGCGTTTCAATCCGCGCGTTCGGCGTCCTTATCAGATGCAGCGCGGCGGAGCAGATTTCCGCAACGTTGTGTGGCGGGATGGATGTCGCCATGCCGACCGCGATACCCTGCGCGCCGTTCGCCAGCAGGTTCGGGAAGCCCGCCGGGAGCACGACCGGCTCCTCGTCTTCCTCATTATAGGTTGCCTTGAAGTCGACGGCGTCCTCGTCGAGGCCCTCGAGCAGCGCCACACCAGCCGCCGTCATCTTGGCTTCGGTGTAGCGCATGGCCGCCGGGCTATCGCCGTCGATATTGCCGAAATTCCCCTGCCCTTCGACCAGTGGATAGCGCGTCGAGAACTCCTGGCTCAGCTTGACCAGCGCGTCATAGATGGAGCTGTCGCCATGCGGGTGGTACTGACCCATCACGTCGCCGACGATACGCGCGGACTTCTTGTAAGCGCCTTCGGGGTTCAGCTTCAGCTGGCGCATGGCGTATAGAATGCGGCGGTGGACCGGCTTCAGCCCGTCGCGCACATCCGGAAGCGCGCGCTGCGTAATCGTCGACAAGGCATAGGCCATGTAACGGCCGGACAGCGCGCGGTCGATATGCTCTTCGATAACGGCATTGCGCGAAACGACATTACCGCCACCGCCGCCCTTCTTCGGGCCACCCTTCTTCGTCGTCTTTGCCATGCTTTCCCCGCGCGCGAATCAAGCGCAGGTGTAGCGCGTGGGCGGAATTTGTCAGGGATTATTGGCGGTCATACCGGAGTGATTTAGCGAGCGACGCCCTCAGCGCACGACCTTATCGATGTCGTCTTTAGCCCAGCTCGGACGGTACGATCGTCACGCTGATCCCACAGCCACAAGCATCTGTCTGGTTCGGATTCTTAAAGACAAATTTGCTGTGCAGCAGCGTTGTTTCGTGATCGATGACGGAGCCGAGAATGAAAAGCACCGCTTTGGCGTCAACGACAATGCTCACGCCCTTGTCCTCGACCACTTCGTCAAACGTCTCGGGCTCGGAGACATAGTCCATCATATATTCCATGCCCGCACAGCCACCATTCTTCACGCCGACGCGCAGATAGCCTTCGCCTCGCTCTTCGAGGATATTACGGACTTGATCGGCAGCGGCATCCGTCAGCGTGACGAGCTTAGGTCGCGGACGGCGGGTGCGTGTGGTAGTGGCGGTCATAGCATGTTGAGCTCGAGCCGAGCCTCCTCGCTCATGCGCTCAGGCGTCCAGGGCGGGTCAAACACCATGGAAACCTCGACGCGGCGAATGCCGTCGACTTTTTGACAGGCGTCGCGCACCCAAATCGGCATCTCGCCGGCAACCGGGCAGCCGGGTGCTGTCAGCGTCATATCAACCAAAAGCGTACGGTCGTCTTCAAGCTCCACCTTATAGATCAGGCCAAGCTCGTAAATGTCGGTCGGGATTTCGGGATCGTAGACCGTCTTCAACGCCACCACGACGTCGTCGGTGATACGCGCAATTTCTTCGTCGGTCGGCGGCGCGGGCGGCGCGCCGGAGACGTCCATGACATCGCGCTCCGGGGTCACAGCCACGGGCGCGGGCTTCGTCGGCTCCACTTTGGGCGCGTTCTCCGGCACATATCCGGGGATTTGCGCATTGGCGAGCGACTCGGCCTGGCGTTGTCTGTCGGTCTGGGTATCCATGTCTCTGCCTATATAGTCGCTGTCACGCTCGCGCGCTAGGACAGGAACATCGCCGCTTTTTGGACGGCTTCGACGAAGCGCTCGGCCTCATCGACTGTGTTGTAGATACCAAAACTCGCCCGCGCGGTGCTGTGCACGCCGAAGCGCTCCATCAGCGGCTGAGTGCAGTGCTGCCCTGCCCTGACAGCCACGCCGTATTTATCGAGAATCTGCGCCACGTCATGAGCGTGAGCACCTTCGAGATTGAACGCGAGCACCGGGCCTTTATCGTCCGTCTCGCCAAATACCCGCACGCTGTT
>CALDUL010000084.1 GCA_937923575.1 uncultured Algimonas sp.
TCACTTGGGCGAAGACCGTGTCATCGATCCACCGCGCAAGGGCATGGGCGCAGAAGACTTCGCAGAATTCATCGCGCCGGAACTGGGCGTCCGCGGTGTCTATATGGCCGTTGGCGGTACCCCGCCGAAGCAAATGGCGACGGCCGCCTCGCACCACTCGCCCTTCTTCAAGGTTTCGCCGGAAGAGAGCGTGACGCTGGGAACGGAGGCGATGGTGGTGAGCGCACTGGCGGTGTTTGGAAAAGAGTAGGTTCCTCTTTTCCTCATCCCGGGCTTTACCCGGGATGAAGGAAAAAATTGCGAGTGTGGACGCTTTGCCTCGCGCGCTTTGTCGAGTCGTCCAACCGCGCTAAGCCCGTCCCATGCGCCAGTATCTCGATCTCCTGCAGCACGTCATGGACCATGGCACGGACCGGATGGACCGGACGGGGACGGGGACGCGGGGGGTGTTTGGCTATCAGATGCGCTTCGATCTGGCCGACGGCTTTCCGATGGTCACGACCAAGAAGCTGCACCGCAAGTCGATCATTCACGAGCTACTCTGGTTCATCGCGGGTGATACAAATGTCGCTTATCTGCAAGAGAACGGCGTCAAGATCTGGGATGCCTGGGCGGATGAGAATGGCGATCTTGGTCCAGTCTATGGCAAGCAGTGGCGCCGCTGGGAAGGACCGGACGGCAAGGTCATTGACCAGCTCGCCAATGTCGTCGAGGCGATCCGCAGCAATCCCTATTCACGCCGTCACATCGTCTCCGCATGGAACCCGGCGGAAGTCGAGGGCATGGCCCTGCCGCCCTGTCACTCGCTGTTCCAATTCTTCGTCGCGCCCGATGCGGACG
Organism: uncultured Algimonas sp.; assembly: GCA_937923575.1. Taxonomy (GTDB): domain Bacteria; phylum Pseudomonadota; class Alphaproteobacteria; order Caulobacterales; family Maricaulaceae; genus Litorimonas. Next base: position 841 of record CALDUL010000084.1, read on the forward strand.
GAGGCCCGGATCGGCTCTCTTGCCAGCTCTACCAGCGCTCGGCGGACATTTTCCTCGGCGTGCCCTTCAACATCGCGAGCTACGCCCTACTGACCGAGATGGTCGCGCAGGTCTGCGGGCTGCGCGTCGGCGACTTCGTGCACACCTTTGGCGACGCGCACATCTACCACAACCACTTCGACCAAGTGCGCGAGCAGCTGGCTCGAGAGCCGGGGGCGCTGCCGCGGCTGAAGCTGAACCCGGAGGTGCGGGAGATCACGGCGTTTACTTATGCGGACGTCAAACTCGTCGGCTACAAGGCGCAGCCGCATATTGCGGCGAAGGTGGCGGTCTAGATGCGATGTCACACCGACGCGAGCAAAGCTCGCCCGGTGCCCATCCCTTGAAGGTCAAGCAATGCACCCATGCACCAGACGCAAACATTCGTCGTCTACATCCTCGCCAGCCACAAAAACGGCAGCCTTTATATCGGCGTGACGAATGACCTCATCCGTCGGATCGAAGAACATAAATCGGCGCACAAGCCGCGCAGTCATACCGCGCGCTATAATATCAAGCGGCTCGTCTACTTTGAGACGTTCGACGACCCGGGATCGGCGATCGACCGAGAGAAGTTTCTGAAAAAGCTGACGCGGGCGCGGAAGGTCAAACTGATCGAGGCGGAGAATCCAGATTGGTTTGAGTTATTCAAGGGCGAGGATACTGTGTTGTGGTGAGAGGTCAGGGGATGGGCACCGGGTGACCTGCGGCCACGTCGGTGTGACGCATTTGGAGTTAATATAGACCCGCAAAGCGCGCCGGAGTGGCGCGCGCTTTGCGGCGCGACGGCGATTTGATCCCCCGGATCAAACCTCACATCACGCCTTCTTCACAAACTCCGTCTTCAGCTTCATCGGCCCGATTCCGTCGACCTTGCAGTCGATGTCGTGGTCCTCATCCACCAGCCGGTTGATCCGCACCTTGGTCCCGACCTTCACCGTCTTGGACGTCCCGCGCACTTTCAGGTCCTTGATCAGCGTGACCCAGTCGCCGTCTTTCAGCACATTGCCGTTGGCGTCGCGGTAGACCTTCGCGGCGACGTCGCTGGCGGAGAATTCATGCGCGCATTCGGGGCAGACGAGCAGGGCGGCGTCTTCGTAGACGTAAGACGAGCCGCATTCGGGGCAGGGTGGGAGTTCGCTCATAGCGCTAATGTCCCAAGGCTCAGCAGCCCGATGCCGACGACGAGTGCGTGAACAAACACCGCGCGGCGGCCTGAGTGCCTGAGCGCGATCATGCTGACGAAAAACGTCGCCATGAATCCGAGCGCGGCGGGCCATCCCAGTGTGGTGAGCGACACGGCGAGCCCGACGATCCAGAGCCCGACCATCGCGCCGACGGCTTCCGTGACCGCAAGCGTGCCATTGGCGAGCGGGCGGTCGCGCATATCGGCGCGGCGCCTATCACGCTGAATGTCGGCGAGGTCGTCGGCCAGGCTGACGGCGGCGAGCAGCATGACGCCGCAGAGTACGACCCAGAGCGATGTGCCCCAATCCACTGTACGGCCCAGCAGAAAGGCCGCGACCGAGGGTAGGGCGGAACCGAGCGCAAGAGGCCACATCACCGGCCGCAGCGCGCGCATGAGCGGGCCGAGACTGTGGCTGCGCTCTTCGAGAATGGTCACCGGCTCGCCCGCATTGGTCCGCGTCTCCGGCGTGTCGCTGGGTGGGCGCATGCCGTAGCCGGAATGGGCGGCCTCCCAGACCTTGTAGTCCTGGGTGGAATTGCCAGCATAGTCGAAGCCGTCGGGGAAGCGGTCGGTCAGGAAGCTGGCCTTGCGCTCGCTGGTCATGTTCCAGCCGATCTTGGTGCCGTAAGCCTCGTCGATGAAGTCCAGCCCGCCGGCGAGTTGGTCCACCAGCGATTGTTCGGAGCCGGAACACAGATGCACGGGCCGCCCGCTTGCGCGCGCGTCATGGGCGAGTTGCACGATCTTCGGCTCTAGTGGCAGGTCGCCGAACGCGATTCGGTCGCCGATCCGCGCCACCATCTCGTCCTTCATGGCCGGCTTGTCGCGCAGGCCGAGCCGGGCGTAGTGGACGGCTTTGAGCGGGTCGCGCTTGACGGCCTCCAGTATCATTTCGTGTGTCAGGTCCGAACGCAGCAGCGTGCCGTCAACGTCAAGGATGAGTGGGCGCGGCTTGGGCTTCGGTACGAGCGTCAAAGTCATGCCCTCGCTCCCGGTCGGCGGCTGGACGGCAGCTTGGTCGGGTGAGTCGCTGCGATGACATCGTCGCCGTCCATCAGCACCCATTCTTGAGAAAAGTTGCTGGTCCCGATATAAAGTGCGAGATCGAAAAGCCTGCCGCGCGCCTCGAATTCGAGGGTCAGAACAGGCCTGAGGTCTCTTGCTTTGACATAGGTCTTGAAGCGGTCGAAGAAGCTTCCCGCAATACTCCTGCCGTTGACGTTCAGGACGGCCCTGCCCAGCCAATCATGGCCCGCCTTAATGCGTGAGCCGCCATTTTCGATATCGAGCTTCCAGCGACTCACGGCTCGGGTTTCGGCTGGCGATCGGCGGGAAGCTTGTCGGGGCGGCTGGCGGCTATGACAGTGTCGCCGTCCATGATGACGAGATTGACCGAGAACATGAGCGCTTCGGCATAGAGCGCGAGATGGGCCGGGCCGCGGACGAGCTCGACGTCGCCTTCGACCAGCACTTCGCTGCGGTCCATGTGGAAAAATTTGGTTGTGCTGCCGACGATCTTGCCATCGACCATCAGCGTGGTCGGGCCGAACCACTCATTGCTCGCCACGATATCGGAGCCTTTGTGGATGACGGACAGCATTTCTCTCATGGCGTTTCTCCCAGACCATCGCGCTCCATCGTGCGGCGGATCAGCCACCAGATGACCAGAGCACCGATCATCTTGCCCACTATAGATAGGACGATATTGGGCAGAGTGAACATGCCGTCGCGAATGGCCTCCGCGCCGAGCAGGAAAACGGTCGTGTCGACGGGCGCGGCAAGGGCGGACGACAGAAGGACGCGGGTCGAAAGCTTCAGTTTGGTGAAAGTGTAGACCGCCCAGTCCACCAGCTCGGACACCGCAAAGGCCACACCGGAGGCCAACGCCAGCTCGCCGCCGCTCGTCGCCCATGTGAGCCCAAGCGCGACAGCCATGGCGAGCAGGACCCAATGGCCGATCTCTCGCTGTGCGAAGTCGCGCGCCACCAGCACCAGCCCCGTCACGACGGTTACCGGATTGAATAACCAGCCGAGCAGCGGCAGCTCCACCATCGGCGCCCAGGTGAAGCTCCAATTGATGAATGGGATCAGCGCGACATAGATCAGCGTGACCAGCGCAGCGCGGCCGGGGCGGGAGAATGGGGGCGAGTCGGCGTAAGTGGACACGCACCACCTATACGGGGCGAAGCGCGGCCTGTAACCCATCGCCATGGCCGAGCCGATTCCCATCTTCCGAGACGCTCGAGAGCCTGGGGCCAAGCTCTGCGCGGTCTGGGCGCGCTCACGCAACCGGGTGATCGGGCGTGACGGCGATCTGCCGTGGCGGCTGTCCTCGGATCTGAAACACTTCAAGCGGCTGACGCAGGGCAAGCCCTGTCTGATGGGCCGAAAGACGTGGGAGTCGCTGCCCGGCGTCCTGCCGGGACGGCCGCATCTCGTTCTCACGCGTGACGAGACCTATGAAGCCGAGGGCGCGGAGGTGTTCACAGATATGCGCGACATGGTCGGGCGCGGAATGGAGCTGGCGGGCGCGGGCGGCGTGGATGAGGTCATGATCATCGGCGGTGCGCAGATCTACTCGGCTTTGCTGCCCCATACCGACATCATCTTTGAGACGATCGTCGATGCAAACATCACTGGCGACGCGCATTTGCCGGAACTCCAGATGGAACGCTGGAGCGTAAGGAATGAAAAGCGTCACGCGGCTGGTCCGCGCGATGACTACGCCTTTGTGACACGGTCGTTGTTCCGCGCTTGAAAGCGTAACGACACGCCTCCACATAGGACGGGATAACGGAGACACACATGCCAGATGGAAATTCGCCCTGGGGCCCAAAAGGGTCTGGCGACAAAGGGGGTTCAGGCGGACCCAAGTCCCCTTGGGGTAACGAACCGAAAAAACCTGTCGGACAGAAGCCCGGCGGCAATCGCTCGACCGACCTCGACAATGTCATTCAAGGCTTCAAGAAGCGCGGTGGTCCGCGTCGGCCCGGACAACGCGGCCCTCTCGGTGGCGGCGGTGGCGGCGGAGGCGGCGATTTCCGCATCGGCCCGTTCGGTCCACTGGGTATCGCTCTGGTCGTGGGCGCGCTCATGCTGATCTCGACATCCGTCTATACGGTCGATCAAACAGAACGCGCGCTCGTGCTGCGCTTTGGCGACTATTCGCGGACAGCGGAACCAGGCCTGAACTTTAAATGGCCCAACCCGATCGAAACGACCGTGAAGCGCGAGACCGAGATCATCCAGAAGATGGTCATTGGCGGGAATGATGCGTCCTCGCTCATGCTGACGGGCGACGAGAACATCGTGGATATCGACTTCACCGTGCTGTGGCGGATCAATAATCTCGCCGACCACTATTTCGAAGTCGATGAACCCGAAGTCGCTGTGCGCGCCGTGGCCGAGTCCGCCATGCGCGAGATCGTCGGCAAATCAGAGCTGCAAGGCATCATCACGACGGATCGTCTGGCCATCACGACCGCCGTGCGCGATCTGATGCAGACCACGCTGGACGAATATAAAGCCGGTGTGCGCGTCGTCGAAGTGCAGCTGCAAAAGGCCGATGCGCCGGATCAGGGCGGCGTCGTTGCCGCTTTCCGCGACGTGGTGGATGCCGCGCAGGAACGCGAAACAGTCATCAACCAAGCGACGGCACAGCAGAACACGATCGTCCCGGTCGCCCGTGGTGAAGCTGCTCAAATTCTGCAGGATGCCGAAGCCTATCGCGACCGCGTCATCGCGGAAGCCAAGGGTGAGGCCGAGCGCTTCAACAAGGTCTATGACGAATACCGCAAGGCGCCTCAGGTTACGCGCCAGCGACTTTATCTGGAGACCATTGAAGAGGTCTACGGGCCGGCTGAGAAGATCATTCTCGACAGTGACGGCGGCTCCGGTGTCGTGCCCTATCTGCCGCTCGACCAGCTCGGCAATCGCGCCCGCGCTCAGCGGTCCGGAAACTAGGAGGCTATCATGAACCAACGTCTCGTCATGCTGGCCGTGCTCGGCGGCCTCATCATCATCGCTCTGTTCGGTGCGCTCTTCACCGTTGAAGAACACGAACAGGCCATCGTCTTCCAGTTCGGTGAAGCCCAGCGGGTAGAAAACTCATGGGGCGAAGAGCCCAACGCGGGTCTGAAGCTGAAAACGCCGTTCGTCGAAAACGTCGTCTATCTGTCGCGCCGCAATCTCGAAGTGGACCTGCGTCCTGTCGAGCTGCTCGCATCCGATCAGGAGCGCCTCGTGGTGGATGCCTTTGTGCGCTACCGCATCACCGATCCGATCCGGTTCTACGAAAAACTGCGCAATGAGCGCGGCGCGCAGGACCAGTTGCAGGCGATCTTCGACTCGACACTTCGTGATGTGCTCGGCCGCGTCGACACGCCGGAGATCATTTCCGGGCGCCGTTCGGAACTGATGGCGGAGATCCAGTCCACTGCTGACGGCGTGGCGGAGACCGAAGACCTCGGCATCGACATCATCGATGTACGGATCAAGCGCGCCGACCTGCCGCAGGACAACTACTCCCGCGTCTTCGACCGCATGGTCTCGCAGCGTAATCTCGAAGCGAACCTGATCCGCGCCGAAGGCCAGGAGCGGGCGCAGGAAATCCGCGCCACAGCCGAGAAAGAAGCGACGATCATTCGCGCCGAGGCTCAGCGCAAGGCGGAGATCATTCGCGGTGAGGGCGACGGTGAGCGCACGCGCATCTTTGCCGAAGCTTACGAAAAGGACCCGGAGTTCTACGCCTTCTACCGCTCCATGGAAGCCTACCGTAAGGGTCTCGGCTCCGGCACGACCTATGTGCTGTCACCCGATAGCGACTTCCTGAGCTATCTGGATGACCAGTCCGGTCGCCGCAACGGCCGCTAGGACGCGCGATCATGTCTATCTTGGCTCTGGCCCTGCTGCTCGTCGGCGGGGCCTTGGCATTTGAGGGCTTCGCCTGGGCCGTCGCGCCGGACGGCATGAAGGAGGCCTACCGCGCGCTGGTCGAGCAGATGGACTCGCGCCAGCTCGCGCTCGTGGGTCTGGTGTTCCTATGTATCGGGCTGGCCTGCATCGTGTTCGGCGTGTCGCTGATGCGCGGCCTCACTTAACGGATAAGCCCCGTTACTGATAAGTAAGCCGCCAGCGTCAGCCCGCCGCCTTGGCAAAGCGGCCGAATTGGCGCACACACGCATCATGCTTCGATCCCTCGTCCTCGCTTTTGCCCTGTCCGCCGCGCCGATTGCGGTAACAGACGCGTTCGCGAGACCGGCGCCCGAAGGATTTGTCGAGCTGTCCAAGCGGCTTTCCCCGTCCGTGGTCAATATCTCCACCGCTCAGACGGTCGAGCTGGGCGAGGAGGACGTGCCACGCTTTGAGGAAGGCTCGCCGCTGGAGCGCTTCAACGAGTTTTTCGGCAATCGCCCGGGCCGTGATGGTCGCGTCAACAAGGCGCTCGGATCCGGCTTCCTGATCGACGATAGCGGCCACATCGTCACCAATAATCATGTTATCGAAGGCGCGGACCTGATCGAGGTCAGCTTTCCGAATGGCGACACCTATGAAGCTGAGCTGATCGGCCGCGACCCCGCCACTGATATCGCCGTGCTAAAAATCGAAGCCAGCACTGACATTCCCGTCGTCCAATGGGGCGATAGTGATGCCGCCGAAGTTGGGGAGTGGGTCATCGCGATCGGCAACCCGTTCGGCTACGCGGGGACGGTCACGGCCGGCATCATTTCCGCCCGTAACCGCAATATCCAGCAAGGCTCCTATGACGACTTCATCCAGACGGATGTGGCGATCAACCAGGGCAATTCGGGCGGGCCGCTCTTTAATATGGACGGCGACGTCATCGGCGTGAACACGGCCATCATCGCGCCGGGCGGCGGGGGCTCTGTCGGCATCAGCTTTTCCGTGCCCGCCGATCTCGCGAGTTCCGTCGCTGAGCAGTTGATCGAGTTCGGCGAGACCCGCCGCGGCTACATTGGCATCCGCACCCAGCCCGTCTCCGCCGACCTCGCCGCCGCCTACGGGCTCAAGACCAAGCGCGGCGCGCTGATCCGCACGGTTGTCGCCGACAGCCCGGCCGATAAGGCGGGGCTGCAAAAGGGCGATTTGATCCTGAAGATCGGAGATCGCGATATCAAGGATACGCGCGTTCTCTTCCGCTCCGTCGCGGAGGCCAAGATCGACGAGGATCTGGAGGTCGAATATATCAGGAAGAAGAAGCGCAAGACCACAACTGTGCGCATCGAGCGCTTGAAGGAGGAAGTCACCGAGGAGGAAAAGCTCCGCCGCGAAGTCGAATCCGGCAATGCCGAGCGAACGATCGGTGGGCTCTCCGTCGAAGCGCTGACCGACGAAGTCCGCTCCGCCAACCGTATCGATCCGACGGCGACAGGCGTTCGCGTTGTGAAAGTCGGCAAGCGCACGCGGGCCTCAGGCAAGGTGCTGAAAGGCGACATTATCGAGGAAGTGGCGTTCGAGCGCGTGGCCACGCCCGCGGAGTTTGAGGAAGCGATGAAGAAGGCGTTGGCGGAAGACACACCCGTGCAGCTGCTGATCAATCGCAACGGCAACTACATCTTCTATGCGCTGAACGGCTAGTCCTCGACGATCTCTGCGTGTGTATATCCTTGAAAATACAGGGCCGTACGTAAATCCGTGCAAGTGATCGCGCTATGGCTTGCCGCCGCGACGGCGGGTTTGGCGTAGAACGCCAGTCCCAGCCCTGCCGCTTCAATCATGGCGAGATCATTCGCGCCGTCACCCACTGCCAATGACTTCGACGCATCGCCGTTACAGGCCGCGAGCAGGGCGGCGAGCTTGGCCTCGCGTCCCAGGATCGGCATTTGCACAGTCCCTGTAAGCGCGTCGTCTTCTTCCAGCAGGACATTCGCCTGGTGGTCGTCGAACCCGCAGGCTTTCGCCACACGGCTCGAGAAGAAGGTGAAGCCGCCGGACACGATCAACGTCTTGGCCCCATGGGCTGACATGGTCCGCGCCAGCGCTCTTGCCCCCGGATTGACCGTGATACGCTGCTCGAAACACTGCTGGAGCACATCGGTCGACAGTCCCTGCAGCAGCGCCACCCGTTCGTTGAGGGCGCCTTCGAACCCGATCTCGCCGCGCATGGCGCGTTCGGTAATAGAGCTGACGCGGTCCTTGACGCCCGCGAAATCGGCCAGCTCGTCGATGCATTCCTGCCCGATGAGCGTGGAGTCCATGTCGCAGACGAGCACGGACTTCTTGCGGCCCGCGCGTGGCTGCACGCAAACATCGGCGCGGAGATTTGCAGCTGCGAGAATATTGCGCGCATCCGTGCTGTTTGCCGCAGTCCCGACGCCCTCGACGGCCTGTCCTGGCGAGAGCGTCGTGACCTCGCGCATACCCAGCACGCGCGCGGCTTCGGCGAGATGCTCGCCCGAGCTTTGCGCGAGGACAAGCGTCGTGATCTGGTCTAAAGTCGAAGTCATGGGAATCGTCGCAGCAGCCAAGCCGTGAGCCGGCCCGTCATATCTATCGCAGGGCCGACGGCGAGCGGCAAGACGCGGCTGGCGCTCCGCGTGGCCAAAGCCGTGGACGGCGAGATCATCAATGCCGACGCGCTACAGGTCTATGCGGGCATTCCGGTGCTATCCGCCCAGCCGACGGAAGAGGAGCGCGGGGGCATTCCGCACCACCTCTTTGGCACGGTTCAGCCAGACGCGCCGTGGTCGGTCGGCCATTGGCTGCGCGCCGTCGATCCGCTGATCATCGACGTGCTCGCCCGTGGTCGGACCCCGATCCTCGTCGGCGGGACGGGGCTCTATTTCAAGGCATTGCTGCAAGGGCTCGCCGACATCCCGCCGGTGCCGGACGATCTGGCGGACGCTCTGGATGCACTGCCTGTTGAGGATTTGCGAGAGCAGGCGGACGCGCTGGACCCCGTCGCCTCGGCTCGCGTGCTCGGCGATGATCCACAGCGGCTCGCGCGCATCGTCGGTGTGGCCCTGGGGACGGCGAAGACGCTGACGGAGTGGCGTTCAGACACACGCCCCGTCGTCCCGCCGCGTTTCGTCACGCGCGCAGTGCTCATGCCGGACCGGGCGGAGCTCTACGCACGGATCAATATGCGCTTCGATGCCATGCTGGATGCCGGTGCAATGGAGGAGGCGAGGGCCGTCGCGGCGCTCGATCTGCCGGAGCGTGCCCCCATGCCTAAGGCCATCGGGCTGTCGCATCTGGTCTCTCATCTGCGCGGCGAGCTGCCGCTGGAGGAGGCCCTGCGCACCGCCAAGCGCGACTCCCGCCGGCTCGCAAAGCGGCAGATGACCTGGTTCCGCAATCAGTGCGGGGACTGGCCCATGCTTGTCGAGCCGACCGATATCGATAAATGGGTGGGTGCGCTGTGAGCGGTCGTCCGGCAAGCGGCTGTCCAGTCCCGTCTTGGCTACGACGTGCAATGCTCCCCGCACTCGCCGTCTTGCTGGTCGTCGTGCTGTTTGTTGGTTTTCGAGAGGACGCGGCCCACGCCGTATCGCTGCTGGGCGAGATGTCTGATAGCCGCTGGGCGCTCCCCGTGGCGGCGGCGATCTTCATCGTCGGCAGCCTGTTTTTCGTCCCGCAATGGGCACTGATCGCGGCCTCTATCGCGGCGTTTGGATTGACACAGGGCGGCATCATCGCCTGGGCCTGCACGACGCTGGCGGCGTCGCTTCATCTTGGCGTGACCGTAGCGTTCCGCGACAGGCTTGCCGGCCGGCTCACGGGGGAGCGCATGGAGCGGCTGCGAAAACTCTTTGCGCGCAACAGCTTTCAGAGCGGTCTTGTCATCCGTGTCATCCCGTCAGGGCCGTTCGTGTTGGTCAATGTCGCAGCCGGGTTGGCGGGAGTGCGGCCCATGCCCTTTATCGCGGGCACCATGGTCGGGATCGTCCCGAAAATCGTGCTGACCGGATTGGTGACGCAGGGCCTGGTCTCGACCGCGCGCGGGCAGCAGATCGGTCTGGGGGTGACCTTGGTGGCGCTCGGACTCGTAGGCGGATGGTGGTTCTCTCAAAGGGTCTCGAACTCGCGGAACGCAGATAGACCCGCATTGGGAGAGAAATAGCAGTCGATTCTGGCTGTTGCGGGACGAAACGCTTGCAAAGCGACCCAGCATTCCCATTAGCAAACGGTTAGGGAAGACCGTTAACGATTTCGCGCGATATATCGCCGTGATTCGCGCTGATTCGTTAATCACGCAGATAAAGAGCAGCAGGGACTGGCAATGTTCTCATCATTGATGGACGCGTTTTCGTCCGACATCGCGATCGATCTCGGAACGGCCAATACGCTGGTCTATGCCAAGGGGCGCGACATCGTGCTCAACGAGCCGTCGGTTGTCGCCTATTCGGTCAAGAACGGCCGATCCCATGTCCACGCTGTCGGCGCTGACGCCCGCATGATGCTGGGCCGGACGCCCGGGAATATCGAGGCCATCCGCCCGATGAAAGATGGCGTCATCGCCGACTTCGATGTCGCCGAGAAGATGATCAAGCACTTCATCACCAAGGTGAAGAGCGAGGCGGGCTTCATGCGCCGCGGCAAGCCCAAGGTCGTGATCTGCGTCCCGTCCGGCGCGACCGCCGTGGAGAAGCGCGCGATCTACCAATCGGCCGAACAGGCGGGCGCGCGCAAGGTCTATCTCATCGAAGAACCCATGGCGGCCGCGCTCGGTGCGGGTCTGCCGATACACGAACCGACCGGCTCCATGGTCGTGGATATCGGCGGCGGCACGACCGAGGTCGCCGTGCTGTCGCTTGACGGCATCGTCTACTCGCGCTCGGTCCGTGTGGGTGGTGACAAGATGGACGACGCCATTATCCAATATGTCCGCCGAACGACGAACCTGCTGATCGGGGAGATGACAGCGGAGCGGGTAAAGAAGGAAGTTGGCTCGGCCACCATGCCCGCTGATAACGAAGGCATGAGCGTGCAGATCAAGGGCCGCGACCTGATGAACGGCGTGCCGCGCGAAATCCGCGTCTCGGAAGCCATGATTGCCGAGAGCCTCGCCGAACCGGTCGAGCAGATCGTCGAAGCCGTGAAGACCGCGCTGGAGGCTACGCCGCCGGAACTCGCGGCCGATATCGTCGACAAAGGCATCATGCTGACAGGCGGCGGTGCGTTGCTGCGCAATCTGGATATCGAGCTGCGTAACCGCACGGAGCTGCCCGTGTTCATCGCCGACGATCCGCTATCCTGCGTGGTGCGGGGTTCGGGAACGGTGGTGGAGAACCTCAAGAAGTGGAAAAGCGTGCTCGCCTCCAACATCTAGTGCACGCCACAGGAGAGCGCCGTCATGGCTAGACCGAATTCCGGTCATTCCGAAGGACGCTTGGCCCTGTTGGGGCTGATTTCCGCCATGGCCGTTCTGCTCTTCGCCAGCCGGGACGCTGCCGTCGAACGCCGGACGTCTCCAACTCTCACTGACGATATCCAGGCGCCCATTGCCGCCTTTTTCGGGCGGCCCTTACGCGCTGTCGAAGCATCGCTGGCCAGCGCCGAGGACCGCGCCCGCGCGCTCGAGGAGAACCGGGAGCTTCGCAAGGAGCTCGCGGAACTGCGCGCCGAATCCCAACGTCTCGGCGCCATGCGGCTGCGGCTACAGCGGCTGGAGGCCATGCTGGGCATAGAGCGACGCGGCGAGATACCGGCGGACCGTATCACGGCGCGCGTGGTGTCCGATCCCGATGGGCCGTTCGTGCGCTCCTATTTGCTGGGCACGGGTCGCGATGCAGGCGTACGCGACGGCTATGCGGTGATGAGCGACGCGGGGCTGGTCGGCCATGTGGTGAGCGCAGGTTCGCGGTCCGCCCGCGTGTTGCGTCTTGATGATCTCAATAGCCGTGTCGCCGTGATGAACCCGCGCAACGGCGCACGCGCGATATTGATCGGCGCCAATGACGGCACATCCGCACTCCGCTTTGTCACCGGTGAGGCGTCTTTCGTGATCGAAGACCGCATCGTCACATCAGGTGATGACGGCCGCCTGCCGCAGGGACTGCCGATCGGAACAATGAAGACCGCGGACGACCGATTTCTCGTGACTCTCGATTTCACGAAGCGTCCCGTCGACTGGGTCGTCGTGCTGCCGACGACGCCTGTCGCCGATGCGGACGATGTGGAACGCGACGCAGTCCAAGCTGACGGAGCCATTGCTGACACGACTGGTGCTGACACAACTAATGCTGACGGGGCTAATGCTGACGGGGCGGGTCAGTGACATTCATCAACCAGACACCCGTTCGGCGGAATAGCCACCTTATACCCGCCGGCTTCGCGCTCGCTGTTTCGGGGCTGCTCTGTGTACTGCATCTGCAGCTCTTCGGCGCGAGCTGGCCGCTACTCTGGCTGCCGGTTACAGTCATTGCGCTCTGGCCGAGCCGCGTCGGGCCTGTGCTGTCCGCGCTGCTGCTGGTCGTTGCCGGACTATGGGTCGATTTCGTGACTCTCGGCGCGCCGGGGCAATGGCCGCTCGTCTTTCTTGTGATCTATTCCGTCATCCGTCCGGATCGGCGACCCGCACCGAACAGCGTCATTTCCGGCCTGTCGCGCGTGGCCGTGGCGCTCATCATAGCGGTGCTCGTGCACAGCCTGTCGGGCCGAGTCGTGTACGGTGTTTGGCCTGATGTGACCTCTGTCGGGCGCGGTGTTCTGGTCGCCATGCTGCTCACCCCGCTCGTTATATTGGGCCGCGCCGTGGCGACACGCTCCTTCTCGGGCGGTGATATCTGATGGCGGGGCGCGGCAAGGCGAACGCGGCGGGAAAGACGCCGAGCAAGCGGAAGGCGCAAGGCCCCACGCAGACGGATGCGCAGATGACGCGGCGAACGGCCATGCTCGGCGTCGGCGGGCTGGGCGTGTTCGGTGTTCTGGTTGGGCGCTTCTATCAGCTGCAAGTGGCGCGGTCTGAGAACTATCTGTCGCTGTCCGAGCAAAACCGCTTCAACTACCAGACCGTGCTGCCGTCGCGCGGGATCGTGCGGGACCGATACGGCGAGCCGCTGGCGCGTAACACGCTCGACTACCGCGTCGACATCGTCGCCGAGCAGGTCGACGATCTGGAGCTGACATTGGGTCAGCTGTCAGACGTCTTTCCATTGTCGGAGAAGGAGCTGGAGCGCATCCGCAAGGATATCCGCCGCAAGCCGGGCTTTGTGCCGGTGACGGTGTCCGACCACCTCGAATGGGACGAGTTCGCCGCACTGAATATGAGGGTCCACGCACTGCCGGGTGTCATTCCGACGGCCGGTGAGGGGCGGGCCTATTCCGAAGACGGCATTTTCTCACACACGCTCGGCTATGTCGGAAAAGCCAATGACGCCGACATCGAGGGCGACGATGATCCGCTGCTGCTGCAGCCCGCTTTTCGTATCGGCAAAACAGGCGTGGAGCAGGCGGCGGATGCGCAGCTTCGCGGCGCAGCCGGGCGCTTGCGGGTGGAAGTCAACGCGCGTGGCCGCGTCGTGCGCGAATGGCCGGACCCACAGGACGCCGCCCAGCCGGGCAGCGATGTCTGGCTGACGCTGGACGCGCCCCTGCAACGTTTTGCGGCCGAGCAGTTCGAGGAAGACAGCGGGGGGCTGGCGGTCGTGGACTGCATGACGGGCGAACTGCGCACGCTACTTTCCATGCCGACCTTCGATGCCAATCTCTTCGTGAGTGGTCTAACGCAGGCCGACATGGACGCATTGAACGGCGACGAGAAGCGACCGCAATATAACAAGGTGCTGTCCGGCGGCTACCCGCCCGCTTCGACCTATAAAATGGCCGTCATGCTGGCCGCGCTGGAGAGCGGGGACATTGATCCCTATCGGCGCGTTTTCTGCGGCGGCAAGACTCGTGTCGGCAATCGCGACTTCCACTGTTGGAAGCGTCAGGGTCACGGACCGATGAATATGCGCGACGCGCTGAAGAACAGCTGCGACACATATTTCTACGAGATTGCACAGACTATCGGCATCGAAGCCATCGCGCGAAGCGCGCGAAAGCTCGGGCTGGGGCAGCGCTACGATCTTGGCGTGGCCGGGGAGAAGGCGGGCATCGTGCCCGACCCGGAATGGAAGCGCACACGCATGGGCGCCGGTTGGCGCATGGGCGACACGATGAATGCGTCGATCGGGCAGGGGTTCGTGCTCGCCACGCCGCTGCAGCTCGCCGTCATGGCGGCCCGGCTCGGCAATGGGCGGCAGGCGCTGTCGCCGACTTTATTCGCAGGTGTGGACCGCGAGGCGCCGCCCGCGCTCGACATAGACCCAGAGCATATCGCCTATGTGCAGGACGCAATGTGGAGTGTCTGCGAGGAGCCGGGCGGAACGGCCTACCACGCCAATGGCCTCGGCATTCAGGGCTTCGACATGGCGGGCAAAACGGGCACGGCGCAGGTCCGCGGTATCAGCCGGGCCGAGCGTGCGGCGGGCGTGATCAAGAACGAGGACCTGCCCTGGAAGTATCGCGATCACTCGGTCTTCGTCGGCTACGCCCCTTATGATCGACCACGTTTCGCCGTGGGATGTGTTGTGGAGCATGGTGGCTCTGGCTCCAAGCGGGCGGCGTCCATCGTGCGTGCTGTGCTGGGCGAGGCGCTGAAGCGCGACGGGCTGACCGCGCGCGCCGAGGTGACAGCGCCGCGGACCGCGCTGTGACAATGCGTTTTGACGATACGCCGGGCCTGCAGTCCAAGCTGTTTGCGCTGAACTGGCTGCTTCCCGTGCTCGCGGGCGTGCTCGGCTTGGTCGGTGTGCTGGCGATATTCTCTGCCACGGACGGCGAGTTGGGGCGCGGCGCAATACAGCATTTCGTTCGAATGGGCGCGGGATTCGCAGTGATGATGGCCATCGCCATGGTCGATATCCGCGTCTGGTACGGCATGGCCTATCCGGCGTTTCTCGGTGCGCTGGCGCTTCTCGTCGGAGTCGATCTAATAGGTGTCAATGTCAACGGATCGCAGCGCTGGCTGCAGTTGGGACCAATCCGCATACAGCCATCCGAAATCATGAAGCCTGCCGTCGTGCTGGCGCTGGCGCGTTATTATCACGATCTGCCGAGCTGGCGGACGTCTGACCCGATCGGGCTAGCGGGCGCGCTGGCCCTGATCGGCCTGCCGATGCTGTTGGTGCTCAGGCAGCCGGACCTCGGGACATCACTGCTCATCGGTGCAACGGGCGTGGTCATTATCTTTCTCGCGGGCGTGAGCTGGCGCGTCATCAGCCTCGCGAGCGTATTGGCGGCTGTGAGCTTGCCGATCGTCTGGCAATTTGGGCTGAAGGACTATCAGCGCGAACGTATATTGACCTTCATCGACCCCAGCCGAGATCCGGCCGGGGCGAGCTACCACATCACCCAGTCCAAGATCGCCCTCGGTTCCGGCGGGGTGTCGGGCAAAGGTTTTATGCAAGGCACGCAGCGGCAAGGCGGCTATGTGCCGGAGAACACGACCGACTTTATCTCCACCGTGATTGGCGAGGAGTTCGGTTTCATCGGTTCCTTGGCGCTGGTGGGGCTCTATATTGCGATTATCACCGTCTGTTTTCGGCTGTCTCTACAGTGCAAGGCCGTGTTTTCACGACTGCTGATCTTGGGTCTGACGACGACATTTGCGCTCTACATCTTCATCAATCTCGGCATGGTCATGGGGCTGCTGCCCGTCGTCGGTGTGCCACTGCCGCTTGTCTCATATGGCGGGACGGTCATTTTGGTGGTGATGAGCAGCTTCGGACTGATGCTGTCCGCGCACCTGCACCAGGGTTCCACTCTCCCCAAAAGCGAATAGCTCGGCGCGCCGCTGGGGCGAGCTCAACAAGACGTCATGCAGCACGGGAAGGCTGTCGGTCACGGCCTCAAACAGCATCTTCACCCCGTCGCGCAGCTCCGCCGGCGGGGCGTTGCGGAGCTGTCCCGCGAGAAAAGGCGCGCGCGCAAGTCCGATCATGTCGGAGCTTCCTTTCAATCGGTGCAGGGCGTCGCGGAAGCGGGCGATTGCGGCAGGGTCCGCTAGGAGGCAGCCGTTCAGCGTGTCACCGAGTTCGGCAATCGCGTCCCAAAGCGTTTGGCGATAGCGCGCGAGAATGCGCTCCGTTATGTCCGCCGGAGCGGATCCGGCGCCGTCCGCGATAACTCTCCAATTGAGGAGTGGGACATGCTCGCCCGCATCCACACAGCGGCGGGTTTTCGACAGCACCGCCCGTGTGCCATCTTCCAGCGTGTCGAGTACGGTCTGGAGATCGCCCGGCTGGAGAGGCTTTGCAATCATTCCGTTGAAACCAGACTGCATCACACGCCCAATATCGCCCGGACTGTCATAGCCCGTCAGCGCAATTAGAGGCACGGCATCGCCGATCAGCTGGCGCAAGTGGCGGGCCGTACGCATACCGTCCATCACGGGCATGAGTATGTCGAGCAGCACCAGCTCCGGCACACTTTCGCGCGCATGGCCGATTGCCTCCACGCCGTTGTGGGCACAGGTCACACGGTGGCCCTCACGCTCCAGGATGGAGCGCGCGATCATCCGATTGGCGGCATTGTCTTCGGCAAGCAGGATGCGCATGACGTCCCGCTATCATATACACGCTAAAATTGTGTTTCTATCCGTGCGTGTGACTTCACTGTTCTTCATGGGCGCAGCTGACTTGACCGCGTTAACCTATCCCGCCACTAGCGCTAGGAAACGGGTCGTAGCGGTCAAAGCTGCGCGGCATCGGCAGGTAGGGGATACACCGATATGGCAGCTGTCACAGGCACGGCCCAATGGTCGTCGCGCTTCGCATTCATCATGGCTGCCGTGGGCAGTTCAGTGGGGCTGGGCAATCTCTGGCGCTTCTCGTCTGAAGCGGGCTCCAATGGCGGTTCCGCCTTCATCCTGATCTACCTGCTGGCCGTGGTGCTCGTATGTATCCCCGTCCTCATGAGCGAGTATCTCGTCGGACGGTCCGGCGTGTCCGCTAACGCGGTGGACTCCGTCTCCGATGCAGCAATCCGATCGGGCGTCACCAAGAACTGGAACGTCACGGCCTGGGTCGGCATGATCGCGGGCTTCATGATCGTGACTTTCTACTGCGTCGTCGCAGCCTGGGTCATGCGCTATGTGCTGAAATTTCTGATGAACGACTTTGCGGGCATGAGTCCGGATCAGGTCGGCGGTACCTTTGTCGAATTTATCAGCGCGCCGATGCAGGTGCTCCCGTGGTTCTTGGCCTTTGCATTCCTGACGACCTATCTGGTCTCTCGCGGTGTCAACCGCGGGATTGAGCTGGCAGCCAAGATCCTGATGCCGGTCTTCTTCGTGCTTCTGATCGGCCTGGCGCTCTATGGACTGCTTGCCAATATCGGCAATGGCGGCACAGGGCAGGCGCTGTCCTTCCTCTACGCGCCGGACTTTTCAAAAATTAACGGCGATGTTGCAGCGGCCGCTCTCGGGCAGGCTTTCTTCTCGGTCGGCGTCGGCTCGGCCATCATGATAACCTACGGTTCCTATTTGCCGAAGTCTGTCTCGATCCCGAAATCGGCGGTGATCGTCGGCCTGACCGATACGGCCGTTGCCCTGATTGCCGGTCTGGCGATCTTCCCCGTCGTCTTTGCCAACGGTCTGGAGCCGGGCATCGGCGCTGGCCTGTTCTTCGTGACATTGCCTAACGCATTCACGGCCATGGGCAGTGTGGGCACCATCCTCGGCGCGGCTTTCTTCTTCCTCGCATTCTTCGCGGCCATCACGTCCTCCGTCAGCCTGCTCGAGCCGGGCGCGGCCTTTGTGAAAGAGCGTCTGAATACGACCAAAGCCAAGGCCGCCTGGATTGCGGGCGGTGCGATGACGCTCATCGGTTTGGTCAGCGTGTTCGGTGTACGCGCGGGCGGCGATACGTTCGCGCTCGACGCCATCGACACCTTCACGGGGCAAGTCATGCTGCCACTGGCGGGCCTGCTGATCGTGCTCTTCGTCGGCTGGCGCTTGGACAAGGCCATTATTGCCGATCAGTTCGCAGGCAGCGAAGCGCTGGGCAATGTCCTGCTGCTGCTGACACGCTTCATCGCGCCGATCTTCGTCGGCATCGTTTTTGTGAGTTCGGTTTATAAGGCCTATTTCGCAGGGTAATGCATGTGCAGTCTGACAGCCTTTTAACCATCACTGTTCAGACAAAGTTCAACACGATCCGGTAGAGCCGTTGGGAAATTGGCAACACCGGTGCATCTGGCGTCCCGTTCTGGGGGGCCTCGCAAGGGGATCAGGATGAGCAAGACGACAAAACTGCTGCTGGTGGGGCTGGCCTGCGCCACGCTTCCTGCCTGCACGACTGTCGATCTGGCAGACGTCGCCACGCCGCGGGCCCAAGTCAGTGAGCCCGAGCAGACCAATGTCGTGCAGCGCGCTGTCGCCAAGCTGAAAACGGCCTTCGCCCAACGCGGCTTTGGCCCCGACACATCCAAGCGCAACATGCATGCGGCAGCCGACATGCTGCTGAACGGTCTGTCGAAAACATCCGAAGCCGCGCCCGCGCGCTATGCCGAACAGGGCCGGGACACACCGACCGTTCTGGCCGATGTCCGTCTCGCCCGCCGTCATATCGAACAAACGACGCGAGCGGCTGAGATCTACCTCGAAGTTGCCCCGCGTGATCGTAAGCTGGATGATGAGCTGAAGTCCCTCGAAGCCGCGCTGCTGGCGTCGGAGGGCGCAACGCGCGATTTCGCCATGGCGCTCGACATCGAGGATGAACCGTCGGAACTCGTCGCCTTGCGCGGCAGCGTCGATGATCTGCGCCGCGTCACGGACAGCTTCGGCATCCGCGTGCGTCAGACCAAATCCGACAAGATCGCGCTGTCCATGGCCTCGCGGGACGTCGCGAACTAGTCAGCGTCGCCTGCTAGCCCCAGAGCGCCGGGCTGGGTGGGAAAACCTTCCCGCCGCGGTAGTCCAACCCATTCTCCTCATCTTCTGCCAATAGCGCAGGGCCGTCGAGATCGACGACATCTGCCAAGCCGGCAAGCACGACCATCGGTGCCATGGCGAGCGAGCTGCCGACCATGCAGCCCGCCATAATCTGCAGATCCATCGCCTGCGCTTGCCGCATCAGCGCCAATGCAGCGGTGAAGCCTCCGCATTTATCCAGCTTCACATTGACCGCGCGAAAGCCTTGATCGCGAAGCCGCAGCAGATCGGCAGCCGTGTGCAGGCTCTCGTCCGCGCAGATCGGTATGTCGCCAAGGGGTAGAGGCGCGGTGCTCGCAGCCGGTAGAGGCTGTTCAATCATTGCGATAGGGTATGGCGAGAGAGCGTCGTAAATGTCTGCAAAGCTGTCCGCGTCGAAGGCTTCATTGGCATCAACGATCAGCCGTGCGTCTGGCCGAGCTTGCGCCACAGCATCGACGCAGGCGACAATGTCGGACGCGCCAAGCTTGAGCTTGAGCAACCGAAAGTCACCAGCGGCCCGCGCCGCCTCCGCCATGTTTGACGGGCTATCGACCGAGAGGGTGAAGGCGGTATCGCGCGGGGAGGGAGCCTTAAGCCCCGCGGCCTCATGCACTGGAATGCCCGACAGTTTGGCCTCCAGATCCCACAGTGCACAGTCGAGCGCATTGAGCGCGGGTCCAGGCGTCATGGCGCTTTGCAGTGTGCCGCGACCAGCGCCGGCTTCCACAATCGATCGCATCAGTTCGAGCTCTTCGGTCACGCTCTCCACCGTCTGCTCATAGCGGGCATAGGGACGGCACTCCGCGCGCCCGACCGAATCTGCGTCGCGGACCTCGACCTGGACGGTGGGGATGACGGACAGGCTGCTGCGGGAAATGCGAAACGTCCCGCGCACCGGCCAGTCACGGCGCAGAATAGAGACTGTGCGTGCAGACATAGACAGGTCGCTCCGGCGCCGGTTCAGAGGCGTAACAACTTGACGGCTAACCCGCGCGCGCGCAATCGGCCACCATGTTGAGCGCTCCCGCCACATTCGATCTGTCGGTGCAAGGACCCGTCCTGCATGTGCACGCAGCCGGGCAGTGGACGATCGAAACGGTCGCGCAGACCAATATCGCCATTTCCAATGCCTATGAAGGCCTCGCATATGAGAGTATACAGTACCATCTCGACGGCGTCGAAGAGCTCGATACGGCCGGCGCCTATCTGCTAACCCGCGCCATGCGCGTCGGCGACGTCATCAAGCCTTGGAAGCTGGTGGGCGGCACGCCGGGACAGGAGACATTGCTGACGGTTGCGGCCAGCGCGCAGCTCGGCGATCCGCCGCGCGTCCACCGTCAGTGGCGCGACACGCTGGACCGCCTCGGCAGAGCGACGGTACGCTTCGGTAATGAGGTCGTCGCGACCATGGCTTTCCTCGGTCAGTTCTTCGCCCAGTTCTGGGGCGTGCTGATGAGCTTGCTCTTTATCGCGTTCCGCAAATTCGGATGGCTGTTCAATCGCAAGGCGGAGCGCCCGACCAGCCGTGTGCGCTACAAATCCGTCGTATCGCTGATGGAGCAGATCGGCCTCGACGCCGCGCCCATCGTGGCCGTGCTCAGCTTCGCAATCGGGGCCGTCATCGCCTATATGGGCGCGAATTTGCTGGGTGAGCTTGGCTTCTCTATTTTCATGGTTGATCTCGTCGGCTTTGCCATGCTCCGAGAACTCGCGGTCATCATCACGGCCATCCTGATTGCCGGCCGGAGCGCGAGCGCCTTCACCGCGCAGATCGGCGCAATGAAGATGAGACAAGAGGTCGACGCCATGACGGTGATGGGGCTCGATACGTTCGAGACGCTCGTCGTGCCCCGCGCCATGGCTTGCCTGCTGGTCATGCCGATCCTGACTTTCATCGCCATGATGAGCGGTATCGCGGGCGGCTTGCTCGTGGCTTGGGTCACGCCTGTCGATATATCTCCCGTCTTATTCATCAATCGGTTGAGGGAGATGGTCTCTATCCAGCACTTCTGGGTCGGTATGGTGAAGGCACCATTCTTCGCCGTCGTCATCGCGATCATCGGCTGCCGCCAAGGGCTCGCCGTATCCGGTTCGGTCGAAAGCCTGGGCACACGGGTGACGACGTCGGTAGTGCAGGCCATCTTCGCCGTGATCTTCATCGATGCGCTGTTCGCCATCCTCTTCTTTCAGATCGGTGTGTAGAGATGGCTGGCGAACTCCCACCCCCGATCGAAGCGCGCGGTATTCTCACGCAATTTGGTCCCAACATTATTCACGAGAATCTCGACTTCGAGGTCAAGCGCGGTGAGATTGTCGGCCTCGTTGGCGGCTCCGGCACGGGTAAATCCGTGCTGATGAATACGCTTTTGGGTCTGAAAGCGCCCGAAGGCGGGGAAGTGCGATATTTCGGCAAGCGCCGCGCGGATCTGTCCGAGCGCGAAGCCGGATTGCTCCGCAATGAGATCGGGGTACTCTTTCAGGGCGGGGCGCTGTTTTCCTCCATGACTGTACGCCAGAATGTCATGGTCCCGCTGATCGAGCATTTTGACATTCCGCACGAGTTGATGCGCGAGCTTTGCGACATGAAAATCCACATGGTGGGTCTGCCGCCGGAGAGCGCGATCCTCTATCCCAGCGATCTGTCGGGCGGCATGAGAAAGCGCGCCGGACTCGCGCGCTCGCTCGCGCTCGATCCGCAGATACTCTTCCTCGACGAGCCTACGGCGGGCCTCGATCCGATCGGCGCACATGCGTTCGATCAGCTGATTCTCAATCTGCGCGAGGCGATGGACCTGACTGTGCTGATGATCACACACGACCTCGACAGCCTCTATGCTATCTGCGACCGCGTGGCGGTGCTGGTCGACAAGAAGATCGGCGTCTATGACAGCCTGGATGTGGTCGCCCAATATGATCACCCCTGGGTGCAGGAGTATTTCAGCGGCCCCCGCGCGCGCGCCACAATGGCAACGCCGGGCATGCAGAAGAAGAACGCGGACAAAGCGGCCGCGGCGGTAAGGGCTTAAGGGGCATGGAAAACAAGGCAAATTACGCCCTGATCGGGGCCTTCGTGCTCATCGCCGTGGCGGCGCTGCTGGGCTTCATCCTGTGGCTGACCGGCGCGCAATTCGACCAGGAGTTCGACATTTACCAAGTCGAGTTCAACGGGCCCGTGCGCGGACTGTCAGCGGGTTCCGAAGTCCGCTTCAACGGTATCGGCGTGGGTTCTGTGACCGCGATCCGGCTAGACCGGGACGATCCTAACACCGTGCTGGCCGACATCCGGATCGATGCCAATACTCCGGTCGATACGAAATCCGAAGCCGTGCTCGAACCGCTCGGGCTGACGGGTCTGAACTATCTGCAGATCACATCGGGCGGCGAGCAGTACCCACGCTTGTCCGATTTGCCGGGGCGCGACACGCCGCGCATTCAGGGCAAGGGCGACACCATTGCGGGCCTGTTGGAAGGCGGCGGCTCTGCGGTGGAACAGGCGCAGATCGTGCTCACCAAGGTCACGGCTGTGCTCTCGGAAGAGAACATCGAGAGCGTGTCCGGCATCCTCACCAATATCGAGCGCATCACGCGCGAGCTGGACGTGTCGGAATTCGACATGGAGAATGTCAACGGGCTGATCTCCGACCTTCGCATCACGACGCGCGAATTCGGGCAGCTCGGCCGTGATCTACAAGCCACGGCTGGCACGGCTAACACCATTATGGAGACCGACGTCAAACAGCTCTTCGCCTCGCTGGAAGGCACGCTTGACGAGGTCGAGGGTACGCTGAACGCGTTTGAGGGCACCGCGACAGGCGCGGACGACATGATTGTCGACGCGCGCGACGCCATCAACCGCCTGTCCAATTCCGGCCTGACTGACCTCGAAGAGACGGTCGACGGTATTCGTACGCTGGTTCTGACCCTGGGCCGCGTTGCGGATGCGCTGGAACAGAGCCCGCTGGCCTTCATTTCCGGCCAAGAGTCCGACATCGTGGAGCTGCCGCAATGATGAAACAATTTCTGATCGTCGGCGCAGTCGGTGCCCTGTCCGCCTGCTCGATCCTTCCGGAGCCCGCACCGGCGGATGTCGTCTACCGCCTGTCAATGTCCGGAGAGAGCGTACAGCCAGATGCGGACGCTGCGGTCATTCGCGTCGACCGTCCATCCGCGACGACTGTCTTCAATACCAAGTCCATCATCGTCTCGCCCGACGGACGCCGGCTGGCGACCGCCGCCAAGGCCCGCTTTCCGGAGACTATTCCGCTGATGGTCCAGGACGGGCTAATCGATGCCATGTCGCGTTCGCGCTCTATCGTCGGTGTTGGGCCGGCTGCGGGTACACGGACACAGACGCGCGTTCACCTGACCATCAAAAATTTCGAAGCCCAGTTCGATCAGGGGCAGACCAACCCGCCCTTGGCTGTTGTGCGATATACGGCGACGCTCGCCAATGCGGCCGACCGCACGCTGCTGTCGACCTATGTTACCCGCCAGACCGTGCGCTCTGACGCCATCAATGTGTCCGAGATCGTGCAGGCCATGGAGAAGGCCAATGACGCCGCGCTGCAAGACATCGTGACATGGCTGGAGCAAAACGCGCTGACGGGTGAGATCTAGCTCTCGCGCTTCCTCCAACGCCTGACGGAGTAGGCTGCGCCCACCACGCCGATCACGATCACGGCGAGTGATCCCATGATCAATTCGATTCGGTCGCCGAACAGCTCGCCCAATCCGTGGCAGAGCGCGAAGATGACGGTGCAATAGAGCAGGGCGGTCGCAAAGATCAGGGCGCAGAATTTGGCGTAGCTCACCTTGAAATAGCCGCAGGCCACATAGACCGGGATGCGCGCCAGCGGCAGAAAGCGGGCGGCCAGCAGGGTCTTTAACAAATTGCGATTCACCCGGTCGCCAAAGTCCACCACATGCCCGCGGTCCGCATAGTCGCGTGCGCGCGAGCTGGTGTGGGCCGCGCGTCCGATCCAGTATTTCCAAATGTCGCTGAGGAATAGCCCGAACAGAATGACCGGAAATATGCCGGGAAAATGGGCTGCATCGGCTGCTGAGAGGGAGGCAGCCGCGATGACGGCGGCGTCTTCCTGCACGAAAGGTCCGAGGAAGATGCCGACGTAGAGCAGCCAGCTGGGATCCATCATGCCGTCCATTACAGGCTCGGGCGGCGAGGGGGCTTGGTCGTGGCAGCGGCGGCGCTCATGCGGTCGCTTTGCGCATCATTATGTTAATGCGCCATAACCGTTTACAGGCAGCGTCGGATGACTGCGCTGAAATATGGCTGCGCAGCGCATGGATGGGATGTTGCGGGTCCGGGTGCGCTCTGGCATAGCGCCGCGAAATTCTAACACCAACAGAGCACTCGCCGCAGCCATCTTATGGTCGGCTCGGGCTCAACTCCAATGGAAGCGTCCGATGGAAATCAAGGAACTCGAAGCCGAAGGCTTGACCAAGAAATACCAGGTCACGGTGCCCAAGGAAGATTTGTCTGCCAAGCTGGAAGCCAAGATCAAGGAAATGCAGCCCGAGGTAAGCCTGAAGGGCTTCCGCCCCGGCAAAGTGCCTGTTGCTCACATCCGCAAGATGTTCGGCCAGAGCATTATGTCCGACATCGTCAACGAGACGCTGAACGAGAGCAGCCAGAAGGCCATCAACGACAACAAGCTGCGCCCTGCCGGCCAGCCGAAAATCGACCTGCGCGCCAACGGCGAAGACGTCACCAAGGGCAAAGCCGATCTCGAATATTACATGACCGTCGAGTCGATCCCCGAGTTCGAGCCGGCCGACCCGTCCTCCATGAAGTTCACCCGTCTCGTTACCGAGCTGAAGGACGAGGAAGTCGAGGAGCGCCTCAAGGAGCTCGCCAGCTCCCAGAAATCCTACAAGAAGAAGGCCAAGACTGCGAAAGCCAAGAAGGGCGACGCCGTGCTGATCGACTTCGTCGGTTCCATCGACGGAGAGGAATTCGATGGCGGTGCCATGGAAGGCCACCAGCTGGTGCTGGGGTCCGGTACGTTCATCCCCGGTTTCGAGGACGAGCTGATCGGCGTCAAAGCGGGCGACGAGAAGGACGTGAAAGTGACCTTCCCGGAGGATTACCAGGCAGCCAACCTCGCCGGCAAGGACGCGGTCTTCAAGACCAAGGTCCACGAAGTCCAAGGCGAGACCGAAGCCGTCATGGACGACGACATGGCAAAGAAGTTCGGCATGGAAGACCTCGAGGCGCTGAAAAAAGCACTGCGCGAGCAGATGGAAGCCGAGCTGGAAGGCCAGTCCAAGATGAAGCTGAAACGTGCCATCCTCGATGAGCTGGACAGCAAGCACGAGTTCGAGCTGCCACCGGGCATGGTCGCGGCCGAATTCGAGAACATCTGGAACCAGGTAAAAGCCGAGAAGGACGCGGGACAGCTCGACGAAGACGATGCTGCCAAGTCTGATGAGCAACTCGAAGCCGACTACCGGAAGATCGCCGAACGCCGCGTGCGCCTCGGTCTTGTGCTGGCCGAAATGGGCCAGAAGGCGGACGTGAACATCTCCAATGAAGAGCTACAAGGCGCCCTCATCGCCGAAGCCCGCCGCTATCCCGGTCAGGAGCAGCAGGTCATCGAGTTCTATCAGAAAAACCCGCAGGCTCTCGCCCAGCTCCGCGCCCCGATCTACGAAGAGAAGGTCGTCGACCTGATCACGGAGAAGGCCGAGGTGAAGGACAAAAAGGTCAAGCGCGAGAAGCTGTTCGAAGAAGACCCGATGATTTAGGATCGTCAGCCCGGTAGGGTCTGCCCCGAAGGGGTCTGTCGATCCTCCGATCTGTTTTGGAGAACCGATGAAGGAGAGCCACCGCTCTCCCGCAGCCGATCCCTAACGAAGCGCCAATTCGCCACAAAGCCCGCCCCTCGGCGGGCTTTCGCGTTTCTAGCGCATTGGCCTGTATGAACCGCTCGCGAGCATGAACCGAGTTGCCCGGTCATGGACCTGCCGATCGAGTCGGCAACAGGCGGCGGTGGGTAGGCAGCAAATTTTACCGATTCGCCGCACCCCGTAACGTCCAACCGCACTTAACCAAGCCCACCATTCCCCCTTGCACCGCCGACTCCGTGCCTCCATCTATGACCTCAAACATCCCACCAAAGGTTTCCCATGTACGATCCAGTTGACCAGCTGAATAACTACCTCATCCCGACTGTCGTCGAGCAGTCTTCGCGCGGTGAACGTGCTTTCGACATATATTCGCGCCTGCTGCGTGACCGCATCATCTTCCTGACCGGCCCGGTCGAGGACAACATGTCCTCGTCCATTTGCGCTCAGCTTCTCTTTCTGGAGTCCGAGAATCCCAAGAAAGAGATCAGCATGTATATCAATTCGCCAGGCGGCGTCGTGACGGCGGGCATGGCGATCTACGACACCATGCAATATATCAAATGCCCGGTCTCGACGGTCTGCATCGGCCAAGCTGCCTCCATGGGTTCGCTGCTGCTCTGCGCGGGTGAGCCGGACATGCGCGTCGCCCTGCCGAATGCGCGGATCATGGTGCACCAGCCGTCCGGTGGTTTCCGCGGCCAGGCGTCCGATATCCAGCGCCACGCCAACGACATCCTCGCCATGAAGAAGCGCCTGAACGAGATTTACGTCAAGCACACTGGCAAGAAATACGCGACGATCGAAAAAACGCTCGATCGCGATCACTTCATGACCGCTGCAGAGGCCAAGGACTTCGGCCTCGTCGATCACGTTTACGTGTCCCGCGGCGAAGAAGACTAGGCGCTTTCGCCAAGATTAAACTGAGCATAGCCCGGCTGTCCTTGGCAGTCGGGCTTGCTGCATCTCGGACTACATCCGGGCTTGCAACGCTCCAAAAAAACGAGTCCTATGACTTTAATGCGACGCACTTAACCTTTTGCGCGTCGAATCGCGGTTATGCTGCCTTTTCCAGGGGATGTGGGAGCAGTCGGCATCCGCTTTGCAGGGAGTTCGCTATCACAGGCGGGCATTAAGAATGACGAAGAACACGACCGAGTCCAAGAACACGCTTTACTGCTCGTTCTGCGGCAAGTCCCAGCACGAAGTGCGCAAGCTGATCGCGGGTCCGACCGTGTTCATCTGTGACGAATGTGTCGAGCTTTGCATGGACATCATCAAGGAGGAGGGGAAAACCTCGCTGGCCAAGGGTCAGGAAGGCGTTCCGACTCCCAAGGAAATCTGTGAAATCCTCGACGACTATGTGATTGGCCAAGGCTACGCCAAGCGCGTGCTCTCGGTCGCCGTGCACAATCACTACAAGCGTCTGAACCACGCCGCGACCAACCCTGAGGTCGAGCTGGCGAAATCCAACATCCTGCTGGTTGGTCCAACGGGCTGCGGTAAGACACTGCTGGCCCAGACTTTGGCCCGCATTCTCGATGTGCCGTTCACCATGGCCGACGCGACGACGCTGACCGAAGCCGGCTATGTTGGCGAAGACGTGGAGAACATCATCCTGAAGCTGCTGCAGAGCGCCGACTACAATGTCGAGCGTGCGCAGCGCGGCATCGTCTATATTGACGAGGTCGACAAGATTTCGCGCAAGTCCGACAATCCGTCCATCACACGCGACGTGTCTGGCGAGGGCGTGCAGCAGGCGCTGCTCAAGATCATGGAAGGCACGGTTGCGTCCGTTCCCCCACAGGGTGGCCGCAAGCATCCGCAGCAGGAATTCCTGCAGGTCGACACGACGAACATCCTTTTTGTCGTTGGCGGCGCATTTGCGGGCCTACACAAGGTTATTGCCAATCGCGGCGATCAGGCGAGCATCGGCTTCGGTGGCCGCGTGAAGGATGAAGACGATCGCCGCATCGGCGACATCTTGCGCGGCGTGCAGCCCGAAGACCTGCAGAAGTTCGGCCTGATCCCTGAATTCATTGGCCGTCTGCCTGTCATCGCGACACTGACAGACCTTGATGAGGACGCGCTGATCACAATTCTGACCGAGCCGAAGAACGCGCTGGTGAAGCAGTATCAGACCCTGTTCGATATGGAGGGCGTCAAGCTGACCTTCTCCGAGGACGCGCTAAAGGCCATCGCCAAGAAAGCACTGGCCCGTAAAACCGGTGCGCGTGGCCTGCGCTCGATCATGGAAGGTATCCTGCTGGATACCATGTACGATCTGCCGAGCTATGACGGCGTCGAGGAAGTCGTGATCAACGGCGAAGTCGTCGAAGGCAACGGCGAGGCGACACCCTTGCTGATCTACGCGGAGAAGCAGGCCGATAAGGCGGGTTAGTCCCCTCCGATAAAAGTGCTCAATCGAGCCTTTAACCAGCCCCGGCTCTCAGAGCTGGGGTTTTTTCTTGGCCAACGGGCAGAACATACTCGTCGAGCAGGGCTACAGCGGCGTTTTTCGCCCGCGCCATATGCCGCTCGGCCTTGCGCTCATCGCCAGCGCATCCCACCTTTAAACTTATGACCACGACCCCCGAATCCCAGACGCTTCCCGTCCTTCCGCTGCGCGACATAGTCGTGTTTCCGCACATGGTGGTGCCGCTATTCGTCGGCCGCGAAAAGTCGATCAAGGCGCTCGAAGAAGTCATGGCGGCGGAAAAGCAGATCTTCCTGCTGACGCAGCGCGACGCGGGGGTGGACGAACCGGGCGCCGATGACCTGTTTGCGGTCGGCTGTGTGGCCAAGATCATGCAGCTGCTGAAGCTGCCGGACGGCACCGTGCGTGTGCTGGTCGAGGGACAATCGCGTGCGACGCTCAATGCGTTACGTGACGCCGAAGGCTATACCGAAGCCGCCATTACGCCCGTCGATGAGAAAACAGATCGCAAGCGCGCGCTGGCCCTGTCGCGGGACGTGCGCGATGCTTTTGCCGACTTCGGAAAGGTCAACAAACGTATCGCGGATGAGGTCGTGTCATCCGTTGTCGACACCAAAGACCCGTCCAAACTTGCTGATACGGTCGCAGTCCATCTCGGCGCGGACCTGGCGTCCAAACAGGAGTTGTTGGAGACGGCCGACCCGGCCGACCGCTTGTCCAAGATCATGGATGTCATCGGCGGCGAAACCAGCGTTCTCAAGGTCGAGAAAAAGATCCGCGGCCGCGTGAAACGCCAGATGGAAAAGACTCAGCGCGAATACTACCTCAATGAGCAGATGAAGGCGATCAAGACCGAGCTCGGTAATGACGAGACGGACGAGATCGGCGAGCTGACCGAAAAGCTCGAAAAGACCAAGCTCACCAAGCAGGCGCGCGAGAAGCTCACCAAGGAGATCAAAAAGCTCAAGCAGATGAGCCCGATGAGTGCGGAGGCCAATGTCTCGCGCAACTATATCGACTGGATGCTATCTGTCCCGTGGGGCAAGAAGAAGCGTGTGCAGAAGGACCTCGCCAAGGCGCAGGCCATTCTCGACAAGGATCACTACGGTCTCGACAAGGTCAAAGACCGCATCATCGAACACCTCGCCGTGCAGACGCGCACCAAAAGGGTGAAGGGCCCGATCCTTTGCCTCGTCGGCCCTCCCGGCGTCGGCAAGACCTCGCTGGGCAAGTCTGTGGCGAAGGCGACGGGTCGTGAGTTCGTGCGCGTGTCGCTCGGCGGCGTGCGCGACGAGAGCGAGATTCGCGGCCACCGCCGGACCTATATCGGTTCCATGCCGGGCCGCGTTATCCAGTCGATGAAGAAAGCGAGCTACACCAACCCGCTCTTCCTGTTCGACGAGATCGACAAGATGGGCTCTGACCACCGCGGTGATCCATCTGCGGCTCTGCTTGAAGTGCTCGACCCGGAACAGAACGACACCTTCAACGATCATTATCTGGACGTGGATTACGACCTGTCCGACGTCATGTTCATCACCACCGCCAACAGCCTGAACATGCCGCAGCCGCTTCTCGACCGGATGGAGATTATCCGCATTCCCGGCTACACGGAAGACGAGAAGGTCGAGATCGCGCGCCGCCACCTGATTCCGGAGCAGGTCAAGGAAAACGGGCTGAAGAAGAAAGAGTTCTCGGTCTCGGACGAGGCCGTGCGCGCCATCATCCGCTACTACACGCGCGAAGCCGGTGTGCGCTCGCTCAAGCGAGAGATCGCGCGTTTGGCCCGCAAGGCGCTGACACTGATCATCAAGAAGGAGGCGACATCCGTTGCCGTGACAGCCGAGAATATCGGTGACCTCCTCGGCGTGCAGAAGCACCGCTTTGGCCGGACAGACACGGAAGACCGTATCGGCGTAGTCACGGGACTGGCCTGGACCAGCGTCGGCGGCGACTTGCTGACGATCGAAGCGGTCTCCATGTCGGGCCGCGGCAAGATGACGGTCACGGGCAATCTGAAGGACGTGATGAAGGAGTCGATCTCGGCGGCGAACTCTTACGTTCAGGCGCGAGCGCCCGAGCTCGGCATAAGCCCGCGCGAATTCCGCTCCCGCGATATCCATGTTCATGTGCCAGAAGGCGCCACACCGAAGGACGGGCCGAGCGCCGGCATTGCCATGGTCACGGCGATGGTGTCCGTGCTGACCGGTATCCCTGTGCGCTCCGACGTGGCTATGACGGGCGAGGTCACGCTGCGCGGCCGCGTCCTGCCGATTGGCGGGCTGAAGGAGAAGCTGCTCGCGGCTTTGCGCGGCGGTGTGAAAACCGTGCTGATCCCGGAAGAGAACGAGAAAGACCTCGCCGATATTCCGGACAACGTGCTCGATGCGCTGACTGTCATTCCAGTGGGCGCGGTCGATGACGTGCTGAAACACGCTCTGACCTCTGCCCCCGAAGCGATCGACTGGACCGAAGCTGACGCAGCACAATTGTCCGGCTTGATGCTGGGTGGAACGTCGCCGACAGGCGAGGGGACGCCCGCGACGCACTAGCGTGTCACGGCGCGATACCAGCTATGAGTCACACGCCGCGCGCTTCATGGAGGCGCGCAGCGGGATCGGGGCGGACGTGCTGGAACACTGGTCGCGGCGCTATCTGCGGCCAGGCGCGGATGTGCTGGATCTCGGCTGCGGTCACGGCTTCCCGGTGGGCTGGGTGCTGAGCAAGCATGACATCCGACTGCATGGGATCGACAGCGCACCGACACTCGCCGCGCGTTATGCAGAGCTCCTGCCGAAAGCCGAGGTCCGCTGTGAGGATGTGCGTGACAGCGCGCTATTCGAGCGCGGCTTCGATGCCGTGGTGATGATCGGATTGCTGTTTTTCTTCGACGCGGACGAACAGGTCGCACTGCTCGCCCGCATGGCAAGGGCGCTGAAACCGGGCGGACGATTGCTGTTCACGGTCCCGGCGCAGCGCCACCGATGGGACGATGTGCTGACCGGGCGGAGGCTCCAGTCGCTGGGATGGTCCCGCTATCGCGATATCTTGCGCGACAACGGATTGCGCTTTGCGGGCGCGTGCAAGGATAGCGGCGGAAACCGGTACATCCATGCGCAGGATATGCGCAAGCTGGCGCGGTAGCGCGAGACCGCCTGGATCAGCCCCCTTCGGTCATGCCCGACGGGTTGATCTCCGCGTCGCAGATATCGGTAACTTCGCGGTTTGCGCTATCGACGAAGATCACGCGCTCGGGCTCGATTTCACGGACCTGCGTTTCTTTTTTCTGGATCGGCTCATAGGGCGGGTTTTCGATCTCGGTGATGGCGATGAATGTCTGCGTTTTCGCTGGGATGACGACGCGGGTCAGGGCGCTGATTGGAGTGCAGGTCTCCAATGGCGGTACCTCGACAACGATAGGCTCCGGGATTGGATCGGGCACAGTGTTGCAGGCTGCGAGGGCGAGCGAGCCGAACAGGGCAGCAATAGGAGTAAAGCGCATGGTGTCTCCGATGACGGTAGTTGGCCCCAGACTGCCGTAAGAGCGGGTCTAAATTTGGGCCGTCGCATGACCCATTGCGGGCGCGAGGTGAGGGGGTGCCTTATTGCTGCCCCCTAGGCGTGTCGAGAGAGGTGGTTAAGACTTTCTTTCTTAAAACGTGGTGAACGCCGACTGACAGAGCCGTAACTTGAATATCCGGTGCTGACACGCCCAATAGGCGAGCAGACCGACCGAAGGACACCCCGCTGTGAGCATTACGATCAACCTCTTCCAAGCCGCGCTCGACCCCTCGTCGGTCGGTGATTTTTCGTTCTGGTCGCTTTTTCTTCGTGCCGACTGGGTTGTGAAAGGGGTGATGATTCTCCTGGCGCTGGCCTCGCTGTGGAGCTGGGTGGTGGCCATCGACAAATTCATCATGTTCTACATGCTGAAAAAACGGGCGACCGATTTCGAGGACACCTTCTGGTCCGGCCGCACGTTGGACGAATTGTCCGCCGCGCTGGGCAATGACACGCGAGACCCCATGGCCCGCGTCTTCGCCGCCGCCATGCGCGAATACAATGAGACCGGGACCGTCACCCGCATCGGGGCGGAGAGCGCCACCCACGAACGCATCGACAGCGTCATGAACCTCGTCATCAACCGCGAGTTGGGCAAGGCGGAGCGCGGCATGCCGGTGCTGGCGACCGTCGCATCGGCGAGCGTGTTCGTCGGTCTGTTCGGGACCGTCTGGGGTATCATGAACGCCTTCCGCGCCATTGCGGCAAGCAATAATACGAACCTTTCGGTCGTGGCTCCGGGCATTGCCGAAGCGCTTTTCGCCACCGCGCTCGGCCTGATTGCGGCTATCCCGGCGCTCGTGTTTTACAACCTCTACCGCGCCGATCTGGAGCGCTACGGTGCGCGGCTGGAAGGCTATGCGGACGAGCTCTCCGCAATCCTGTCGCGCAAGCTGAACAAGGGCGCGTAAGGATGGGCGTCAATATCAGCGCAGGCGGTCGTCGCAGCGGTTCCGGGCGCAGGCGTGTGCACGGCAGTGGGCTCAATGCGGATATCAACGTTACGCCGCTTGTCGACGTCATGCTGGTGCTGCTGATTGTCTTCATGGTGGCGGCTCCGCTCTTGGCTGTCGGTGTGCCGATCGACCTGCCCAAGACCGACGCCAAGGCCCTGCCGAGCCAGAACGAACCGCTGACCATCACGGTCGACGCCGAAGGACTCGTCTATCTGCAGGAAGAAGTGGTGCCGATGGAAGAGCTGGTCGCCAAGCTCGTGGCCGTAGCGGATGCGGGCTATGACGAGCGCATTGTGCTGCGCGGCGACGAGAATTCCGACTACGGTTCCGTCATGCAGGTCATGGCGCGGATCAACGCCGCGGGCTTTTCCAACCTGAACCTTTCGACGGATCCAATCAGCCAGTAATGCGCGCGGGATTGCCCATATCACTGGGGCTCCACGCCGCCGTGCTGTGGGGCGGATCCATTGCGTTTTCCAACGCCAAGCCGCTGGAAGAGGGGCAGATCGTGCCTGTCACGCTGGTGTCGATCGCCGATGTTACGGATATTCGCGCGGCTATCGAACCGCCCAAGGTCAAGCCCGAGCCCGCCATGGAGCCGGAACCGGAAGAGCCGATGCAGGTTCTGACAGCTGCTGATAATGCCGCGGAGGAAGCGGACGAAACGCGCATCGCACCGGATGAAGAGTCGGTCCCCGAACCCGTCGTGCCGCCCGAAGCTGAGCCTGATGATGAGGTCGAGCCTGAGCCGGAAAAGGTGGTCGAGGCCAAACCCGTCTTTGATCTGGACCGCATTTCCACCCTCATAGACAAGCGCAAGGACGTTTCGACGACTGCCAATACGCAACAGGCGACGGAGGCGGATGAGGAGCGCCTCGTCTATGCCGACCGCGCGCGCGAGGGCATCGGCACGGGCACGAAGATGACGGTGTCGGAACTCAACGCTCTCCAAACGGCTATGTACAGATGCTGGCGTATGCCAGCGGACGCCGCCGATTTGGAGCTGCTGGTCGTGCGCTTGCAGGTCGATATGCTGCCCGGCGGTTTCGTGCGCGACGTAAAAGTCATCGACCGCGCGGCACAGCGCCGCCGCGCGCCCGGCAACGCCTTCTGGGACGTCGCTGAAATGCGCGCTGTTCAGGCCGTGACCAAATGTGCGCCTTACGATTTCCTCCCGGAGGAGAAGTTCGATCAGTGGGAATCGCTGATTTTAAACTTCCGTCCGAAGCTGTAGAGCGCTCCCTATGACGCGAATTTTTCTGACTGTGCTCGCCGCCAGCGCGAGTTTCGCGACGCTCGGCCTCGCTACACCTGCGAGCGCCCAGATCGAAGTCGACATTACCCAAGGCAATATCGACCCCGTGCCGATTGCCGTGCCCGATTTTATCGGCACAGACCCGCAAACGGCGGAACTTGGTCGTCAGATCGCCGACGTCATTCGCGCCGATCTGGAACGCTCGGGCCTATTCCGCGCGCTCGATCCGGCAAGCTTCCTCGAAACGCAGACCGATATCGATTACGAGCCGACCTTTGCTGACTGGCGCATCATCAAGGCGGATGCGCTCGCCTCTGGTCGCATCGTGCGCGACGGGCCGGACAAGGTGCGGGTCGAGTTTCGCCTCTGGGACGTTTTTGCGGGCAAGCAACTGAAGGGCATTCGCTTTTCGACGTCCAATGAGAACTGGCGCCGCACGGCCCACAAGGCGTCCGATGCGATCTATACAGCGCTGACAGGCGAGGAGGGTTATTTCGACTCGCGGATCGTCTTTGTCGATCAGCGTGGGCCAAAGACCAACCGCACCAAACGTCTCGCCGTTATGGATAGCGACGGCCACAATCCTCAATATCTGCTCGGTGGCTCTGATCTTGTCATCAGCCCGCGGTTCGACCCCGCGAGCCAGACGGTCACCTATATGAGCTATGAGACACTGCCCGCGCAGGTCTATATGCTCGACATCAACACGGGTCGCCGCGAAAGGCTGGGCAGCTTTCCCGGCATGACCTTCGCGCCGCGTTTCTCGCCGGACGGCTCGCAGCTGATCCTGACCATGGTGAAGGACGGGAATTCGGACCTTTATGCCATGGACCTCCGGTCGCGCTCGACCAAGCGACTGACGACGGATCCAGGCATCGACGTGTCCGGCAGCTATAGTCCAGACGGCAAGCGCATCGTTTTCCAAAGCGACCGCGGGGGCACGCCGCAGCTCTACACCATGAATGCCAACGGGTCCGGCGCCAAGCGGATCAGCTTTGGCGATGGCCGCTTCAACTCACCCGTCTGGTCGCCGCGGGGCGACAAGATCGCCTTCGTACGGCAGAACAAGGGCAAATTCGCCATCGGCGTGATGGACCCTGACGGCAAGAACATGCGAATCCTGACCGATGACTGGTCGGTCGATATGCCCAGCTGGTCGCCCAATGGTCGCGTCATCATCTTCACCAAGGAAACGCGCGGCACCAACGGCAAATCGGAGCTCTGGTCCGTAGATTTGACGGGTCGCAATCTAAAGCGGATCGACACCCCGGGCCAAGCGACCGATCCAGCGTGGTCCGCCCTTTTGGAATAGATTTCACTTTCCGATGCCACATTTGTGCCCCAAGACTATTTCAGATGCCCTTGTGCTCAGTGAGAATTTAGGGTGGGACGCAAAATAGGAGACGATCAAATGACCGTCATCAAGAAGACATTCGCCATGAGCGCGGCCGTTCTGGTGCTCGCAGCTTGCGCGACAAAGCCGGTGCCGGAACCCGAAGTGGTCGAGCGCCCAGCGCCTCAACCTGAGATTTTCGTGCAACAGGAGCCAGAACCCGCGCCGCCGCAAGTCATCGCACCGCCGACAATCCAGCCGCCGACGATAGACCCGAACGCGCCTATTCCCGGATCGGTCGAGGATTTTGCCTTTCAAAGTGGCGGAGAGCCGCGTGTTTTCTTCGGCTATGATCGTTACCAGCTGTCAAACGACGCGCGCGACACGCTGCGTCGACAGGCCAATTGGCTGAACAGCTATCCCGAGTTCACCGCTATTGTTGAGGGTCACGCCGATGAGCGTGGCACGCGGGAATATAACCTCGCGCTCGGCGCGCGCCGTGCTGATAGTGTGAAGGCGTTCCTCGTCAGCCAGGGAGTCTCGCCCGACCGCCTGACGACCGTCAGCTACGGCAAGGAGCGGCCGATCGACGGGCGTTCCAGCGAGGCCGGCTGGTCGCGCAATCGCAATGGCTTCACTAATCTACGCGCCTTCGGCCAGAGCTAGGCGAACTGGCGAACCGCCTTCTGATCGCGCCTTTAATGGCGCGTTTACATTGATGGCGTTTTCTTAAAGTGCGCGGGCTGGGGGGCATCGTTAAGGTCCGGCTATGAAACATCTGCTGTCTACTGCCATGCTCGCTGCACTGATGGCCGGCGCTGCGCCTGCCCATGCACAAAGTAAAGCCGAACTCGCGGCGCAGAATGCCGCTTTGGCCGAGCGCGTGGAGCGGCTCGAGTCGCGCATGCTCACCGGCGATCCTGCGGCAGAGCGCCTGATGGGCCG
This sequence comes from uncultured Algimonas sp., assembly GCA_937923575.1. Taxonomy (GTDB): domain Bacteria; phylum Pseudomonadota; class Alphaproteobacteria; order Caulobacterales; family Maricaulaceae; genus Litorimonas. The sequence goes on from CALDUL010000084.1 coordinate 37,340, forward strand.
TATCGATACGCTGGAGCGCACCATGCGCACCCTCAGAGGCGAAATCGAGCAGGTGACCTACGACCGCGATGCCAAGGACGCGCGTATCGATGCGCTGGAGTCTGACATTCGCGAATTGCAGACGCTCGCCACGCGTATGAAAATTCACCTCGATGCTGTCGATCTGGTCGCGTCCGAACAGGGGGCACGTCCCGAGCCGCGCGTGGACGACAGCTATGTCGGCGGACCGAGCACCATCTCCGCCCTGCCGCCGGCGCCGTCCGCCACGACGCAGGACTTTACCCTACCACCCGCGCAAGGGACCGACGCCAATGACGCAACGAAGCTTGGCGAAATCGGCGTCCAACGCCTGCGCGAGGGCGACTATGCGGGCGCCGAGTCCGCCCTTCGCCAATATGTACAGTTCAATCCGGGCGCGTCGGATCTTGGCGAGACCTGGTACTGGCTCGGCGAGTCGCTCTATGTTCGCGGGCAGCACAATGCGGCGGCCGATGCCTATATAAACTCGCTGAAGGTCGCGGATGCTGGCCCAAAAGCGCCTGACGCTATGATCAAGCTGGCGGCTGCGCTTCGCGAGACCGGACAGGCTGCGGAAGCCTGTGCCGCGCTCGCGGCCTTTGGCGGTCAGTTCCCGAATGCCCCGCAAACCGCGCGCGACAAGGCGGCTCGCGAAGCCGCGCGAACCGGGTGCTGAGCCGCCCCCACCGGGCTGGCATCGATGAGACGGCCTTTGCCGAAGGCCAACCCTACGCACTTGCATTTTCTGGCGGTGGCGACAGCCTTGCTCTGCTCGCGCGGCTAAAGAGTGACCCGCTCCTGCGCGGCGTGCTCCACGTTGATCACGCGCTCAGGGAAGGCTCCGCCGCTGAAGCCGAACGCGCACGCAAGCTGGCGGGAAAGCTTGATCGTGCCGTCTCCGTCTTCCGCTGGGAGCATGGCGATATCGACAGCGGCGTGCAGCAACAGGCCAGGGAGGCGCGCTACGGCCTGATGGGCGCATGGTGCCGCGCCAAGGGCATCACTCAACTGGTTACCGCTCACCACGCCGATGATCAGGCGGAGACTGTGCAGATGCGAATTGCGCGCGGTTCCGGCTGGCGCGGTGCATCCGGCATGAGCGCACGCCAATATGCGCCGGTCTGGCCTGCGCTGGCCGGTGTGACGCTTGTGCGCCCCGTACTTGGCCTGTCGCGCGAAGAGCTGCGGGGCTCGCTGGGCAAGCTCGAGCCCATCGAAGATCCGAGCAATCAGAATAGTGACTTCGAGCGCATCCGTGTGCGCCGCGAGCTAGCTGGGGATCCGGAGCGGCGTGCCGTGCTGTTGTCACTGGCCGAACAGATGGCAGCGGGCCGAGAGACCGAGCGCGTGCGATTGCGAGCTGTGCTGGACGGGCACAGCATGACCCACGAGGGGCAGCTGAGCCTGAGCGCGCTCGCGCCGCTCGATGCGCTCTCCACGCTCGTGCCGATCGTCGGTGGTCAGCAAGGTCCTGTCGATCGTTCCCGTTTGCGCGCCGCGCGCGAGCGACTGATCGACGGCACGCCCGTCGCGATGGGTTGCGGGACGATCGGCGAGTGGGACGGCGCGCGGCTGACGCTATCGCGCGATCCTGTCGCCATGACCGGTCGCCGCGACGGCGGTCTGCAGGCCACAGCCGTGCGCACCGACATCACGCCAGAGCCCACCGTCTGGGATGGACGCTTTCTGATCAGCGGCCGCAGCGGCGTCATCAATCCAGAGCGCCGCGGACGCCATATCGGCTTTCGAATCCTGTTCGGGCGCGACGTCCGTGTGCGAAATCTGGTGGCAGAGCGCATCGCACATGCCGCCGAGCCCGCCTCTGGCACGTAATGTGAAGTGCGACGTTAAAGATCGGCCATTGTGACACCTCGCATGCTGGCTTTTAACCGCGCAGCGCTTATGTGTTGAGCCAGTCACTATTTGCAGGATTCCCTATGTCCGAGAAAAAGACACCGCCGCCCCAGAATAACGCGCGTCAGATCGCCGTCTGGGCGGTGATCATCACGCTGATCCTGATCGTGTTCAGCCTGTCGCAGGGCGGCATGAATGCGGGGCCGCAGGCCGACGAAATGACCTTCTCCACATGGGAGCAGGAAGTGGATCAGGGCAATGTCGCGAGCGCGCTGATTGATGGTGACAAGGGCATCATGACCGGCAAGCTGTCCAATGGCGACGAATACCAGGTCAATATCCCGAAGCTGTTCAACGATCGGACGGCCGAAATCGCATCCGAAGGCGGCGTCGAGTTCGACTATGCTGAAGTGCGTGAGCCGTCCGTCTGGAGCAGCCTGCTGCTGAACCTGCTGCCGCTGCTGATCCTGGTGGGTCTGTTTTTCTTCATCTTCCGCAATATGCAGGGCGGTGGTCGCGGCGGCGCGATGAGCTTTGGCAAGTCCAAGGCAAAGCTCTTAACCGAAAACTCACAGCGCAAAACCTTTGATGATGTTGCGGGCGTGGAGGCGGCGAAAGAAGATTTGAAAGAGGTTGTGGAGTTCCTGCAAGACCCAACGCGGTTTACCCGGTTGGGTGCACGTATCCCGACGGGTGCTTTGCTCGTTGGCCCTCCCGGGACTGGTAAGACATTACTCGCCCGCGCCGTTGCGGGTGAGGCGGGCGTCCCGTTCTACACGATTTCCGGCTCTGACTTTGTCGAAATGTTTGTCGGTGTGGGTGCATCCCGCGTGCGCGAAATGTTCGCAGAAGCGCGTAAGCAAGCGCCGTGCATTATCTTTATTGATGAAATTGACGCCGTTGGCCGTCACCGCGGCGTCGGAACATCCGGCGGACACGAAGAGCGCGAACAAACCTTGAACCAGCTCCTCGTCGAAATGGACGGGTTTGAGGGCGATGAAGGCATTATCATTATTGCCGCAACGAACCGTCCGGATGTGCTGGATAAGGCGCTGCTGCGTCCGGGTCGTTTTGATCGCCAAATTGAAGTGCCTTACCCCGACATTCAGGGCCGCGAAAAAATCCTCGAGGTCCACATGAAGGGCAAGCCCATCGCGGCCGATGTGAAAGTGTCTTATGTTGCGCGGGGTACGCCGGGCTTTTCCGGCGCAGATTTGATGAACCTTGTCAATGAGGCGGCTCTGCTATCAGCGCGTCGTAATAAGCTCAAGATCACGCAGCGCGAATTTGAAGATGCGCGGGATAAAGTCTTGATGGGCGCGGAGCGACGCACACTGTCCATGACGGATGAAGAGCGTGAAAACACAGCCTATCACGAAGCCGGACATGCGATTGTCGGCCTCAACATGGAAGGCAGCTTGCCGATCCATAAGGCGACAATCATTCCGCGCGGACGTGCGCTCGGTATGGTGCAATATCTGCCGGAACGTGACCAGATCAGC
>CALDUL010000085.1 GCA_937923575.1 uncultured Algimonas sp.
GGATCCCACGCTTTCTCGAAGGGACGCGTCCGACCCGAAGATTGCATGATGAGCAAATGTTCGCGGCCCAGCTGGCGCGGGTGATCGACGCCGCAGGCATGGGCGATCATCTCGACTTCCTCTTGCAGGGTCTTCACGTAATTGCGCACGCGCACGGCCTTGTTGGATGGATCGAGCCCGCGTTGCAGCCGCTTGTCATGCGTCGTGATGCCGGTCGGACAGGTGTTCTTATCGCATTTCAGAGCCTGGATACAGCCCAGCGAAAACATGAAGCCGCGGCCATTGTTGATCATGTCGGCCCCCACGCACATCGCCCAGGCGACTTCGGCAGAGGTGATGAGCTTGCCGGACGCGATGATCTTGATGCGCTCGCGCAGGCCGGCTGCGACCAGCATATCGTGGAGCAGCGGCAAGCTGTCCTCGATCAGCATCCCGGTGCTGTCGATCAGCGGCATGGGCGCTGCGCCCGTGCCGCCATCGCCGCTGTCGATCGCGATATAGTCAGGCGCGGACGCCGCACCGCGCGCGAGGATGGTGTCGATCAGCTCCTGTATCGGCTGCACCTGCCCCATGCAGAATTTGATACCGGTCGGGCGACCCGAGACGCGGCGCACCTTATCGATCAGGTCGAGCAGTTCGTCAGGATTGCCCGCATCGACATGACGGTTGGGCGACAGCGCGCTCTGGCCTTCCGGTATGCCGCGGATTTCCGCGATCTCGGCAGACACTTTTGCCGCCGGGAGGATGCCGCCCTTGCCGGGCTTGGCGCCCTGGCTCAGCTTGATTTCGATCATCTTGACGTTGGGGTTTTCGCAGATCTTGGCGAGCTTGTCCTCGTTCAGCGTGGCGTCGTCATTGCGTGCACCGAACTTGGCCGTGCCGAGCTGGTAGACCAGATCGCAGCCCCCTTCGGTGTGGTAGGGCGACACGCCGCCCTCCCCCGTGTTGAGATAGCAACCCGCCATTTCCGCCCCGTGGGACAGCGCCTGGATCGCCGGCGCAGACAGCGAGCCATAGCTCATGGCGCTAATGTTGAAGAAGCTCGTCGGCTGATAGGGATGTCTCGTGTCCGGCCCGATGATGAAGGGCGGCAGCACCTTTTCCTCGTCGTCCAGCTTGGGAAATAGCCCATTGGCGAACAAAGGCATGCCCGGCTCGAACACTTTGGTGGAGCCAAACGGCACCACATCCTTGCCGTCCTTGGAGACATGATCGACCCATTCCCGCTCGGCCCGGTTAAAAGGCAATTCCTCGCGGTCGAGCGCGAAGAAATATTGGCGGAAGAACTCCCCCAGCGTGGAGAACAGATTCCGGAAATGGCCGACGACCGGGTAGTTTCGCCAGATCGTATTCTTGGTCTGCACCTTGTCATAGATGAACAGCGCAACGCCGCCGAAGAAGATCAGCCCGACGACAAAGAGAAACAGTGAGCCGAGCAGGTTCAGCCCGCTCATCGCGAATTCGGTAAATGCATCCATGCGCGGAGTATGCGCGGATGAGGGGTGAGCGGCAAGCGGGTTCATAGCCGCTTGCTAAAGCTCGGAGGGCCGGACGTTTCGCCTAGCTACACAAATGCCGTTTCACCACGGCGCCGGCTTTGCCCATGTCGATCTGGCCCGCATATTGGCCTTTGAGCTGGCCCATGACCTTGCCCATATCCTTCAGGCAGGTCGCGCCGGTGGTTTCGACGATCTTGGCCACGGCCGTCTCGATCTGGCTCGCGTCCATTTGCGTCGGCATGAAATCGCGTACGACTTCGATCTCCTCGCGCTCGCGCTCGGCAAGCTCGGGGCGATTGTTGTCCTCATAGGTCGAGGCGGCCTCTTGGCGCTGCTTCACCATTTTGGTCAGCAGGGAGAGAATCTCGGCATCGTCGATGCCGCCGCAGCGGTCCTGCGCGCGGGCGGCGATGTCGCGGTCCTTTATGGCGGCGCTCATCAAGCGCAGCGTGGACAGTCGGACCGGGTCCTTTTCGCGCATGGCGGTCTTGGTGGCCGACGCGATTCGGTCCCGCAGCGGGACAGTCTTTGTATCGCTCATAGTCTCTCTACTTGCTGGACCCCACACCTGCCCGGCTTATTGTTAAGGCGCGTTCATACCACTTTGGCACGCCCGCGGACAAGAGGTTGCGTCACAGCGTCGAAATGCACCGCTTTCCCATGCTCCCGCGCACATCTTTGCGGCGCGTAGCTGTTGCGCGCGGCCCGTCGATCCATCATAGGGCGGGCCTAGCAACACGGACTGCTAGGACACCCGACATGGCATCAGAATATACCCCCAACCGCGCGCCGACGGCTGTGCTCGTGCTGGCTTCGGGCGAGGCGTTTTACGGCATCGGCATTGGCGCGGTCGGCGAAGCGGTCGGCGAAGTCTGCTTCAACACCGCCATGACAGGCTATCAGGAAATCCTGACAGACCCGTCCTATGCCGCGCAGATCGTCACCTTCACCTTCCCGCACGTCGGCAACACCGGCACGACGGAGGAGGACGAGGAAGCGACGACGCAGGCCGCCCGCACGGCCGCACGCGGGGCGATCTTTCGTGCGGAAGTCACGCCGAGCTCCAGCTGGCGCTCCCAATCAGAGCTGGGCGAATGGCTGAGCGCGCGCAACATCATCGGCCTGTCCGGCGTCGACACCCGCGCGCTGACCGCGCACATCCGCGACCACGGCATGCCGAATGGCGTCATCGCGCATGATCCAGCGGGCAATTTCGATATCGACGCTCTGGCAAAGCAGGCGTCGGATTGGAGCGGCTTGGTCGGAGCGGATCTCGCCAAGGACATGGCGGGGCATGAGCCCTTCGATTGGCGCGAGGCGCGGTGGAGCTGGCCGAAGAGCAACGACGGATCGACGGAGATTGCCGATGCGCGCAAGGTCGTGCTGATCGACTACGGCGTGAAGCGCAACATCCTGCGCAATCTGGTGAGCAGCGGTCTGGCCGTGACTGTCGTGCCGGGCACGGCGTCTGCCACCGACATTCTCGCGCTCGACCCGGACGGCGTGGTGCTCTCCAACGGTCCCGGCGATCCGGCTGCGACCGGCGAATATGCCATCCCCGTCATCCGCGAACTGGTCGACGCCGGCCTGCCCATGCTGGGGATCTGCCTGGGCCACCAGATGCTGGCCATTGCGTTGGGCGGCAAGACGGTGAAGATGGATCAGGGCCACCACGGCGCCAACCACCCCGTCATGGATCACACCACGGACAAGGTGGAGATCGTTTCGATGAACCACGGCTTCGCCGTCGACGCGGACAGCCTGCCCGACACCGTCGAGCAAACCCACGTCAGCCTGTTCGACGGCACGAATTGCGGCATCCGCCTGAAGGGCAAACCCGTCTTTTCCGTGCAGCACCACCCCGAAGCCAGCCCCGGCCCGCAAGACAGCTTCTACCTCTTCGACCGCTTCGCCGACGCCGTCAGAGCGGCGTGAACAAGCGCAACAATTGGATCGTCATCGCAGCGGTCGCACTCATCGTGCTCGTGCCGCTGGTGACGGTGGTGCGGGTGCTGGGGAGCTGAGAGAGCCTACGACAACACCACTGCCCCATTCGCCACCAGGTCACGCGCGCTCGCCAGCACGCTCTCCTTTGCCGGGCGCGGGACGACGCCGGTGATGGAGGTGACATAGGCGGCGTCGACCGTTGGCGTGTGGCCCAAATCCGCGAGCACGCTTTTGATGCGGTCATCAAAAAGCGACATCAGGCGCAGCAGGACCGACGGCGCTTCGAATTTGGGGAGCTTGGCGGTCGGGTACTCCGCCTCCAAAATCTCGCCGATCTCCGCGAAGCTGAGCGTCTGTCCGGCGGCGATGAGACGGCGTCCCACGGCGGCCGGGGCAGTCATCGCCTTGACATGGATCGACGCGCAGTCGCGTACGTCGACAACCGGATAGGCCACCTTGGGCACGGCTGGAAAATCGCCGTTCATCATGTCGCGAATAGCGGAAAGCGACGCACCCCCATTGTAGAACGGGTCGGGTCCCAGCACGATGCCGGGATTGACCGTGACCAGTCGGTCCTTGAACCCCTGCGCGCCCGCATAGGCCCAGGCCGACAGCTCGGCGCGAGTCTTGGAAATGGGATAGGCCGACAGCTTGGACCAGTCGGGATCGGACCAGTCGCCTTCGGTATAGCTGCGCTCCCGACCCCGGCCCGGCTGGTTCATCATCGCGGCGAGCGAGCTCGTCATGACAATGCGTTCCGCGCCCGCCGAGAAGCCGTTTTCCAGCACGCGCTGCGCGCCCGCGCGGGCTTCGGGCACCAGCGCTTCGCGGTCCTGCGGGGCTTCGAGTGGAAAGGGCGAGGCGATGTGCTGGATGAACCGGCAATCCTTGACCGCGTCGCGCCAACCCGCATCCGAGCCGAGGTCGGCTTCCACAATCTCCACATTCGCCGTGTCGACACCCGCATGCATCATGGAGGCCATCAGCCGTCGCGCCTTGGCCGCATTGCGCGCAGTCCCGCGCACCGAATAGCCCTGCTCCAGCAGCCGGACGGTCACATGGCTGGCGATATATCCGGTGATACCGGTGACGAGAACGCGGTCAGTCATACGCGCAGGCTAGCGGTTGCGCCCCAGCTTGTCATGCGAACTCACCCAATCGCCTGCCGCAATGGCGGAGGAGAGCGATATTTCACCCGCCATCACCGCCCCTGCCGTAATTTCCAACAGTCGCTCCACCTTTCCCTTGCCGTTCTCCGCTCCAACGCAGTGCATCATCGACAGACATTCGCGCTGCGTCGGCAGACCCGTCCCGCCGCCGAAGGTCGCCATGATCAGGCTCGGCAGGGTGAGCGACCAATAGAGCGAGCCGTCCTCGCGAAGATCCAGAAAGCTGATGCCGGCATGGCTCTCCGCCACATTGGCCTCGTCCTGTCCGGTGGCGATAAAGATGGCGGCAATACCATTGGCCGCGTGGACGCCGTTGTTAGAAGTGCCTGCCAGCATTCCGCCCGCCATGCTGACCTGCCTCATGCGGAAGAGATCGCGCGTCTCGGCCCGCATGAGCGTGCGTGTCACATCCGGGTCAAGCACGACTTCGGCGACCACCCGCGCGCCGCGCGAATGGAGCGTGTTGAGCTGGCTGTGCTTCTTGTCCGTGTCGATAGCGCCGGACAGCGTGTATCCCTTGAGCGGGCCAGTGTAGTTCGCCGCGATCCACTCGCAGCCGGCTTGCGCCGCCTTTCCGCACATGTTCTGCCCCGCCGCGTCTCCGGTCGTGAAGTTCATGCGCGTGTAGATCATCGGACCGACCGCATAGCGCTCGATATGGGACAGCTTGCCGACGGAGGTCGTGCTTTCCGCGGCCGCCCTCACGGCGTCTTCCACATCCGCTCGCGCAAGCCAGGCGGAGAACGCCTTGGCATCGCGCGCGCCCTCGAAATGGAACACCGGCGCGCGCTGCATATAGCGCTCCATGATGGTGACGTGGACGCCGCCACATTCCCGGATCAGCCGCATGCCGCGATTATAGCTCGCCAGCAGCGTGCCCTCCGTGGTCGCCATGGGCACGTAGACCGCCTCGTCCGCGCTCACATGCTCGCCATGCACCATGAGCGGCCCGGCCACGCCCACCGGTATCTGAATAGTGCCGAGGGCGTTTTCGATATTGCCGGACAGCTGCTCAGGGGGAACGGATGAGCGACCGATATGGGATAGAGCCGCGCCTGTCTGTTCAGTGACAAAGGTCCGCCGTCTGGCGAGCATCTCGCCCGTATAGTCATCTGCCTTGTCGCGAGGTATTTTCATGACGTCTCCCAGAAGGGCGGACGGCCCATCAGCGTGTAGGTGTCAAACCGCTTTGTCTCTTCCGCACTGGCCGCACCGGCTTCTATGTCAGAGAGCAGCTTGGCGTGGCGCTCCTTGGCCCTCACCGCATTATAGCCATGGCTCACCAGATAGAACTGATCGCTGGTGAGCATCGGAAAGGCGATGTCGGCGAAGCGCTCCAGCGTCATGCCGTGCTGCATCTGCGCGCGGGGGCCGAGCGGCGTGTGGACAAAGCCCGGGCAGAGCAGCTTGACGTCGATGTGCGCTGGCGCGTCCTGATAGAGTGTCTCGGTAATCGCGCGCACCGCCTGCTTCGACGCCACATAGGGACCGCCGCCCGGCACGGCGTGGAAGAGCGAATTCTCGGAACCCGTGTTGAGCAACAGTGCGGGCCCGGACTGCTCTGCCATAACGCGCAGGAATCCCTGCGAGCCGCGCACGACGGCGTGCAGGTTTACATCCATCACGCGGGCATAATCGCGCCAATCATGGTCCTGCAGCGGGGCCGTGCGGGGCATGATCCCGGCATTGTTCCAGCCGACGTCTATTCCGCCGAGGCTTTGCACAACATCGCCGATCCAGCGGTCGAGCGCATCCAGATCTGCCACGTCCAGCGCGTCGGTACGCAGGCTTGCCGCGCCTGCGCTCCGTAGCGCAGTGGCGGCGTCTTCCAGCCGATCCGCATGCAGATCGCAGATCGCGATATGCGCTCCCTGCGCGGCCATGCGCGTTGCCAGCGCCAGCCCGATGCCCGACGCGCCGCCCGTGATCGCGACACGCCGACGCGCAAAGTCCGGCAGTGGCGATCTCACGCGTCGTCGCTTTTCAGCACGGTCTGATAGAGCCGCCCGATACCGAGCAGCACCACGCCCAAGCCGATAAAGGACAGCGGCCGCAGCGCGCCGTCGAGTTCGGCCATGTCGAGCAGGAAGACTTTCAGTGTCGTGATCGTCAGCAGGGAGACCGCGCCCAGCCGCAGGTCGCGGCGACCCGTCTTCCAACCAACGGCCAGCAGAGCTATCGCCGTCAGCAGCCAGGCTGCGGACACGGCGTAGAGTTCCGCATTATCCCACGGCACGGCGCTCAGATTGATCTGCGGTCCCTGCGCAAGGACCCGGATCTGCGTCGTCGTCCAGGCCAGCCAGCTGATCCCGGCCAGCCCGCCCAGCACGCGCACGAACCAGACGGGCCGCGTCGCCGAATAGCGCATGGCGGCCGCGCCGAGCAGGACGGAGGGCAGGAAATAGCCGAGGAAGAGCGCGTTGAAGATCGGCGGGCCGTCAATGGTCGTCCCACCGTCGATCAGCGGGTTGA
>CALDUL010000086.1 GCA_937923575.1 uncultured Algimonas sp.
ATCATTCGCGATATCGTCGAGCATGCGCGCATAGAACCCGTCCGCGCGACCCGTATCCCGTCCCGCAATCATGCGCCCGATGGCGAGTGCTTCTGGCAGCGTCTGCGTGCGGCGCATCTGCGCGACGAGCGCCTGCAGCGCGGTTTCGGGATTGTCGGCGAAAAGTGCGTTATAGGCCGGCGTCACCGCATCGCGGCTGCGCAGCATGGCGATATAGCCCGGACGTGCGGCCTCAAACTCATGCTGCCCCAGCAGACGCGCGACCAGTGGTCCGGGCGCATCCGCGCTCAATTCCAGCAGCAGGGGCAGGGCGACCGGGCGGCCTAGCTTGACGGTCTTGGCGTTCTGTAGCCGCTGCGCGCGCAGGATATGGCGGCCGAGCGTCCGTGCGGCCTCGTCCTGTCGCGTTTGCAACAGCAGTCCCATTTCCAGCGCAATTTCGGGGCGCACACGCTCTGCCAGCCGTTCCAGATTGGCGAGTTGCTCCGCCTTGGCCGCGCCAACGAGCTTGCGTGTCGCGGTCGGCGAGAGCCGCTCGAATTCACGCGCGAGCACGTCGTAATCGAACTGGCTCGGACGATGGCGCAGCAGGATGTCCGCGCATTGATCGGCGTTCGCACAGACCTTTACTTCGGCGGGTGTCAGCTGTCCAGCCGCCGCCGGGCTCGCCAAGGCGCTCCCGATCATCAGTCCTGTCACCAGCTTGCGCATGGCCAGCCAATAGGCGCGCGCACCAGGGGCGTAAAGCGCCCGGTACAAGTCGGGTGCTTTTCACGCATATACGCACTTGTCAGCGTGAATGGCGCTGATTATAGCCCCGGCTTCCAAAGGGAGCCTGGCTCCTTTCGGGCATCCGTGCGTGGGGCGATTAGCTCAGCGGGAGAGCACTACATTGACATTGTAGGGGTCACTGGTTCAATCCCAGTATCGCCCACCACCACGGCCCCATCTTTTCCCCATGAGCTGCGTTGCGCAGCCTTTGCCGACCGGACGGTCGACTGCGGCTGCGCGCCTTGTCACGGGAAAAATGTGGGGGCGTGGACGCCCACGACTTTTCGAGATTGCGCTAAACCTTGCCCACAGCCTAGGGGCAACGGGGAACGCGCGCATGTGAACGCAGCGACAGTCTCCGCTCCCAGAGCTCCGGCAAAGCTGCTACAGTCCGGGTGTGACCCGCAAGCCCATCGACATTACCGACTTCATCGAGGACGAGCCAGAGCCGCCGCGCAAGCCGAATCCGGTTGAAGCGCGGAAGCCAAAAGCGAAGTCCTTTCCTGACCAAACTCGCCGGGAACGTACGGACGAGGCACGGAAGAAGAGGCGCAGCGCCTTCTTCTGGTGGGCGATTGTAATCATCGTCCTGTCAATCCTGATTGGCGACTAGGGGCTACTCCGCTGCTTCTGCTACCGGCACCGCCAGCCGTCCGATCATTTCCTTCGGGATGACCTGCCAGAAGCGCGCGCGTTGGTGCTCCCACTCAGACAGGATTTTCTTTGAAAACTCGCTGCCTGTCTGTGCGGCGTGGCGTCGGATGAGGTCGAGGCATTCTTCCTCATAGTGCTCACTCCCGAAGCGCTGCCAGATCACACTGTCGGGATTGACCGCGCGTTCGAAGCTGTCGTCTTCGTCAAACACATAGGCCATGCCGCCGGTCATGCCCGCGCCGAAATTGTCGCCCACGGAGCCGAGGATGACCGCGATGCCGCCCGTCATATATTCGCAGCCGTTCGTGCCGAGACCTTCGACGACCGTCACCGCGCCGGAGTTGCGCACGGCGAAACGTTCGCCAGCGCGGCCGGCCGCCATGAGCGAGCCTTTGGTCGCGCCGTAGAGGCAGGTGTTGCCGATGATGGCGGAGCTGTGCGGGTCGATCGGCGTGCGACCTTGCGGGGCGACAATAATCTCCGCGCCGGAGAGGCCCTTGCCAACATAGTCGTTGGCATCGCCGTCCACGACGAGGCGCAAACCGCTGATGCCGAAGGCACCCAGCGACTGCCCAGCCGAGCCGCGCAGGCGCACGGTCAGCTGCCCGTCCGGTGCGCCATCCGCACCGAATGCCTTGTAGATATGATGCGACGTGCGCGTGCCGACCGCGCGGTGCGTGTTCGAGACACCGTAAGTCAGATAGGTCTTCTCGCCGCGCTCGAACAGCTGCTTGGCATCGGCCACGATCTGCGTGTCGAGCGTGTCCGGCACGGGTGTGCGCTCTGAACGGCTGTCGCGCACGGCCTCGTTGTTCACCTTGGCCAGGATCGGGTTGAGGTCCAGGTCGTCGAGGTTTTCCGCGCCGCGGCTGACCTGGGTCAGCAGGTCCGTCCGACCGATGATTTCATCCAGCGATGTCGCGCCGATAGAGGCGAGAATTTCGCGCACCTCTTCGGCAATGAAGGTCATCAGATTGATGACCTTCTCCGGCGTGCCCGTGAACCTTTCGCGCAGGGCGGGGTTTTGGACACAGACACCGACGGGGCAGGTGTTGCTATGGCACTGGCGCACCATGATGCAGCCCATGGCGACGAGCGAAAGCGTGCCGATGCCGTATTCCTCGGCACCCAGAAGCGCGGCGATGACGATGTCGCGGCCGGTCTTCAGGCCGCCGTCCGTGCGCAGGGTGATGGGCGAGCGCAGGTTGTTGAGCGTCAGCACCTGATGGGCTTCGGACAGCCCCAGCTCCCACGGGATACCGGCATATTTCAGCGACGTATTGGGCGATGCGCCCGTACCGCCATTGTGGCCGGCGATCAGGATCGTGTCGGCCTTGGCCTTTGCCACGCCCGCCGCGATCGTGCCGACGCCAGAGCTCGCCACCAATTTCACGCAGACACGCGCGATTGGGTTGATCTGCTTCAGGTCGTAGATCAGCTGCGCGAGATCTTCGATCGAGTAGATGTCGTGGTGCGGCGGCGGCGAGATGAGCGTCACGCCGGGTGTGGCATTGCGGAACGACGCGATGAGCTCGGTCACCTTGAAGCCGGGCAGCTGTCCGCCTTCGCCGGGCTTGGCACCTTGGGCGACCTTGATCTCGATCTCGCGGCACTGGTTCAAATATTCGGCTGTGACGCCGAAGCGGCCGGACGCGATCTGCTTGACGGCCGAGTTGGGATTGTCGCCATTGGGCAGCGTCTTGTAGCGCGCGCGGTCCTCGCCGCCTTCGCCGGAGACGGACTTCGCGCCGATACGGTTCATGGCGATGTTCAGCGTTCCGTGCGCTTCGGGCGACAGCGCGCCGAGCGACATGCCGGGCGTGCAGAAGCGGCGGCGGATTTCATTGACGCTCTGGACTTGGCTGACCGGGACAGCCTCCTTGAGCGGCTTGATGTCCATGAGGTCGCGGATCTGAATGGGATCGCTATTGTTCACCACATCGGCATAGTTGCGGTAGAGCTCATAGTCCTCGCGGCCCACAGCTTCTTGCAGCATGTGGATCATGTCGGCGCGGTAGGCGTGGCGTTCGCCCTTGGCCCGCACGCGGTAAAGCCCACCAATCGGCAGACGGATGACTGCGGCTTCAAACGCCTGCTCGTGAATGTCGAGCAGCTTGGTTTCCAGACCCGCCAGGCCGATACCGGAAATGCGCGATGTCATGCCGGGGAAAAACTCGCCGACCAGCGCGCGGGACAGGCCGAGCGCTTCGAAGTTGTTGCCGCCCCGGTAAGAGCTGATGACGCTGATGCCCATCTTGGAGATGATCTTCAGCAGGCCGCCCTCGATAGCTTTCTTGTAGCGCGCGACGGCGTCGTCTTCGGAACCCTCAACCAGCCCGCGGCGGACGCGGTCCTGGACAGAACACTGCGCCATATAGGCGTTCACAGCGGTCGCGCCCGCGCCTATCAGAACGGCGAAATAATGCGTGTCCATGCACTCGGCCGAACGCACGAGAATAGAACAGGACGATCGCAGGCCGTTTTCGCGAAGATGCTGATGCGCGGCCGCGGTCGCGAGGATCATCGGAACCGATGCGCGGTCCTCGGACACGGCTTCATCCGAGAGGACGACATTTTCGATGCCTTCCTCGACGGCGAGCTTGGCCTCGTTCTTGATGCGCTCGATAGCGGATCGCAGGCTCGTACCCGGCACGGCGTCGGGAGCCGGGACAGGGAATGTGCAGTCGATCACCCGCAGGCGGCCCTTCATCATATCGGCAAATCGGCGGTACATGCCGTTCGTCATCACCGGGCTGTCGAGCACCAGCATTTCCTTGGTCTGGGAGCCGGATTCTTCGAGAATGTTGCGCAGGTTCCGGAAGCGCGTCTTCAGACCCATGACACGGGTTTCGCGCAAGGGATCGATCGGCGGGTTGGTGACCTGGCTGAAATTCTGGCGGAAGAAGTGACTGACCGGCCGGTAGAAATCGGACAGCACGGCGAGCGGGGTGTCGTCACCCATGGAGCCGATCGACTCCTTGCCGACCTCGGCCATGGGGGTGAGGATCAGCTCCATATCTTCCAGCGTCTGACCGAAAGCGGCCTGGCGGCGGACCAGCTCTTCGCCGGCCAGCTCGGCGTCGCCTTCGGGCCCAGACAGCGCTTCGTCGAGGTTCACGACCTTCTTGAGCCACTTCTTATAGGGGCGCTTATTGGCCAGCTCATCGAGGATTTCGGAGCTGGAGTAGAATTTGCCTTCGTCCAGATCGACCGCGATCATGCGGCCGGGTTGCAGTGCACCGCGCTGCACGATGTCGCCTTCGTCCATCGGGCACATGCCGGTTTCGGACCCCACAGCCAGAATGCCGTCGGAGCTGATCGAATAGCGCAGAGGCCTTAGCCCGTTGCGGTCGAGCCCAGCCATGACCCAGCGGCCATCATAGGCGGCCAGCGCGGCAGGACCGTCCCATGGCTCCATCACCGCGTTGCAATACTCGTAAAGCGCGCGCCAGCTCTCGGGCATCAGGTCGCCGCGCTTGGAATAGGCTTCAGGCACGAGCAGAGTCTTGGCCATCGGCGCCGTGCGGCCCGCGCGGACCAGCAGTTCGAACACGGCGTCGAGCGCAGCCGAGTCGGAGCTGCCTTTCTGGATGATCGGTTTGACGTCCTCGGCGCGCTCCTTGAACGCGCTTGATGCCATCTTGATCTCGTGGTTCTTCATGAAATTGGTGTTGGCTTTGACCGTGTTGATCTCGCCATTATGGGCCAGCATGCGGAAGGGCTGGGCCAGCCACCATTGCGGGAAGGTGTTGGTCGAATAGCGCTGGTGGTAGATCGCCGCGCGGGACTCAAAACGCTCGTCCTTGAGGTCGGGGTAGAAGGCGTCGATATCCTGGGCCAGGAACATGCCCTTGTAGATCACCGTCTGAACGGACAGCGAGCAGACGTAGAAGCTCGGAATCTGCGCGGCCACGACGCGCTTCTCGATCCGGCGGCGGATGACGTAGAGCTCGCGCTCCAGCGCATTGCCCTTCCGGCCTTGCGGGTCGCGGAACAGGATCTGCTCGATGGCCGGACGTGTGCGCTTGGCCTTGTCGCCGATGACGTCGATGTCGATCGGCACCTGACGCCAGCCATAGATGTAGAAACCCTCGCGGATGAGTTCAGATTCCACAATGGTCCGGGCAGCCTCCTGCGCGCCCAGATCGGTGCGCGGCAGGAAGATCATGCCGACGGCGATCTTGGCGCTGCTCGGCTTGTGGCCGGTCCGCTCGACCTGCGCGCGGAAGAACTTCTGCGGAATGTCCAGCCGGATACCCGCGCCGTCGCCGGTCTTGCCGTCCGCATCGACCGCGCCGCGGTGCCAGACATTCTTCAGCGCCTGGATGGATTTGGAGACAACATCCCGCCGCGCCGTACCGTCGACGGAGGCGACGAGGCCGACACCGCAAGAGGATTTCTCATGCGCGGGATCGTAGGCGTTGGCCGCGATCAAAGCGTCGCGCGCTTCGGTATATTCGGTGAGCCAGTTAGTCATGATCATACTCTCGTTCTTGGTCCCTCTCCCTTGAGGGAGAGGGTGCCCGAAGGGCGGGTGAGGGTGTCGGATATCGGCGTTTTTCTCAAAGACCGGACACCCTCATCCGGCCTGTCGGCCACCTTCTCCCTCAAGGGAGAAGGACGATTACTGTTGAGCTTCCAAACTCTCGAACATCTCGAACACCTCTGCCGCCGTCATCCGGGTCCGCTCGCCTTCCAGCGCGTAGTAGTCCGGCTTGCGGTCGATGAAGAATTCCTTGGTCATCTCCAGACCTTCGGGCAGCTCGACGATGGCTCCGCTCATCACCCCGATCTGCTCTGGATTGGCCACGATGCGGTAGAAGAGCGAGCTGCCGCAATTGCTGCAAAAGCCGCGCTCCGCCCAATCGGAGGAGCGGTACCAGCGCAGTCCCTTATCTTCCGAGAAGTCCACCGGTGCGAAGTTGAGCCCGATGAACGGCCCGCCACCGAAGCGGCGGCAGTCCGAACAATGGCAGGCGTCCAGATGCTTCGGCGCGTCCATGGTGAATGCGACCTGTTTGCACAGACAGTGGCCGTCGACACGGCCGGATTGCTGTGCGGCACTCATTCCGCCGCGACTTTCATCTCAGCCGCTTCCAGCGCCTTGAGATATTTGTGCATGTGCGCGGCGGCGTCGCGCCCTTCGCGTATGGCCCAGACGACCAGCGAAGCCCCGCGCACGATGTCGCCGGCGGCATAGACTCCAGGCAGGTTAGTCTCAAACGTCACCGGATTGACGCGCAAGGTTCCCCAGCGCGTCACGGTCAGGTCCTTGGACAGATCGCCCATGTCTTCGGGGGTAAACCCCAGCGCCTTGATGACCATGTCGGCGGGGACGTCGAACTCCGCGCCGGGCACGGCCTCGGGCGCCTGGCGGCCGGATTTATCCTTGGGACCCAGCCGCATGCGGTCAGCGCGCACAGCCGTGGCGGTGCCGTTTTCATCATGGACCGACTTGGGTGAGGCGAGCCATTCGAACCGCACGCCTTCTTCCTGCGCATTGGCCGTTTCACGGCGCGAGCCGGGCATATTGGCATGGTCGCGGCGATAGAGGCAGGTCACCGACTTCGCGCCCTGCCGGACGGCCGTGCGGAGGCAGTCCATCGCCGTGTCGCCGCCGCCGATCACGACGACATCCTTGCCCTCGGCCGTCTCAGAGGCGACCTCGTCGCCAAGCCCGCGGCGGTTGGAGTCGATCAGGAAATCCAGCGCAGGTCGCACGCCCTCGGCGCCACCACCCGGAACGGCGAGATCGCGGGCCTTGTAGACGCCGGTCGCGACCAGCACGGCCTGATGCTTTTCGCGCAGCTTCTCGAAGCTGATGTCCGTGCCGACGTCACAGTTCAGAACGAACTCGATCCCGCCCTCTTCAAGGCGCTTGGTGCGGCGCTCGACGACCTCTTTTTCCAGCTTGAAGTTCGGAATGCCGTAGATCAGCAGGCCGCCCGCGCGGTCGTGGCGGTCATAGACCGTGACCTGCCAGCCCTGCAGGCGCAGCTGCTCTGCCGCCGCCAAACCGGCCGGTCCTGCGCCGATGATGCCGACAGAACCCGCGCGCTCGCGGCGCGGACGGATGGGTTCGATCCAGCCGTTTTCCCAAGCTTGATCCGTGAGATATTTCTCGACCGCGCCAATGGTGACTGTGCCGTGGCCGGACTGCTCGATAACGCAGGAGCCTTCGCAGAGACGGTCCTGCGGGCAGATGCGACCGCAGATTTCGGGCATGTTGTTGGTCGCGTCGCTGATCTCCCACGCTTCCTTGGTGCGGCCTTCCGCGGTCAGGCGCAGCCAGTCGGGAATGTTGTTGTCCAGCGGGCAGTGGTTTTGACAGAATGGCACGCCGCATTGGCTGCAGCGCGACGCCTGCTCCTCGGCTTTCGCTTCCACGAATTCGCCATAGATTTCCATGAAGTCGTCGCGCCGCTCTCCGGCGTCGCGCTTCTCCGGCATGTCGCGCTCGGTGACAACAAATTGCAACATGCGTTGATCGGCCATGCGGCGCGGTCCCTTCGTAAAACCCTGCTTAAGGCGAGAGGGGACGGGGCGCGAAGCACGTCCGGACTTTCGCCGGACTCACTTCCTAGCATGCCCGGCGCGAAAACGCGACAGGGTGCGACAATCTGTCATGTAAGAGATAAAAAGGAAGAAATATCTCTTGCGCGTTCAGGGACTTAGCGGAGCGCCTCCACGGCGTCAGGCTCACCAATCAGCGCAACTATATCACCGGTCTCCAACACCATATTGGGCGACGCGATAAGCGTCTTGTCGCCGCGTTCGATCAGCGCAATCAGAATGCCGTCGGGAAGGTCCAACTCGCCGATGCGCCTGCCGACCTTGTCCGCCAGTGCGGGAATTTCGGTCAGCGGCACGTGCAAGAAGTGGTCATCGCGGACCAGTACGTCGGTCAGGTCGGTTTCCGTCTTGGCCGACAGCCAGCGGCGCTCGAATCCGTCGCTCTGCACGATCTCCGCCATGTGCCCAGCCAGGCGCATGTCCAGCCCAGCGGGCGTCGGTGGGCAGAGCAGCACCATCAGCGTGTGCACCGTCTCCGCGTCCTCCAGATCCATGAGAATGCGCGAGCGCGGGCCGAAGCGGAAGATAAAGAGCTCCGGCTCGTCCAAGCGCTTGTCGCGGAAAGTGACCATGCGCACGGCGTCGGACAAGCTGCGGAACTTTGGCTCGTCCGTGCCAAGGATGTTGTGCGCGATGTCCTCGGCCATACCGTAACGCTCGTGCGCGGTCTCGGCGATGGCGCCGCGCAGCTCGTCCCATTCATATTGGCCGAAGCGGAAGTCCGTCACGACGGAGCGCGCGACGACATTCTCATAGGTCAGGTTCCGCGCTTGCGTGCGGTCATTGATGATCGACAGCAGCTCATGCTCCAGACCGTCGTAAGTGTTCTGACCGAGCTCGGAGAAGGCATGGAAGATCGCTCCGCGGCGCTCGACCCGGCGGGCAGCGTAGAAATTGTACCACATCACGCAGAGCAGGCAGAGCATGCCGGTAAAGCCGATGGCGAGCAGGCCCATCTCTAGGATCAGGAAGAAGCCGATCAGCATGCCAAGGATCGGAATCCAGGGATAGAGCGGCACTTTGAAGCCTGGGCGATAGGTCGGGATTCGGCTTTCGCGCATGACGATGACGGCCGCGCTCACCAGAATGAAGAGCAGCAGCTGGAAGGCCGACGCCAGCTTGGCCACGTCCTCGACCGGGAAGACCGCGATGACCGCGATCATGGCGGCGACGGTCAGCAGGATGGCGCGCGTCGGCGTCTTGTACTTGCCGAGCGCGGCCAGCCCGTCGGGCATCAGCTTGTCCTTGGCCATGGCGAAGGGGTATCGCGACGCGCTCATGATGCCCGCATTGCCGGTCGATGCAAAGGCCGCGATGGCCGCGACCACGATCAGGATGACGCCCAGATCCAGCGGCCAGTCGCCCATGAAGACCCGGCCCGCATCCGCGATGGGCGTATAGCTTGGCTCGATGCCTGCCGCTTCATTGCCCGCCAGCGCATCGGCGGGCAGCACCTTGACCAGCACGAATGTGCCGAGCGCGTAGAGAACGGTCGCAGTCAGCAGTGACAGCGTCATGCCCAGCGGGATGTTGCGGTCGGGTTGCTGCACTTCTTCGGCGACCGAGGCTACCTTGGTCAGGCCGGCATAGGACACGAAAACCAGACCGATCGTGCCGACCAGCCCGATAACGCCCGATTTCATGAAGGGCCCGTAGTTATCATTGTAGCTGAGCAGCGGTTCCGGCCCCGAGCCGGCAGCGACGAGCCCCAGCAGGGTGAAGCCCGCGAGGATGACGACCAGCGTCGTCACCAGGATACGCTGCAGCTTGGTCGTCTCCTTGGCGCCGAAGATGTTGATCGCGCCAAACGCCGCCGTGAGCACGATGGCCGTGATGGTTATCGGAACTTCTAGATAAATACTGAGATAGGCGCCCATGCCGACGAGGGCGAAAGCGCTCTTGAACACCACAGCGACCCAAGAGCCGAGCCCGCCGATCGTGCCCATCATCGGGCCCATGGCGCGGTCGAGAAAGTAGTAGGTCCCGCCCGATTTTGGCATGGCCGTCGACAATTCCGCCATGCAGTACATGGCCGGCAGGATCAGAAAGCCCGCGAGCAGATAGGCGAGCCAGACGCTATTGCCAGTCGCGGCCGCCGCAAAGCCGGGTAGCAGGAACAGGCCGGAGGAAAACATCGCGCCCGTGCTCATCGCATAGACGTCAAATAGGGTGAGATTTCGCGCAAGCTTGGGCTTGGCGGCGCCTGAACCGGCTGCGCCCGCTTCGGCCGCCTTGCTTGCGGCCGAAGCGGCGCTCAGAGTTTCAGACATAATGGTCTCCTGCCTGCGCGCAAAATGCGCTGCCAACACATTACGTGTTAGCGGAGCGCAGGTTTCGCGCAAAGCTCATGTAAACCAAATTAATCTTGTCCAGCCCCGACCGACGATGCGGGGGCTAGATCGCTTCGATGCCCACGATGAGGGCGAGAACGCTGACAAGCGAGAGCTCGGCTTTGCGTCGGCGGAAGATGTTACCTAGCTGTGTCATGTCTGTTCCTTTCTGACGCTCGGCCGCATCGGCCGGAAACGGGTTACGGGTCCGCTTCGCTCTGAATGCAGGCGAGCGGACCCGCATGATCGGTCTAGAACCAGCTGGAGCGCATCGTGTTCTTGCCACCGGCATGGGCGATCACGGCACCAGGCGCGATTCCGAGACGGCGACGGCGTCTCCGGCGCATACCACTGAGTCCGAACGGCGACTGTTCAGGTGCTGATGGCCCCATTGAACCGCCTTTCGCGGTGGCCTGCGCGACTGCGAGCTCGGGTCTGGATGGGTTGAACATGATTTTTCCTCGTTTCTTGTTGATGTTGCTATCCATACGCTCCGCTGTGCTATAGGTTCATTACATGGTTCTTATATATGTTATAGGTAATAACTATAATGCTGCAGGTCCCGGACTGTGAAGCCGACCCTCAGACAGCTCGAATACCTTGTCGCCGTCCAGGACACGGAAAGCTTTTCAGCGGCTGCGCGCGCCCGTCATGTGTCGCAGCCGAGCCTGTCGACGCAGATCGCAGACATGGAGGCTGTGCTGGGGACAACGTTGGTGGAGCGGGGGCGTGGGCGTGCTCAGCTGACTCCGATCGGCGCGGACATTGCCGCACAGGCGCGGCGCATACTCGCCGCCATGCGCGAGCTGCGCATGAGCGCGCGCGATGCGGGCACAACATTTCGCGGTGACATCGCGCTGGGCACGCTGCCATCCGTGGGGCCCTATCTTCTACCCGGCACGTTGCGCCGCCTGCACAAGCAATATCCCGAGCTGCGCATCAATGTGCGTGAGGAACCGACGCGCGACCTGCGCGATGGTTTGCGCTCGGGTCGGCTTGACGTGATTATTTCCACGCCGGAGAGCCACGCGGACGCGCGCGCCCATGTGCTGTTTTCCGAACGGCTACATATCGGCGTGGCGATTGACGACGTCCTGGCCGCAGACACTGGTCCGATCCCGCTTTCCGCATTGCGCGGTCGGCAGGTGCTGACGCTGGGCCCCGCGCACCGGCTCGGCGTGTTGATCCGCGATCTCTCTGAGCGCGCCGGCGCGGTGGTGGACGCGCAATACACCGGGACCAGCCTGGACGCGATCCGGCAGATGGCGGAAATGGGCGAACGCGTCGCCGTCATGCCGAGCCTCTATGTTGCGTCGGAAGCGCGCGCTGATCCCGGCTTGGTCGTCCGTCCCATTGCGGATGATCGGGCACGCCGCGACATCGCTCTGCTGTGGCGTCCGACTTCCCCGCTTTCGGCCAAATTCGACGCCATGGCGACGATCATGGCCGAGGTCGCGGAAGAGCTGTTGTCAGACGCCTGAGTTCTCGAGCCTATGCGGACGCGCGCGGGGAGCTCAGCTCTCGAGGCTCTCACGCAATGGGCCTTCCTGCGGCATGCCGATCGCGTGGAAACCGCCGTCGACATGATGGGTCTCGCCGGTGCAGCTCGCGCCGAGCTCGGACAATAGATAGAGCGCCGCACCCGCGACACCCTTTGGATCGGTATTGTCCTGCATGGCCGCCGCCGCCTTGTTGAAGCGGAACATGTGACGGCCGGAGCCGATGCCCGCCGCCGCTAGCGTCTTGATCGGGCCAGCGCTGATCGCATTGACCCGAATGCCGCGCGGGCCGAGGTCGGCCGCAATATAGCGTGTGCAGGCTTCCAGTGCTGCTTTCGCCACGCCCATGACATTGTAGTTTGGCACCACGCGCTCGCTGCCCAGATAAGTCAGCGTCACCATCGCGCCGTCATCGTTCATGATCTCGCTGGCTCTGCGCGCCGCATCGACAAAGGAAAACGCGGAGATATCCAGCGCGGACTTGAAGCCGTCGCGCGTCGTACTTTCCACAAAGCTGCCCGAAAGCTGGTCCTTGCCCGCAAAGGCGATCGCGTGGACGAGGAAGTCGATCTTGCCCCACCGATCCGCCAGCGCTTTGAAGGTCGCGTCCATCTGCGCGTCATTCGTCACGTCGCAATCAAGCAACACGTCCGAGCCAACCGACTCCGCGAGCGGTTTCACGCGCCGCAGCAGCTTGTCGCCCTGATGTGTGAATGCCAGCTCCGCGCCCTGAGCAGCGAGTTGCTGCGCGATAGCCCAGGCGATGGAGTTCTTATTCGCCACGCCCATGATGAGGCCGCGCTTGCCCGCCATCAGCGTGCCGGTTGGAAAATCGCTCATAAGTCAGTCTCTCTTGCTTGCGCGTTGATTAGGCCGCGCACGCGCTCGCGACAACCGCCAAGCCGCGACAATTGATATGGCGCAGCAATCCCGTCTTGCCTGTAAAAGCCCGATCTGCCACCCGAACAGAAAGGGCGGGACGGGCCGCCTATGGCCGCGTATCTGGGACGCCGACTATGCCGCGCAATTCTGGGTCATCGCTTTCGCCGCCGCCGCGCGCCGACTCACAGACGGCGTCCATCCCGACCGTTGCGCCACGCGGCAATCTCGCGGCGCGCGCACAGGCTCTGCTCGATGCACCGACACCGGCGGCCGCCTTCGATCTTTTCGCCAATGAGATCAACGCCTATGGCTTCACTCATTGCTTTGCCGGGCGCGTGTCCTCCGCCGTGCTCACCGATCTGGCGCTGACACCGTTTTTCTTCAGCTGGCCGTTCACGCCGCGACTGGAAGGCTACGTCCGCGAACGCTATTTCGCCAATGATCCCGTCATGGCGCGCGCACGACTGACCAATCGCCCGTTCTACTGGAGCGAGGTGTATGACGATCTCGACCCGGAGCAAGAGCGCACGGTCGAGCTGTTCCGCGAGGGCGGCCTGTCCCACGGATACTGCGTGCCGATCGACCGCACGCGGGGGGTGGCGGGCATTGCATCCATGGGCCGGGACTCCGACTTCCACCTTCCGCGCGAAACGCGGATCGAGATCGAAGTCCTCTCTCGCCATGTCTTTGAGCGCATCGACCAGCTCTTCGCCGAATCCGTCAAGCCGCCGCGGTCGCTCACCCCGCGAGAGCGCGCCGTGCTGGTGCTCGTCGGTGAGGGCAAGACCAATTGGGAGATCGGCGCGATCCTGGACATTTCCGAATATTCCGTGCGCGACTACATGCGCAACATGGCCGACAAGCTGCAGACCGCCAACCGGACGCACACGGTCGTGCGCGCCGTGCAGCTCGGCCTGATCGCCGTCTGAGCGCGCGGCTTAACGCAGATTAATCCCGCGCTGTCTCACTCACTCATTTCAGGCCAAATTGCCAGAATGTAGGGTTATACCCCCGGCCTCAAAACTCCATTTTTACCGAGCGGTCTGCCTAGTGGGACAGCCCGCCTCGTCGCCCCGACTGCCACGGACTTTTCAGTGCCCCGAAAGGT
>CALDUL010000087.1 GCA_937923575.1 uncultured Algimonas sp.
CAACTAAATCGCGCTGAACGGCACGGCCACGCTGCATACGGATATGGAGAGCCGCAAAGCCCATTGGCAGGACAAGCTGGAGCAATGGTTCGAAGGCGGCGTCGAGTCCGACGGCCTCACAGTGGTGCAGGTCCGTGCCCACCGCGCCCGCTATTGGATCAAGGGGGAGGAGGGCGAACCGGTCTTGGAGGGCCAATTTAACCTGCTGGTCAGCGCCCGGTGCTAATCTCGGCGGATGGTCCACCAGTTCCAGACACGCCACCCGGAGTTCGAGGGCTTTTCGGAATACTACGCCGACCGTATCCGGCCAGAGCTGATCGCGCGTGACAGCGCGCGCAAGGCGGCGGCGAGTCGAGGGATGACGTTCGGCGCTGGGGCGGCTGTTGCGGTCATGGCTCTCGGCGCGTTCGCGGCAAACTACACTGCCGACCGCGTCTTCCTCTTCGTCGGCGTGATTGTCGCTCTGTTCGCAGGCTATTTCGCCTGGTCGTTCTGCACGGACAAGATCCGCAAGGAGACGAAATCGCGTATTGTCGAAGCCGTGCTCGGCCATGTTGGCTGGCGCTTTGACAGCTATGTCGGCTCCTACAATACCGAACCCTTCGACGACCTTTTCCTGCTGCCCCAGAAGTATGACCGCGCCAAATTCGAAGATGCCATAACGGGCGAGGCCCACGGAGCGGCGTTTCGCTCGACCGAAGCCCATCTGGAACGCGAGACCCGCGACAGCAAAGGCAACAGGCGCTACCGCACCGTCTTTCGCGGACAATTGATGACGATGGACTTTCCGACCCGCAACTTCGGGCGCACTATCGTGCTGCGCGACAAGGGCATGTTCAATCGCAAGATGCGCGGCGACATGAAGCGCGTCGGCTTGGTCGATCCGATATTTGAAAAACTGTTCGAGGCCTATTCGACAGACCAGGTCGAAGGCCGCGTGATCCTCGATCCAGTCTTCATGCAGGCTATGCTGGACCTCGAAGCCTCGGTCTCCGGCAAGAACATCCGATTTGGCTTTGCAAAGGACACGCTGTTCATCGCCGTCGAGACGCCCAACCAGTTCGAGGCCGGATCGATGACGCGCTCGCTCGACGATCCTGCCCCGACGCAGAAGATCATCGACGAGGTCGGGCTGCTATTCGATATTGCCGACAAGCTCCAGCTGGCGAAGAAGACGGGCTTTGAGCGACGCGGTCAGAGCTAGTCTCGGATCCTAGAGCGCGCGGCTCATCAACCAAAGGAGATAGGCGGCGTAGCCAAGCAGCATGACCCCGCCTTCCCAACGCGCGACCTGTGACCGGGTGGTGGCGAAGATGAACATCAGTACCGTCGCGACCAGCAGGACTGCGCCGTCGATTATCGAAAATCCGGCCGCGCCCACATCAAATGTCAGCGGGAAGGCGAGACCTGTGATGCCCAGAATCGCCAGCCCGTTGAAGATGTTGCTGCCCACGATATTCGCGAAGGCCAGCTGGTTCTCCCGCTTGAACGACGCAATGATGGAGGCGGATGCTTCGGGCAGGGACGTGCCGATACCGACGATCGTCAGCCCGATCAGCGCCTCGCTGACCCCCAGATTGCGCGCGATGTCGCTCGCCCCGCGAATCAGGCTCTCCGCCCCGCCGACCAGCAGCGCGATACCGCCTGCGGCCAGTAGCAGGCTGACGGGGACGGACGTCGTGGCGGGCGCAATGTCCTCATCCGCGGGCAAAGCGAGGTCGGCGCGAATGGTGAGAAACATGTAGAGCGCGAAGGCCGCAAACAGCACGGCCGCTCCCAGTTTCGGCAAGCCGCCCAGCATGATCCAGGCAAAGCAGCCAAGGGAGCTTAGCATGACAAAGCCGATATCGCGGCGCAGCTCCCTGACCTGTGTGGCAATTGGCAGGATCAGCGCGCTCGCGCCCAATATCATCAAAACATTGGCGATGTTGCTGCCCAGCACATTGCCGAAGGCGACGTCATTCGCGCCTCTTGCGGCGGCACCAAACGTCGCAACGAACTCTGGCATGGAGGTGCCAAAGCCCAGCAGCACGACGCCGATCAGCGCCTTGCTGACGCCCAGCCTTGCTGCGATGGAAACGGAGCCGCGTATTAGCAACTCTCCGCCGCCGACGAGCAGGGCGAGGCCGAGTATAACGAGGAGCCAGCTCATCCAGCCTAGCTCCCGCTCAATCGCTTACTGGTTCTCTGGCGTTGTAATCTCGATGCCGTCGAGCGCGTCGGACAGCAGGATCTGGCAGGACAGGCGGGAGTTGTCCTGAACGTTTTCGGCGAAGTCCAACATGCTATCTTCCATGTCGTCCTTGGGTTTCAGTTTTCCGAGCCACGCATCCGCGACATAGACATGGCAGGTCGCGCAAGCGCATGCGCCACCGCAATCTGCGTCGATGCCCGGCACCATATTGGCAATGGCGGCTTCCATCACGGACGCGCCCGATTTGGCTTCGACTTCCTTGGTGTTGCCGGCGTGGTCGTGAAACAATACTTTAGGCAAAACGGGTCTCCTTAATGTCTTTCTATCCGCCTAGGCGCTTGCCCCCAAAAGGCAAGGCGTTAGGGCTACCCAACGTGACGACTATAGCTCTCGATACAGATCAGGACACGCTGGTGTTTGGCGCTCGGCTCGCGGCCGTGTTGCAGCCTGGCGACGTCGTCGCGCTGTCCGGCGGGCTGGGGGCTGGGAAGACCACGCTGGCGCGCGGGCTGATACAGTCGCGGCTAGGCGAGATAGACGTACCGTCGCCGACCTACACGCTGGTGCAGACTTACGCGTGGGGTGAGCGGGAGCTCTGGCACTGCGATCTCTACCGCATGGAAAATCCTGCCGATGCGCTGGAACTCGGCCTGCTCGATGCCATGGGCGAGGAAATAGTCCTGCTTGAATGGCCGGACCGGTTGGGCGATCTGCTGCCGGACGATGTGCTTTCCATCGACATCGCTTTCGAAGGCGAGGGGCGCATCGTGACACTCACGGGATTCGAGGGGCGCAATGTCTGATCGCATGGCCGAGATGGAGAGCTTCATTGGTGAGGCCGGCTGGTCCGTTGCCATACGCGAACCGATCCAGGGCGACGCCTCGACTCGCAGCTACCAACGCCTGTCGATGGATGGCCGGAACGCCGTGCTGATGAACGCACCAAGAGGCGAAGAGGGCGCCGGTGAGCCGGAAGGCGCGAGCGTCGAAGAGCGCCGCGCCATCGGCTACAACGCGCTCGCTCGATTGGCTGGGCCGAATATGGAGGCTTTCCTCGTCGTCGCCGATCAATTGCGCGTGAGAGGCTTCTCCGCGCCCGAGATCATTCACGCCGATGTCGAAGCAGGCTTTGCGCTGCTCGAAGACTTTGGCTCCGGCGTCTACGCACAAATCGTCGGCGCGGACCCGTCGCGCGAAGCGGCGTTGTATGAGGCCGCCGTCGACTGTCTCGCCGCGATTTACCGATCATCCTTCCCGCGCCGAGCAGAGTGGCGCGGCTCGCCTTGGACCATTCGAGACTATGACGAGGCCGCCATGCTGGCCGAGACAGATCTGTTCCTCGACTATTTCGCGCCAGACACGGCCCGGGCCATCACTGCGGGTGAGCGCGGGCAATTCTACGACCTATGGCGCGCAGCGTTCAACATGCTCGATGCCCACGCCCCGGGCCTCGCCCTGCGTGACTTCCACGCCGAAAACCTGTTCTGGCTGCCCGTGCGCGAACATGAAGCACGCGTCGGGCTGATCGACTTTCAGGACGCTCTCTTCGCCCATCCGACCTATGATCTGTCGAGCCTGCTCGAAGACATTCGCCGCGATGTGAGCGAAGATCTGTTCGAGCCGCTGAAGCAGCGCTTTTGCGAGGGGGCGGGTATTGCCTATGACGGTGCCTTCCAAGCCGCCTATGCCGTGCAATCCGCCCAGCGCGCGACAAAGCTGCTGGGCTTTCCGGTCCGCGCGGACGTCGATTTCGGAAAGCCGCAATATCGCGCCCTAATGCCGCGCGTGAAACGCCACCTGCAACGCGGGCTTTCCCATCTGGCCTGCGTCGATCTAAGGGACTGGTTCGAGGAATATTGTCCTAGTGCTTTGTCCGGGGAGGCCGTGTGAGCCAGAATCAGCCGATCACCACCGCCATGGTCATGGCTGCGGGCCACGGTACGCGCATGCGCCCGCTGACGAATGATCGCAGCAAAGCCATGGTCGAGGTCGCGGGTCGCCCACTGATAGACCACATGCTGGACCGGCTCGCGGAGGCGGGGATTACCCGCGCCGTGGTCAATGTTCACGCTCATGCCGATCATCTCGAAGCGCATTTGCGCGCCCGCAGCGCGGGTCCGGAGATCGTGATCTCCGACGAACGTGACGCGCTGCTGGAAACCGGTGGCGGTGTCGTGAAGGCGCTCCCGCTACTCGGCGAGGCGCCAATCCTGATCTGCAATATCGACGCCGTCTGGAGTGAGTTCGCGCCCGTGCTGCCTGCGTTGATCGATGCGTGGGACGAAGACGAAATGTGCGATCTCTTCCTGCTGGCACCCACGGCTGAATGCCTCGGCTATAGCGGCGCGGGCGACTTCGACATGGATCGCATGGGGCGGTTGTCGCGGCGCTCAGAGGCGTCAGCCGACTGGGTCTATGCGGGCGTGCAGATCTTCACCCCAGCCCGCGCGCGCGGATACGCAGAGGAGCCATTTTCGCGCAACCGCATCTGGGACAAGACGCTGGCCCGAGGTCGCGTCTACGGCAAACCCATTCCCGGCTACTGGATGCACGTCGGCGATCCCGACGCGGTGACCGCCGCCGAAGCCATCATCGCCAACGCTCACGCTGACGCCAATGCCGACACCAACGCCGACACCAACGGATGAGCGCATCCGTCTTCAACATGCCCTCGGGCGTGCCGTTTCTACGTTCTCTCGCCTCTGGCCTGACGGAGGTTTATGGCGAAAGGCTGCAAGACGGGCTCGTCCTGCTGCCGACCCGCCGCGCGGCGCGTGGTCTGGCCGATGCCTTCGTTCGACAGGCGGCAGAACGCGGCACCCGCGCAACGCTGCTGCCGCGCTTGCGCCCGCTGGCCGACGTCAATCCGGACGAGCCACCGTTCGAGCCCGGAGAGCTTGCGGGGATCGTCAGACCCGCCATCGATCCCGTGCAGCGCCGCTTCGAGGTGGCGCAGCTCGTCGCGCGCTACCACCAGCGCACGCAGGACCAGCCGCTCGACCCGGCCGCCGCCATTCACATGGCCGACCCGCTGATCGAGATCATGGACGATGCCGCGCTGGAGGGCGTGACCATTCGCGACCAGAAAGAGTGGACCCGCATCTGCGAGGACAGCGCCACCCATTTCCAGCATGCTGGACAGCTCTACCGCATCGTTGATGCCTTCTGGCCGGAGCGGCTGGCCGAGATCGGCATGATGGAGCCGGCCGCGCGGCGGGTCGCTCTGCTTTATGCGCTGGCCGAAATCTGGTCCGCAAAGCCACCCAAATATCCCGTCATCATCGCGGGCTCGACCGGCACGCTGGGCGCGACGGCAGAGCTGATGCGCGTGGTCGCCAACATGCCGGACGGCATGGTCGTGCTGCCCGGACTGCAGGAGGACTTCCCTGAAGGTGTGTGGGAAACGATCGATCTGCGCCACCCGCAAAGCTCGCTAAAGAAGCTGCTGGAGACCATGGGCGTCGATCGTTCCGAGGTACGCAGCTGGCCGTATGTGATCGACGGACGCGCCCGCGGCGCCATGCGCAAACGCCGACGCATTCTCGCCGAAGCGCTGGTCCCGGTCGACGCCACAGGCGACTGGATCGGCCGCATCGACACGCTTGTCGCAGGTGAGGGTGCGGACCTTTTCGAGACCGCGCTGGATGGCCTGTCACTGATTGAAGCGGGCTCCGAGTCCGAAGAGGCGCTGTCGATTGCCCTGATCATGCGCGAGGCACTGGAGACGGAAGGCCGCACCGCAGCGCTCGTCACGCCGGACCAGATGTTGGCCCAACGCGTGCGCGCAAGGCTCTCTCGCTGGGGCGTCGATGTCGCCATGAGCCAAGGCGTCCCGGTGGAACAATCGCCCATCGGCGTGTTCCTCACCGCGCTGCTCGATCTCGCGCGCGATCCGTTTGGGCCGGTCGAAATCAGCCTGGTCCTCAACCACCCTCTCACCCGGATCGGTCGTGGCGTCGGAGAGGCCAAGTTCGAATGGGCGAAGGTCGAGTTCAAATATTTCAGAGGGATAAGGCCAAAGTCCGAAGTATACGCCGGTGAAGCCGTGCTGTCCGATCTCTACAAAGCGATCGCTCCGCTGACAGAGCTTGGCGAACGAGCGTCGCCGGATGAATGGGCGTCCGCCCTCGTCGAAGCGGCCGGGCGTGTGGCCGCGGGTGCGGGCGAAGTGGCGGCTTTCCGGCTCTGGTCGGGCGACGACGGGCGGCAGGCGGGCAGCCTGCTGGACGGAGTTGCCAACCACGGCGCGAGCCTGCCGGACACGGACGCGAAGGGCTTTTCGCGCCTGCTCGGGTCGCTGCTGCAAGGCGCCGTGGTCCGTCCCAGCACGGGCACCCATCCGCGACTGTCAATCCTCGGCCCGCTGGAAGCGCGACTGCTCGAAGCGGACGTGATTATTCTCGGAGGTCTGAACGAGGGGACTTGGCCGGGCGCGGCGACGTCCGGCCCATTCCTGTCACGCGGCATGCGCGAGAACATGAAGCTCTCCCTGCCGGAGCGGCGCTACGGTCTGGCCGCGCATGACTTCGCCGAGCTGGCCGCCAACCCGATCGTCTATCTCACCCGCGCGACCAAGGGCGCGGCGGGGCCGACTGTGGCGAGCCGTTGGGTCTGGCGGCTGAAGACACTGCTGCGCGGCGCGATGGCGGACTGCCGCGTCGAGGCTCTTCTCGGCACGGGCGGGCACTATCTCGATTGGGCGCGGCAGATGGACCGGCCGGAAGAGTTCGAGCCGATCAAGCGGCCGAACCCGAAACCGCCCGTCGACAAGCGTTGGAACTATATCGCACGCGACGGCGTCGCGCGGCGCATGTCGATCACGGCGGTCAGCAAGTGGATCCGCGATCCCTATAGCGTCTATGGCAAGCACGTTCTCTGTCTTGAGCCGCTGGAACCGCTCGATAGCCCACCGGACGCCCGTCATTTCGGCACGGCGATGCATGAGGGGATCGAGCACTTCGTGCTGGCCGATCCGAAGCGCGTGCATGTGGCGTCTCGGCAGGGCGAGCTGGCGCGGATGATGGGCGCGTCGTTGGTCAAGCATGGCTACTCCGAAAACGAGGTCTTCAAGGAGGAGCCACGGCTGCAGGCGGTGGCGAAGCACTTGATCGACTGGTTCGCCGAACGGTCGGACGCCGACTTCCACGTCGTGGGCACCGAAGTCTGGGCCGAGCATGTGATTGCAGATCTCGACTTCAAGCTCGTCGGCATGCTCGACCTCGTGGAGGACGGTCCGAACGGCTACGCCTTCACCGACTTCAAGACGGGCTCTCCCACATCCGCAAAAGTCGTCGCAGCAGGCTTCGATCTGCAATTGCCACTGGCGGCGTGGTTGGCAGCGCAGGGCTCGTTGCAGTCTCCAAAGGACGGACCGTTTAAGAGTGAGCGCTACCCAAAGGGCACCACGCGGGAGATGGGGTACGTTCGCATCAAGGGCTCCAACGATGACTTCCGCCACAGCCATGTCGCAGCGCCCGGCGTGCGGACCAAGGACGCGCCGACCGCGCCGGAACTGGCGGACGAGGCTATCAAGATATTCCGCGAGTTGATCCTCGCCTTTGACAAGCCGGAGCAGGGCTACAGCTCGCAACCGCGCGCGCAATATACCCATGATTACGGCGAGTATGACGATCTAGCGCGGCGGGATGAGTGGTCAGCGATTTCGGGTAGCGACGAATGATGGATCGCCTCACAATCGACGATGCCACTCAGCGCCAGCGAGAGGCGGCCGATCCCGGCTTTCCGCGCATCGTCAACGCCAATGCGGGCTCTGGCAAAACCAAAGTGCTGGTCGACCGCGTGTCGCGCATATTGTTGCAGGGCACTGACCCGGACAAAATCCTCTGCATCACCTACACGCGCGCTGCCGCGTCCGAGATGCAGGAGCGGCTCTATGAGACGCTCTCCAAATGGTCGATCGCGCGCGATGATGCGCTGAAAGAGGTGCTCGGCGAGCTCTATGGTCAAAGCTTCGAGACCATCACCCCGCCGCTCGATCTCAATGTCGTGCGCACCCACTTCGCTTCCGCGTTGGAAACGCCGGAGGGGCTGAAGGTCATGACCATCCACGCCTTCTGCGAACGCATCGTCGGGCGCTTTCCGATCGAGGCGGGGATATTGCCCGGGTTCAATGCGCTGGACGATGCGGAGGCGACGGCGCTGCTGCAAGACGGCCGCACCGCCATGCTGGCCCGCGCGCGTGACGACGAAGCCTTGCGTGAGGCGCTCCACTATATGGCGGCAGCCAAAGCGGATTCGACCGTCGATGCGGAGGTGTTTTCTGCTGCGAAGAGTTTCGAGCGCACGCAGGCCTGGGCGGCGGCGGGCGGTCTGGGGCCATTTCGACAGGCCGCGGGGATTGCGGCAAATGACACGCCCGACACGATCGCGCGTTCGGCTTGGGCTGCCACCGACACGCGCCTGCTAGAAGAAGTCGCAGTGTTCTGCTCGGGGCTGAAAGCAAAGACGGCGCAGGCCTTCGTTGGGCGCGCGCAAGCTATGGCGCGGGAGGCTGACCCGGTGAAGGCCTTTGCAGATTATGCGTTGGTCTTTCTGACCAATTCCGGGTCGCCGCGCAAATCGGTCATCGTGAAGGCGGTCGGCGAAGCCTTTCCGCGCTACCGTGCGGATAGCCCCGAAGTGGACCGTATTCTCGATGCTCGCGCGCGCATGGCATCGGCGAAAATCGCACAGATGAGTGAATCCCTGCTTACCCTCGGACATGCGTTGGGCACGCATCACCAGCGCGCCAAGCATCTGGCACGCGGGCTCGACTTCAACGATCTGATCCTGAAAGCACGTGACCTGCTGACCCGCACGGAAGTGTCCGAATGGGTGGCCTATAAGCTCGACGGCGGGGTGGAGCATGTGCTGCTGGACGAGGCGCAGGACACCGCGCCGGAGCAGTGGGAGATCGTGAACGCACTCACCGCGCCTTTCCGGCAGGACAGTCCCGATCGCGACGGACCGCGTCGGACATTCTTCGCGGTCGGCGATCCGAAGCAGTCCATCTATCGTTTCCAAGGCGCGCGGCCTGAAATCTTCATGGAGTCTGTGCGCACGCACACAGAGCCCGGTGATACGCCGGTACAGCTGCGCATGTCCTTCCGCTCAGCCCAGCAGGTGCTCGATGTCGTCGACGCGCTGTTCATCGACCAGGGCGGGATGGAGGCCATGTTCGACGCCGAGAAGCATCCCGAAGCCTCCGAGATCTCTCGGCACAAGGCAGCGCGGGAAGATGACGGGCTGGTCGAGCTCTGGCCTCTCGCGCCTAAGGCAGCGAAGCAGGAAGACCGCGCACCGTGGGACACGACGCCGGTGGATGCGGCGGACGACACCGATGCGCGTATCGCTCTGGCGCGCTCCATCGCGGGCACGATCTCGCATTGGCTCGACAGCGGGGAGCCTGTGTTCGACCGCAAGCTGAAGCGGCTGCGGCCGATGCAAGCGGGCGATGTGCTGATCCTCGTGCAGAAGCGTGTCGGCGGGCTGTTCGACGCGATCATCAAGGCGCTGAAGGACGAGGGGCTTCCTGTCGCGGGTGCGGACCGGCTGGTGCTCCAAGATGCGCTGGTGGTACGCGACCTGCTCGCCATGACGCGCTTCGTGCTGCTGCCGCTGGATGAGCTGAGCCTCGCCGAAGCGCTCAAGTCGCCGCTTTTTGGGCGGACCGACGACCAGCTCTTCGATCTCTGCGTGGACCGTGAAGGCACGCTTTGGGACGCGGTGCAGGCGCGCGATCCCGAACTGGCCGCGCATATCCAGACCATTCGCGATGATGCCGATCTGCCGCCCTATGATTTCTACGCCCGCTTGCTAGAGCGCATCGGCCCGCACGGTATGAGCTTCCGCGAGGCGCTGTTCCAGCGGCTCGGGATGGAATCGCGCGAGGCACTGGACGCCTTTCTGACGCTCGCGCTGGAACACCAGCAGCGCCAGGCCCCCAGCCTGCAGCGTTTCCTGCAGGCGTTCGTCGCCGACACGGTGGAGATCAAGCGCGACAAGGACGCGGCGGGCTCGGAGATCCGTGTGATGACCGTGCATGGGGCGAAGGGTCTGGAGGCGCCGGTGGTCTTCCTGCCCGACACGACGCGAAAGCCGCGCAAGTCCTCCGGCGGGCTGATCGAGGCAGGCGACACATGGATCGTCGCCCCGCCCGCCTCACAGAGCACGCCGCTGGTCGATCGCTATAAGGACGCCCACGACGCCGAGGACATGCGCGAATATATGCGGCTGCTCTATGTCGCCATGACGCGCGCAGAGAGCCGCTTGGTGCTCTGCGGCTATCACCACGGCAGCGGGGAGGCGGGCTTTGAGGACGGCGCGTGGTATCCGTGGCTGCGCAAGACCGTGATGGAGATGTCGGGCGCGACCGAATTTGCAACCGATTTCGACGGCGAAGGCATGATGGGCTGGCGCTACGGGGTGCGGCATTCACCCGTCGAAGCGGAAGCCGTGACGCCGCGAGCGCCTGCCGCACTGCCGCAATGGATTGGCGAGCTTGCGAGAGCGGAGCTTCACACGACCCGCGAGGCCGTGCCAAGCCAGCTGCTGTCCGAAGACACGGAAGTCTCCAACACGCCCGGCCGCGCCAATGTGTTGCGCGGGATCGTGCTGCACAAATTGCTGGAATTCCTGCCGGATCAGCCGCCCGCGCGCCGCCGCGCGGTCGCGGCGGAAATCGTGGCGGGCTATCCTGTTCTCGACGAGGCGAAGGGCCGAGAGGTCATGGCCGAGGCGTTCTCCGTGATCGACAACCCCGAATTCGCCGCTGTCTTTGCCGAAGGTTCGCGCGCGGAGGTGAGCTTGGCGGGCACGATCCACAACACTTTCGTCAACGCCCAGGTGGACCGCATGTCGGTGATGGACGACGTCGTCTATTTGGTCGATTACAAATCCAATCGCGATGCGCCGAACGCAGCCGACGGAGTACCGCTGAGCTATCTCGCGCAGATGGCGGCCTATCGGGAGCTCGCCCGCGCGATCTGGCCCGAGCGGGACATTTGCTGCGGCTTGCTGTGGACGGCGCGGCCCGCGCTAATGTGGCTGGAAGACGCCGCGATGGACGCCGCCTTGACGCAGGTGGAAGCGGTTCTTACCTCCTGATCTCAAACGAGGCCGATTCCGCGGCCCCTACCCAGTGAGGCTCCCATGAGCACTATCGCCGTCACAGACGACAATTTCCGCGACGAAGTCCTGAATTCCGACACACCCGTGCTGGTCGATTTTTGGGCCGAATGGTGCGCGCCGTGCAAGGCGATGACGCCTGCGCTCGAAGCCGTGGCCGAGGACATGTCCGGCAAGATCAAAATCGCCAAGGTCAATATAGACGACGCGCCTGACACACCGATGCGCTACCACATCCGCAATGTTCCCACGATGATGATCTTCAAGAACGGCGAAGTCGTCTCCACCAAGATGGGTGCGATGACGCGCACAAAGCTGACCGAATGGTTGGCCGAGCACGCTTAGGCGCGCTTACGGCGCAGCGTCCGGCTGCGCCTCGCTATTCAGACCCAGCACCAGCAGCTCCTCATCATCGGGGAGCGAACGGAACCGATATGTGTCAGGCACATCTTCGCTGTCAGGCACCATGACGAGCTTTACAGGATTGGGGTAGAGCGACAGCTTCGCCCCGGTCATACCGTCCGCGCCCGCAAGGATCGGCGAGCCGTAGAAGGACGCCAGTCCGACCGCCATCGTCGTGTTGGACGAAACGAAAAGTAAGGGCAGGTTGGCAGACATGACGCCGCCCAAGCCGGCCGCCACGCCGCTCGCTCCGGCTGTGGCCAGAGCCGATCCGGAGCTCTCTTCGGCAATCGCTTCCTGCATCAGCCGAACATCGTCGATCTCTGCGCGCACGAACTCGCTGCTGCGCACGACGACGCGGACATCGTGGTGATCGGGCAAAGTGACCCGTGCGATGAACTGATCTTTGCGAGACACCGGAATGGAACAGGGAGTCGGTGCGCAGGATGTCGCGCGGCGACCATTGCCGTCGTCGAGGCTCGTGGCGACGGACGCTCCGGGCGGCACGGTCTCGACCACGAACTCCTCGTTGAAGCCGTTCACCACGGTCGCGCAGCTACCCAGCACGAGCGCGATGACAGCAAGCGCTATGGATCTCACTTTTTCGACTTTCGTGCAGCCTTCTTTGCGCGCTTTTCGCGAATGGCGACGGCTCCGGGATGGGCCGGTATGTCCGCACCTTCCGGTGCCATTTCCAGCACGATCGGATTGGGCTGCAGGTTTAGCAGCGCACCCGACGGGCCGTCGACCAACAAGGTCGCGCCGAGCGCGGCGCCCGCCGTGATGCCAGCAACCGCTGCACCACCCGCGACCAACGCGCCTGTGCCGCCCGACGCCACGCCCGCAAAAGCCACCGCGGAGGTCACGCCCACAGCCACCCCGACTGTACCAGTCGTGGCAAGGTTGGAGCGCATGGCCTCTTTCTTCAGCCCATTGGTGACGCCGATCTCATAGGGCTCATAGCCGTCTTTTTCGACGGTCATCAGGAACTCGGAGCGGCGCGGCATCTTGATAGTGCAGGGCGTCGCCTCGCATCCGGCGTAGCGGATAGAGCCATCGTCATTCTTGCCCATCTTGCGGTCGGTGGTAACGCGCGCTCCGTCGGGAATTGTCTCGACGATCAGCTTGTCATTGGTCCCTCTGATCGCCGTGGCGCAGGACGGCAGAACTGTCGTCGCGCTTAGTCCGACCAGCAACATCGTCGCGTGTTTCATGCCGTCTCCCCCTGCACGTCGCCGGATTAGCAAGTCGCCTTGGGAGAGCAAACTCACAATACACGTCATCATGCAACACAGCCTCGGAACGCGACGGGCATTTGCGTCGTTGTAGAGCCAAGGAGACATCATGCCAGAACTAGACCCCACCATTCGTACATTGCCCGTCGACACCGCGATCAGCGGTGATGCCTATATGCCGGGCCTGTCCAATCCTGTGACCTCTGCGGAAATCCGGGACATTGCGTTGAACCCGCAAAATCCCGTCCAGGAGCGCCTCGATGCCCTCGGTGAGCTGCGCCGCGAGATGGTTGCGCGCGACAGCGCCGACACGCTGCCTGACACGAAATCGCTCATTGCGGAGATCGACTCGCATATCGGCTTGTTGAGCGCGCCTGGCGAAGGCTCCGCCGACCCGGACGTGCTGCGCCAATCCGACACCGCCGTGAACCCGGACAATCTTTCGGCCTAGCGGCCCGCCGCGTCACTATCCCTACACTCCACCCCAAGGACACAATGACCAATCTGATCAACCCCAAATCCCGCATCCCCTCCATCAGCGTGCCGCTGGTGCGTGGCGGTAATTTCGCCATGGCTGAAGCCAGCCCGGAGAACTTTCAGATCATCGTCGCCTACCGCGGCGTCCATTGCCCAAAGTGCAAGGCGCAGCTTCAGGCAATCGAACCCATGGTCGCGGATATCCGCGCCGACGGCCACGATATCGTGGCAATCTCCATGGACAGCGAAGAGCGTGCGAAAACTGCCGTCGACGAGTGGGAGCTGTCCGAGCTGCCGGTCGGCTACGGCCTGGAGCTGTTGGACGCCAAGTCGCTTGGCCTGTTTATCTCCGACTCGATTTCGGATGCAGAGCCACACCTTTTCTCCGAGCCCGGTATCTTTGTGACGTCGGCGGACGGCACGCTTTATGCGCAGATCGTGCAGAATACGCCATTCGGTCGGCCGGACATGGCCGATCTTCTGGCCGGTCTGAACTATGCGGTAAAAAATGACTACCCGGTGCGAGGTACGTCGGTGGGCTAGGCCTCATTCGCCTTGAGCACCTCGCCCGCGAGGTAGAGCGAGCCGCAGATCAGGATGCGCGGCGCGGTAATGGGCTCGTCAACCGTCTGCCGCGATAGCGCTTCGCCCATGTTCAGCGCAGCCTGTAGCGCGGCTGTGAGGTTGTCGCCCACAATGCCGACCATCCCGCGCGCCGATGCGAGCTCCGCCAGCACCTCCGGTGCCAAGCCGGCGTGGCCCGGAATATCGACCGCGACGAGTCCGGCGGCGAGGCCATCGAAGAAATCCAGATAGCCGCCTGCATCCTTGTTCGACAAAATTCCCATGACGAGGATCAGAGGTCGCGGGGAGCGGGCTTCGAGGCCCGCCATGTGACTGGCCAGCGCGCGGGCGGCGTGCGGATTGTGCCCGCCGTCGAGCCAGACTTCCGCGCCGGCCTCTGTCGCGATTTCGGCCAGCGGGCCGGAGCGCAGGGGCTGCATGCGCGCGGGCCAGCGGGCCTTGGTCAATCCATCGGCGATGGCGTCCGTGCCGATCCCCAGTTGACGCGCGACGGCGATGGCGAGGCCGGCATTCATGATCTGATGTTCGCCCGCGAGGCTCGGCAGGGGCAGGTCGAGCAGGGCATTCTCCGTCTCCCACACCATGCGTCCGTGCTGGCGGTAGGCGCGGAAGCCTTCTCCCCAATGTTGAAGCGGAGCGCCGACAGCCTCGCTCACTGCGTCCAGCACGCCGCGCACCTCGTCGCGTTGCGGTCCGGCAAAGGCCGGGATGCCGGCCTTGAAGATGCCCGCCTTCTCACGCGCGACGCCCTTGATGTCACGGCCCAAAAACTCCGCATGATCCAGATCGATCGGCGTGACGGCGCAGACGTCTGGGGTAAATACATTGGTCGCGTCAAAGCGCCCGCCCAAACCGACTTCGATCAGGGCGTAGTCGGCCGGCGTCTCGGCCATGGCGAGGAAAGCGGCGGCTGTCGTGGCTTCGAAAAACGACAGCGGCGCACCGCCATTGGCCGCGCTTACCCGGCGCAACACATCTGTCAGTGGCGCGTCGGCGATGTCCTCGCCCGCGATAACGATGCGTTCGTTGAAGCGCACGAGGTGAGGCGAGGTATAGACATGGACCCGCGCGCCCGACGCTTCGAGAATGGCGCGCAGAATAGCCGTCGTTGAGCCCTTGCCATTGGTCCCGGCGATGTGGACCGCTGTGGGCAGCCTGTCCTGCGGATTGCCGAGCTTTTCCAGCACGGCTTCGACCCGGCCAAGGCCCAGATCGATCTTGCGCGGGTGTAGCCGCCGGAGGTCCTCCAGCGCGGTCTCGAGCTCGCTCATATCGGCCAAATCAGGCGGAAGTCGGATGCGGTGCAAATTCGGGATTGATGCGCGTGTGCTCGGATTGGGTCAGCACGGCGAGCAGGCGGGCGAGCGTTTCGCGCAGATCCTTTCGGTGCACGACCTTGTCGATCATGCCGTGCTCTTCCAGGAATTCCGCGCGCTGGAAACCTTCGGGTAGCTTCTCGCGGATTGTGTCCTCGATCACGCGCGGTCCGGCAAAGCAGATCAGCGCGCCGGGCTCGGCCAGATGGATGTCGCCCAGCATGGCGTAGCTGGCCGTAACTCCGCCCGTCGTCGGATCGCAGAGCACCACGATATAGGGCAGGCCAGCTTCGCGTAGGCGCTGCACAGCGATGGTCGTGCGCGGCATCTGCATCAGGCTCAGCGCGCCTTCCTGCATGCGCGCGCCGCCGGCCGCGGTAAACACGACGAGCGGCAGGGATTGCGCCAGTGCGATTTGCGCCGCCTCAATGAAGCCTTCGCCTGCCGCCATTCCCAAGCTACCGCCCATGAAAGCGAAATTCTGCACCAGTACGACCGTCTCCACGCCGTGGATTCTGCCAGATGCGATCGACATGGCGTCGTCATTGCCGGTCTTGGCGCGGGCCTTTTTCAGGCGGTCGGTATATTTCTGGTCGTCGCGAAACTTCAGCGGATCTGCGGCGACTGAGGGTGTCGGATAGGTCGCATATTGCCCGTCATCAAAGGTGTAGCCGAAGCGCAGTTCCGGCCCGATGCGCATATGATGGCCGGCGGGCGTGACATGCAGCAGCCCCGGCAGATCGGCGGCGAACACCATCTCGCCCGACTTAGGGCACTTCATCCAAAGATTATCGGGCGTGTCCCGCTTGGTGAAGATCGACTTCACGCCGGGCGGGGTGAGTTTAGTAAGCCAGTTCATGGCGTCCCTATGTGAGGGTTTGCACATTTCTGCAACGGCTGGAGCGACTACGGCACGCAAAGCAAGGCTTTGGCCGACGCTGACTCGTCGCGAGGCAGAAGCTGTCATTGCGCAGATTTTGAAATGCGTAAATCGGAGGCCAACCAAGAAAGTGAGCGCACATCATGGAACGAGACATCGCCGGAACCATCGGGGATGATAGGTCTGGGGGCACGGCTGAGGACGCGCGCTAGAAGCGCTTTGCCGGCGACGACGTCATCAACGGCGGCGCGCGGAAGGACTACGCTTAGCCCGCCGTTGGCAGCGGTAAAGCGATGGCGTAAGCCGCCTGTCAGTTATGCAACATTCTGCCGACAATTCCGCGCCAGAACGCAGTCGCGCCCAGTCGCTTGGGCGCGCGGTTCTACCGATTGCGCTTCTCGGCGCGCTCGGCCTGTTTCTCGCCTTCGGCCTGACCCGCGATCCGGCGGTGTTGAAGTCGGAATTGATCGACCGACCGGTGCCGGAGTTCGCGCTGCAGACGCTGGACGGCGCGTCCGTCACCCAAGCCGAGTTGCAGGGGCAGGTGGTTCTGCTCAATGTCTTCGGCTCTTGGTGCGTGGCCTGTCTGGTCGAGCACCCGCTACTCATGGAGATCGCGGCTGAGCCCGATTTTCTGCTGGCCGGCGTGAACTGGCGCGACCGGCCGGATGCGGCCGAAAACTGGCTCGCGCGCCACGGCAATCCCTATGGTTTGATCATCGCCGACCCGCGTTCGCGCCTTGCCATCGATCTGGGTGTGGCCGGTGCGCCGGAGACCTACATCATCGATCGCGACGGGCGCATCCGCTACAAGCACGTCGGCCCGATAAGCACGGATGACTGGCGCGAGACGCTGCGGCCCATCATCAACCAGCTTGCATCTACCCCCTAGCCGGGGCTCGGATGCCACGCTAAGGCGCGCTCACCGGCACCTGTAGCTCAGCTGGATAGAGCGCTGCCCTCCGAAGGCAGAGGTCACAGGTTCGAATCCTGTCAGGTGCGGGTCCTCTAAGACTTCCGAGATAACGCGCGTAAGACGCCAGCACGCCCCGGTCAGCGGCCGGGCGCTCCGATCTCGCCTAAAAATCAGTCTCGCGCAGCAACACGCCCGCAACCCGTCGCCAGATGCGGCTCGCGGCGCTCTGGGGCTTGGCTGGGATCACGGCCACGCCGCGTTCGGTCGAGACGATCCCGCCTGCGGTCGCAGTAAGGCGCGACACCGGGATATCCGGCACGAGGCGGCCTTGAGCATCTTCGGTGACGGCGATCGGTCCGCCGGAGACCAGCGTCAGCAGTTCTTCGTCGACGCGGCTCTGGGCGGTTGGTGACAGACGCGCGGCCGTGAATTCGCGAGGTTTCATCTCCAGCGTGTCGGAAATGAAACGCACGGTCGCGTCCGCCTCTATGCGGTCGCTGTCGCTATCTTGCGGTAGAGCGACGAGCTCGGCGCCATAGCCGTCAATCCGCAGCAGGGCAGTGGTTCGGTTCGCGCCCATACCCGGCGCGAGGGCCGGGGTAAGGTGACGCACGCGGCCCGCGCTCGTGGCCTTGAGCGTCAGCCGTTCCAGCCGCGCGTCGATGGCGGTGAGGGCCGCGCGGGCTTCGATCAGCTGCTCTTCGCGCAGGCTCGCCTCGCGGCGTTCCGTGCGGTTGGCAGCGGTCTTGCGCGTCTCGGCTTCGGCCAGTGCTACGCGCAAAACGGCCAGTTCGCGTTCGTGGGTGAGCGTGTCGGAGCGCAGGCGCAGCAGCGGCGTGCCGGCCTCCACCCAGTCGTTATCCGCGATCAGCACGGCTTCGACCACCCCTGGCTCCGGGCTGTAGACGGTCGTCTGTTGCGCCGGACGGATCAGGGCGGGCGCGATAATCTGCGAACGCCACGGGATGAACAGCGTGCCGAGTAGGGCAGCGCCGAGCAGCAGACTCATGCGGCCGCGCGAATTGGACAGGATTTGCATATGAAGACTCCACCAGTGCTTGAGTTCCTTGAAGACAGGCCGGACGATGAACATGCCGATCTCGGCTACGAAGAGGACGATCCCGATGGCTTTCGGGAAGAGGTGATGGACCAGGATCGCGATCCCGACGAAGAGGAACAAGCGGTAGATCCAGGTCGAATAGGCATAGGCCAGCATCAGCCGCGGGCGGGCCACATCCGGGCGTCCCTCGTCCACGCCCAGCAGGGTGAGGCGCATGCGCCAGCGGCCGTAATCAAAGCCGTTCTGCTGCAGATTGGTCAGGCCCAGCAGGTCCGTCAGCAGGTAGTAGCCGTCAAAGCGCATGCAGGGGTTCAGATTGACGAGCAGGCTCATCGCCCAGCTTGTCGTTGCGGCGAAGAAAGCGGCGGAGCGCATAGGGCCATCCGGCAGCAAGCTCCAGGCGAAGACAGCGAGGCAGGCAATGGTCAGCTCGACGATCATTCCGGCTGCATCGATGACGGCGCGCTTGCGCTGATCCGGGATGCGGTAGGCGTCCGTTGTGTCGGTGTAGAGGATCGGGAACATGACCAGAAACGCCACGCCAATGACGGGCACATGCGCGCCGTAATGGCGCGCGGCGACCGCGTGTCCCAGCTCGTGCAGGGCCTTGATGACGATCAGCGCCAGCCCGTAGAAAATCAGGCCAGACGGCGTGAAAAAATAAAGGAATGTGGAGACGAAGCTTTCCCACTGGCGCAGCGCCAGCAGCAGTCCGACTGCTCCGAGAGCGCCGATGGCGACTGCGGTCCTGCGGCGCAGCCAAGGCTGCACCCAGGGCATCAATCGGTCGAGAAACCGCTGCGGCCGGAAGAGCGGAATACGGAAGTAGAGATAGCGGTGGAGCAGCTCCTCATGGAGCGGGCGGCGATGGGCCGCCTCGATCCGGGCGAGCGCCTCGGGGTCCCCGCCGGGCGGCGCGGCGAGCAGGCGATTGCGCGCAAGAAAGCCCGTCAGCGTCTGCAGGCTCTCTTCGGTGAAGCCGGGTAGCCGTGCGAGCATGACGGAGACGGGCAAGGGCCGCCAGACGGCGAGCGCGCGCATGACGTGCTCGGAAACGCGGTGAAACTGCCCGCGCACGGGGTCATGAATCAGAAATCGACGGGAGCCGTCAGCAGAAGGCGATGTCGGGAGGATCGAGAGGTCCTGTCGCAGCGGCGGTAGTACCTCCGCGCCCGCCCCCAGCGCCTCGGCAGGCACTTCAGAGCCCGGTCCACTGGCGCGCGAGCGTCAGCGGACGGCGGATGATGAAATAGCCGAGCGGTGCTGTGTCGCCGTAAACCTTCGCCACGCCGCGCGCGCCGATCCGGGGGAGATCGTCATCGTTTTCGAGCGCCGCATCGGCCTCATAGGCGACCTTGCCGTCGGGTTGCGGGACAGGTTCCAGATCCGCGCGGGTCAGTGTGGCTTCGATCGGCGTGATCGGGTCGCTATCGAGGAAAAACCGCACCCGCGCACCGTCACGCAGCGCCTCGCCGTGAGCGAGGGGGGCATGCACGCGCAGCAACACGCGGGTGGGTTCCGCGACCCGAAGGATCGCTTCACCCGTGGCGACGGGCCGCCCCTCCCAATCAGAGACGGAAGAGAACAGGACCACGCCGTCGCGGGGTGCACGGATTTCGGATTTGGACAGTCGGTCTCGCGCAAAGTCACGCCGCGCACGGGCAAGATCGGACTCGGCCTGCGCCACGGCCAGCTCGCGCTTGCTCGGCTCGTTGATGAACGATGTCAGCGAGGTCTGGCGCAGCCGTGCCTCAGATACGGATAGCGCTTCTTCAGCCAGCGACAGCTCATTGCGCAGATCGGTCGCGTCGAGTCGGGCGAGAACCTCGCCCTCGCTTACGCGTGCGCCGGGCTCGACGAGAATATCATCAATGACGCCGTCGATGGACGATGACAGGCTCGCCGGTGCGGAAGGAACCACTTCGGCGGGAACGAGTGCGGTTAGCGGAACCGGAATGCAGGCCGCGGCCCCCAGCGCGGCGACAACAGCCCAGAAACCGATACGCTTGCGGCCCGACAGGCGCGCGCGTTTGCGGCCTTTCAGAGCGGCGTCGACAACCCCAGTCATGGCGGCCAATCGGCCGAGCAGAGCTGTCTCTGTTTCGGTGAAGGGAATGTCTCGCGTGAATAGCAATCCACCTCGGTCAGCGCGCGGCGCAAAAGGCGCGTAATAGGCGCAGCCATAAGGGTAGGTGAATGCATCCGTCGCGCGGCGCGCTTCCAGCGTGGCCGTATGCGGCGCGTCCAGATGGTGTTGTGTGGCCCAGCCCGCCAGATGCGCTTCGAGCCATTGAGCAAAGGGCGTGTTGCGG
The DNA here is from genome assembly GCA_937923575.1 of uncultured Algimonas sp. Taxonomy (GTDB): domain Bacteria; phylum Pseudomonadota; class Alphaproteobacteria; order Caulobacterales; family Maricaulaceae; genus Litorimonas. The sequence continues at coordinate 20,504 of CALDUL010000087.1, forward strand.
TCGAAACTCTCCTGCGCGCTGATGCCGAGCAGGCGCGGTTTGCCCCGGCGGTCGACCCAGAGGGCATGGCCGACGGGCACGACTGACCCCGCGCGGTTCAGCGCGCTATGCAGCAGCGAAATGCGGTCCGTCTTCCGCATGAGCTCGCCCTGGACAGCGGTGAGACGTTCCAGCGGAGAAGGCGGATGCGGCGCGGGCGCATCCTGGGCGAGAGCCAGCTTGGGCTTGGGCTTGGGCTTGGGGGTCACTGCTCTGCAAATTCCGCGCGACCGCTCATGCCGGGTTTCAGCTTGGACTTGCCAACGGCAACGCCCATGATCTCCCGCGTCTGGCTGACGGGATCTATTTCGGGGGCGAGGCGCACGACCTTGGCCTTGACCGGCGCATCGACGCCGTCCGGACGGAAGGTGAAGGTAGACCCATATTTCAGCCGCGCGCCAAGCTGTGCTGGAACGATGACGGAAATTTCGTGATCGCCCGCGCGGATCAGCGTGTAGATCGGCTCTCCGACCTGCGGGGTCTCATATGCGGACACATGGCGCTCTGCGATATGGGCGGAAAACGGCGCGCTGATCGAGCAATCCTTCAGCGTGACGTCCAGCGCATTGGCCTCAGCTTTTGCCATGTCGCGCTCCGACTTGGCGACAGCCACATCGAGCGCGCCGGTCGCGCCAAAGCTCTCCAGCTCCTTCTCGGACTGATAGCGTAGGCTCAGCGTCTCGACCGCGAGACGTCGCGCGGCCAGATCGGCGCGCAGGCGGGCGCAGTCGAAGCGCGCGATTTCTGTGCCACGCTTAACGTAACGGCCTGCCTTGAACGGCGCAGACTCCAGCCGGGCGGAGAGGCCGGCTGCGATCTCGACGCTCTCTCCCGCACGCACGATGGCCCGCGCGGATGTGGCCGCGGGCTCGGCATAATCATTGGCGAGAGCAGGGGCCACGGACGTCGCGGCGATTAGGAACGAGAGTGTAGCGGAGCGCATGGCGTGACCTTTGTGATACACGCAGTGATTGCATTTGAAATGTTGAAAAGGCGTTAAGCCCGCACCCCAGAGTTGCATCCGCTTGGGCGACTGCACACGATTACAGGCCTATTATCTGAATCCTCGGCACAATAATTGGTACGCTGACGCCGACTGCACACAACCCAAGCGGGAAAATTAACCCGGCCTTCACTCGCGCTGAGCAATACACAACCAAAGATAGCAATGCGTCGGAGTTTCCCATGAAAGCCCTTTTGATCACGACTGCGCTGGGCGCGTCATTCCTTACCGCCTGTGCCAATAGTCCGACCGCGGCGACCGCGCTGGACGTCGCCGAGATGAGCGCGACAGCACAGACCATGCGCGCCACGATCGATGCGGGCACGGTGCCCGTGACACAGTCGATCGATCTGTACGAAGCCATGGCACGCGCCCTGTCCAACAATCTGGATCACCGCGTCGCGATGATGGAGCTGGACTTGGCGCGTCGCGACTTTGATCTGTCGCGCTACGACATGCTGCCACGCGTCGTGGCCAGTGGCGGCTATTACTCCCGCTCCAACCAGCCGGGGGCGTCGTCGCGTTCGCTGCTATCGGGCCGCCAAAGCCTGGAGCCGTCGACCTCGACAGAACGCGATGTCTGGACCGCCGATCTTGCCGCGACTTGGAATATCCTCGATTTCGGCCTGGCCAGCATCCGCTCCGAACAACTGGGCAATGAAGCGCTGATCATCGAGGAGCGCCGCCGCAAGGCCATCATCCAGATTATGGAAGACGTCCACGCCGCCTATTACCGCGCCCTGTCGGCCGAACGGCTGACGGCGCAGTTGCGCTCGCTCGAAGGCGACGTCCGCAGCGCGTTTGATGCCAGCCGCGCGCAATATCAGTCACGCAGCACGGCACCCATGCCGGCGCTGTCCTATCAGCGGGAGTTGACCGACATTCGATCTGAGGCCCAACGCCTGTCACGCGAATTGAAGGCCGCCCGCATGGAGCTCGCCTCGCTGATGGGCCTGTCGCCGGATCAGCAATTCTCCCTAAGTCGGGCAGATGTGCTGCCGCGTCCCGGAGGCCTCGCCATGGATTATAGCGCGATGATCGACACGGCGCTCGCCAACCGCCCGGAAGTCCGCGAGACCGTCTACGCCCAGCGGATCGGAGACGCCGAGATCAAAAAGGCCGTTCTCGAAGCGCTGCCTGGGATCGAGGCCTTTGCCGGGCTCAACACCAGCTCCAACGACTTTTTGTTCAACCAAGATTGGGCCGACTACGGAGTCCGCGCCTCGTGGAACCTGATGAACGTCTTCACCACCGGCAAACGCAAGAAAAAGGCAAAGGCCCGCGCCGAGCTGGAACGACAAAAGGGTCTCGCTGCCGCCATGGCCGTGATGACCCAGGTCGGGGTCGCGCGCATGCAGTATGAGAGCCTGATGAGCGAATATGAGACCGCCAATAGCGCGGCCTCTGTTCAGGACGAAATTACCAGCCAGATCGAAGCGCAATTCACCGCCCGCCGCGCGTCCAACCAGACCCTGGTCCGAGAACGGATGAACGCCATCCTCGCCAATGCCCGGCGAGACCGCGTCCATGCCGAACTCGCTCGCGCATCCGCCCATATCTACACGGCGCTGGGTTACGACCCCTACACGGCGGAGCTGACGGGATCTGAAGACATCGCGACGATGGCCAGCTCCCTGCGCACGCTCTGGACCGCGCGCGTCGCCGCGCCCGGAAGCTAGCCGAGAACTGAATATCCGGCTCGCCACATGTGGGCCGGGTCGCCGGGCAGGTTCACACATCCCTCATCCCACCGAGCCTGCCCGGCACTTTCCATTCACCGCCTTCAGTCCGCGCCGATCCCGGCGTGGCTGAAGAGCTGCCAAGACAGACGTTCGCACTGAAGAGATTTCGCCATGAAAAAGACCGACACCACACTTTCGTCCTCGCAATCTGCGCTGGAAGCCGCTCTCGGCCTCGAAGCGCTGGAGCCGCGCATTCTTCTCGATGCCGCTGTTATGGCCACGGGCGCCGAAGCGCTCGACATGGCGATGGATGCGGAAGTCTCCGCCGCGCTGGAGCCGATGTTTCTGGGTCTCGCGCCCGTCGACGAAACCTTGCTGTCAGCGCCTGGCGCACCATTCGCAGATGTCGGTCAGGGCAAATCGGACATCGTGCCGATCGCCGAAGTGCCGATTTATGAGCCTCTCGACCCATCAAGCGCCGCCGCGCTCGCCCTGACCGACCCGCAAGTGCTCCTCGGCACCGATGCCGGGGGCTTTGCGACTCTGTCGATGGACGACGCATCGATGGATGCGGCGACGTATGCGGATGAAGTGCTTGCCGAGAAGCCGGGCCTTACCCCGATCTCCGAACTGCCGAGCGCGAATTTCCAAGAGAAGGCGGAGGTAACGCCGATCGCGGAAATCCAGGACAAGGACGCCATCGTTCCAATCTCTGAACAACCGTCCGTCGATATCGTCTTTATCGACGGCTCCGTCAGCGGGTTCGAGCAGATCGTCGACAGCGTGCCGGCCGGCTTCGAGATCGTCATCGTGAGCGCGGATGAGGACGGCGTGCAGGTCATGGCCGACACGCTAGCCGGTCGCAGTGACGTCACCTCCATCCACATCGTCTCCCACGGAGAGCCCGGCCAGTTCACCCTGGGCCGCAGCACCGTGGACGCCGCTTCGCTCGCGGGCGAACACGCGGGTCTCTTCGCGCAAATGGGCGAGGCCTTCACGGGCGCTGGCGATATCCTGATCTATGGCTGCAATTTCGGCCAGGACAATGCCGTGCTGAACGCTTTGTCGGACCTGACGGGTACCGATGTGGCCGCAAGCATTGATGACACCGGCGCTGCCCTCGTCGGCGGCGATTGGGTGCTCGAAGCACGCACGGGCAAGATCGAGGCGACCGCTCTAAATGCGGCAGCGTTCACGGGCATTCTCGCCGATACGGATGGCGATGGCGTCGATGACAGTGTCGATATCGATGACGACAATGACGGTATTCTTGACAGTGCCGAAGGTGCGACCGTGATCAACGGGTTCACCATCGGGACGACAGTTCTTACTGAGAACGGCGACGGGAGCGGGTCGTTTCTAATCCCCGTCCTGGATAGTCTGGGCAATCAAGTCGGTTCACTAACTCTGGACTATACAGGCTTCAATGGTGACGGAGGTAATGGCGGGAATGGCTCGAATTCCTACACCCCGACTTTGAATGTCGGGCAGGTTGGCTCCGACGTCGCGATCCAGCTGATTTACGCGGTGCCGGATGTGAACGGCCATAACTTCAGCTATTCCATTACCTCGAACGGCCTCGACTTCACGGATGCAGAGCACAATGTCCAAGGCCAGGCTCTTTCGGGTGGTGGTCAGCCCGGCCGCGTTGAAAGTGGTGTCTTTACGATCGATCATACACTTGCCAACGATCCGACAGCGCTTCTGAATGGCGGCACGGTTCATACCATTGGTGGAACGGGCATCGTCGCGGGTCAGTCTCTCAACGACGGTGACGCAATCACCCGAATTTCCGGAAGGAATGCGAACCGCCTGCTGAATATCGGCTTTGATATCGGCAATGGCGAGACCTACGGCGTCGACGTCGCTCATAACAGCCAACGTCCGGAAGGCATCGAAGTCACGACCTTCGTGCTCGGCACATCGGTGTCGGCTGTCGGCGGTGTCGACTCCGACGGCGATGGCGTGTTCGACCACCTTGACCTCGACAGTGACAATGACGGTATTCCGGACAATATCGAGGCGCAGACAACGGCGGGTTATGTCGCGCCCAACGCGGACGACCCCGCGACCTACACTGCTAATAATGGGCTGAACTCGGCCTATGTTGGGACGAATGGTCTTACGCCCGTTAATACGGATGGCGACGTAGACGCTGATTACCTCGATACGGATTCGGACAATGAAGGCGGCTCGGACGCCGCCGAGTCAGGCATCGGCGCGACGACGGTCGCAACCGGACTGTCCAATGCGGGCACGGACGCCGACGGCGATGGCCTGTTCGACGTATTCGAAGACGGCACGGCCAGCGACGGCTACAATATCAATGACGGCCAGACCCTGGCCGCGTTCGCCGACTCAGATAGCGACGCCGGCACAGGCACGCCGCTGACAGCCGATGTCGACTTCCGCGATGCGCAGCTGGATGCACAGCCAGTCCCGATTGTTCCGGTTGATACGGATGGAGATGGTATCGACGATATTGTCGACATCGATGACGACGATGACGGTATCCTGGATGTGAATGAACTCGCTACCGTACGCTACTCAACGGAGGCAGGCGATCTGAATCCGTCTTCCGGCTATGGCGGCTTCAATGTTTTCGACGGACCCACGGCGGGTCTCGAGGCGACAGAAGGGAATGAATTTTATCATTTCAACGCAAACACAGCAGCCTCGAGAGGGACGCTCTTTACGGACCTCGGCGCGGTCACTTTGCCGGGAACCTATACTCTATCTGTCGATGTCGGGAGTTTTACCAACCAACAGTTTCTCGACAATTTCACGGCCGGCCTGACGGTCGGCGGTGTCAGTGGTGATGCGCCCGGAACGCTGATTGCGTCCCAGATTGCAGTGACGCCAACCCCCGCTCAAGGCACGTTTGAAACCTTTACCTTCACCATCGAAATTCCCGAAGGAGACCCGCTCCTGGGACAGAATATCGGTTTCCAATTTACGGTTGACCCCGGAACCAACACGAATGGAGCGATCGACAATATTCGCCTGACCCGACCTGTTGATACCGATAGCGACGGCGTTGCCGATCACCTTGATATCGATAGTGATAATGATGGTCTTCAAGATGCTGCCGAGCAGGGCGGTAATATTGTTAGCCCAGCCTTCGCGATGACGAATGCGCAGCCTGCTGGCGCGGTCTTGGGCGACGCGGCTGCGACGGCGGATGGGGTTGTCAATGCGTCGGGGAGCACAAACGGTTTCGTTTATGATACGGTGAACGGTCCGTTCAACCCGACTTTCGAATACAGCTTGACCGTGCCAGTTGGCGAGGTGGTGACAACGGCGCAGCTGTTTTCGGCCGTGGGGTCCGACCCAAGGGAAGGCTTGAGAAGTTACGAAATCGAAGTTCGGGACAGTGGTGGTGCAGTCGTCTTTACGGGTTCGGCATCGTCCGACACTGTCGTCGGCGTTGGCCAATCTCTCGATATTGGCGGACTTCGTCTGACAAGTGGTAATTACACAGTCGTTCTGACGGACCGGGATACGCCGCGCACAAACCGCGAGTTCAGCGAACTTCAATTCCGTTCTATCAATGACACGGACGAAGACGGGCTCTTTGATCACCGCGATCTTGATAGCGACGATGACGGTATCGGCGATACGATCGAAGGTCGTGCGACCGCAGGTTACATTGATAATCCGGGAAGCGCGGGTGCGGATGCCGACGAAGACGGCTATCTTGATCTGTTCGATTCTGATGACGTCAACTTTGGGTCAGACCAGGCCATCATCGTCGATACGGACGATGACGGCACGGCCGACTATCGCGATCTGGACAGTGACGGTGACGGTATTTCCGATACCGTCGAAAGCGGTCTGACGCAGTCGGGCGTTGACGCGAATATGGACGGTATCGACGACGATGCGTCCATCGGCGCAAGCTATGCCAATCCGGACGGGTCAAACCCCGATCCGCTTAACGACCTGACCAACGCGGATAGCGACCCCACTCTGCCGGACTTCCGCTCTGTTCAAGACACGGACGGCGACGGCGTCGCTGACGTCGACGATCTCGATGATGACAATGACGGTATTTTGGACGTGAATGAAGGACAGGGCGCAAGTGGTCTGGAGCTCGCCAGTTCGCCGGCACAGGAATACGAAAGTACACGTGTTTTCGACACGCCAGATCAAGGTGACGGCGACAGCGAAATTTATAATCTGGAGGGTCAAGACGGGCAAACGATTGACTTGATCGCAACGATTGTCTCCTCCAGTTCAGCCGATGGTGTTTCTTTTCGTGGAACAACGGGGGGTAGTGTTGGCTCTCTAATTGATGCCAATACAACGGCGACTATTCGTTATGATGCTGTGCTCACGGGCACCAATACACCACAGGAATTCTCTGCTGTGGTGGCCGTTGGAGACATTGACGGACCCGGCAACGCGACAACCAGCTCGACTCGCACAGAGTCCTTCACAATCAATATCTCAGAGATCTATGGATATGCCCTGTCGCCAACATCCACTGTAGAAGTCACAGACAATGGTGATGGCACGCTTACATTCACTGGAACGGTCCAAGTGAGCGGCAGCGATCCGGATGGCAAAGTCTTCTTTGCATTGCGCGATACATCCAGTTTTTCCGTCACTTACGACAATACTCCAACCACGGGCAATGGCGCGGCAGGATTCAGTCTGAATTTCGCGGACACACCGACAACGCAGGAATTTGTGTATGTGGGCGAGGCGACGGATACCGATGGCGACGGCATAGCCAATCACCTTGATCTCGATTCCGACAATGACGGGATTTCCGATCTGGAAGAGAGCGGTTCCGGCGGGCTGGACGCCAATAATGATGGCGTGCTGGACGCGATGGCAACGCCCGCTCTTCAGTCTGCCAATGATCTCGATGATGACGGTCTGCTCGACAGCCTAGATAACGGCAATGAAGTTACCCCGCGCCAGACGGCGGATGGCGATGGTGTTGCCGATTATCTCGACCTCGATTCCGATGGCGACGGCATTGCCGATGCGATCGAGGCCCGCCCGACATCTGCGGGTAATGTCATCACCGTCGGCGGTGACGCTGGCGATAACGACGGCGACGGTGTGCTCGATCACTTCGACACGGATAGCGGCTTTGGCGGCACATTCACGGCGCCTGTCAACACCGACGCAGCCATTGGAAATAACGCCGATGGGCTTGCCGACTATATCGACACCGATAGCGACGGCGACGGCACGCTCGACAGTGCGGAAAGCGGCCTGACGGGTCTACCGGCTGACGTAACCTTTGCGGATGCCGACGGCACGTTCGTGCCCTCGACCGGTCTGTCCAACGAAGTCGGCGACACATCCGAGGTCGCCTACCGCGAAATCGATACACCGACTATCATCGATCTGAACGACGACAACTCCACAGCCGATCTGAACAGCAGCTACAGCTATTCGGAAGGCGACGGCACAGTGAACGTCATTCCGGTGACGGCGGACGTCATCGATGCGGGTAACAACATCACTTCGGTCTCGATCGAACTGGCCGGCTTTGCGGATGGCACGGACGAGACCTTGACGGTCGGCGGCGTGGCCTTCGTACCGGGCACGAACAGCTCCGGCACGGCCACGCTCGGTGGTGTGCCCGTCACCCTCTCGCTTGTGGGCTCGACGCTCACGGTGGCAGCGAGCGACGGCACGTCCACGCTCGACCAGGCCGCGCTCGACGGCCTGCTGCGCGGGGCGAGCTACAGCCACAGCTCCGACGCGCCAACAGACGGCAACCGCACGCTGACCTTCAGCGCCACGGACAGCTCTGGGAACACCACAGCCATGGATGCGGTCGCAACGATCGCTGTGGCGTCCGTCAACGACGCGCCCGTGACAGCCCTCGCGGTCGCGAACCAGTCAGGCTCGGACGGTGCCGCAATCGCGCCGCTCGACGTCACGCCGGCTTTTGACGATCCGGACGGCGACACACTCTCCTATTCGGTCAGCGGTCTGCCTGCTGGCCTGTCGATCGACATGACGACGGGATTGATCACGGGAACGACGGCGGCGGACGCCAGCCAGGGCGGACCCGCCAATGACGGCGTCTATTCGGTGACCGTCACCGCGACGGATCCAGATGGGCTCAGCGTCGATACGAACTTCACTTACACGCTCACCAACCCGGCCCCTGTGGTCGACACGCCCATCGGCGCGCAAGCGGCTGAAGACGGCGATGTGGTGAGCTTTACCCCAGCCATCACGGACCCGGATGGCGATACGCTGAGCTATACGGCGACCGGCTTGCCGATGGGTCTGTCCATCGACGGCATGACCGGGGAAATCTCCGGAACGCTCGACAACAGCGCGAGCCAGGTCAATGGCGGGGTCCACATGATCACGGTCACGGCCGATGACGGGGAGGGCGGCACGGTCACCGACAGCTTCACGCTGACAGTCACCAACCCCGTTCCAGACGCCATCGACGATTTGATCACGACGCCCGAAGACACAGCGGTCGAAGTCGTGGTGCGCGGCAATGATGCGGACCCGGACGGCGATGACCTCACCGTCACGGCCGTCACCCAGGGCACGAACGGCTCGGTCACGATCGACGCGACGTCGGGTAACCCGGTCTACACGCCGAATGCCGACTTCAACGGCACCGACACGTTTACCTATACCATCAGCGATGGCGAAGGCGGCACGGATACGGCGACTGTCATGGTCACGGTCGACCCGGTCCAAGATGCGCCTGTTGCGGTCGATGACGTGGAGTCTATCACCGAGGACGACACCGTCAGCGACAGCGTGCTGAGCGCGAATGTCAATGCAGCGGACAGCGATGCCGATGGCGACACGCTGACTGTGACCATGATCGACGGCGCGCCGTTCACGCCAGGTACGCAGCTTACCCTGCCGAGCGGGGCATTGCTCACAATGCGCGCCGATGGCTCCTATGACTACGACACCAATGGTGCGTTCGACGGATTGAGCGACGGCGATAGCGTCACGGACAGCTTCACCTACACGATCGATGACGGCAATGGCGGAACGGACACGGCCCGCGTCGACATCAATATCTCCGGCGTCAATGACGCACCGATCGCGGAAGCGAATGCGCGCACCATCACCGAGGACCAGACGGCGGCTGAAACCGGTAACGTCATCGCGGATGACAACGGGCTCGGTGTCGATAGCGATCTGGAAGGTGACTCGCTCACAGTTTCCGACGTCGATGGAACGCCTGTCGTCGCCGACACTGTCATCACGGGCACTTATGGCACGCTGACGATCCAGCCGGACGGCAGCTATAGCTACCAGCTCGACACGACGAATGTGCAGGCCTTCCAGACCGCTCAGACCGAGACGGATAGCTTTACCTACACGATCAACGACGGCAACGGCGGGACGGATACGGCTACGCTGGAATTCTCCATTGACGGTCAGAACGACGCGCCAGTCGCGGTCGCCGATACGGAAACGACCGACGAGGAGACCTTAGTCTCCGGCAACGCTCTACCGAATGATTCCGACATTGACGGCGGTCCGCTTGTCGTCACGCCGCAGACGGGCGTCGCGGGGAGTGGCGGCGGTGTGTTCAGCATCGATGCCGCTGGCATGTGGAGCTTCGATCCGAATGGCGAGTTCGAAAGGCTCGGCGTCGGCGACAGCGCCACAACCGCGCTGACCTACCAGATAGACGACGGCCTCGGCGGGACGGACACGGCAACCGTGACGATCACCGTCACCGGTGTGAACGATGTGCCGGGCGTTGTGGATGACACTGGCACGACCCAGGAGGACATGCCGCTGACGCTGAACGTGCTCAGCAACGACTCCGATTTGGACGGCGATACGCTCACCCTTGACAGCGTGACCCAGCCGCCAAACGGCACGGTCGCCATCGTCGGCGGTCAGCTGGTCTATACGCCGAATGCTAATTTCAAGGGAACCGACAGCTTCACCTATACCGTCGACGACGGAAATGGCGGGACAGCTACCGCGACGGTCTCCGTCACGGTCGAGCCGGTCAACGACGCGCCAGTCGCAGTCGATGAAGCGGTCACGACATCTGAGGACACGCCTGTCACGGTGGATGTGCTTCCCAACGACGCCGATGTGGACGGCGATACGCTCACCGTCACAGACGTGACTCAAGGCACGAACGGCACTGTCGCCATTGTCGGCGGACAGTTGGTCTATACGCCCAATGCGGACTCCAACGGTGAAGACATATTCACCTACACGGTGGATGACGGCCAGGGCGGGACGGACGTCGCGACTGTCACGGTCCGGATCGTCTCTGTGAACGATGTTCCGGTGGCCGTGGATGATGCGGTCTCGACGGCAGAAGACACACCGATCGATATCCCGGTGCTGAACAATGACAGCGACGTGGACGGCGACACGCTCACCGTTACGGCTGTCACTCAGGGCACGAACGGTTCGGTCGCGATCGACCCCGTCACGGGCAAACCCGTCTACACACCGAATGCCGACTTCAACGGCACGGACAGCTTCACCTACACCGTGGATGACGGCTTCGGCGCTACGGCCATGGCGACAGTCACCCTCACGGTGGACAGCGTCAATGACGCGCCGGTCGTGGTCACATCGGTTGCGCAGCAGATAAGCACGGAAGCAATGGCGCTCACGCCTGTCGATGTGGCGGCTCTGTTCGATGATATCGACGGCGACACGCTGCGCTACGGCAGCCCGGACGCGCCCGCCTGGATCACTATCGATCCGAATACTGGCGAGCTGACGGGTACTCCGCCTGCGGATGCGTCGGTTTCCGGTCCCTACACCATCACGCTGACGGCGACAGACCCGGACGGCGAAGTCGCAAGTACGACTGTCACTTTTGACGTCGCCAACCCGGCGCCAGTCGTGAACAATGCCACGGCGGACCTGTCGCTCCTCGACGGCCAGACGGTCAGCATTGCAACCGATTTTGTCGACCCGGACGGCGATAGCCTCACCTACACGGCGATCGGTCTGCCGTCCGGTCTCTCCATATTGCCCACAACAGGCGAGATTGTCGGCACGCTCGATAATTCGGCGAGCCAGGGCGGTACGGACGGAGTCTACTCCGTCATCGTCACAGCCGATGACGGCCAGGGCGGAACGGTCAACCAGACAATCGACATCACCGTCACCAATCCGTCTCCCGTCGCGACGGACGATAATTTCGCCGCCAATGAGGGCGAGACGATCACGGCCAATGTCATCCTTGGTTCCGATACGGATACCGACCTCGATCCGGACGACCTCACTGCGCTCGCGTTCACGGGTCAGGCAGGCGACATGGGTGGACTGTTCAGCATCACGGCTGACGGCACGCTGACCTTTGACACGAATGGCGAATTTGAGGACCTCGACGTGGGTGAGACCCGCGTGACATCGGTCAGCTATGAGATCAGCGACGGCGAGGGCGGCACGGATACAGCCACGGTCTTCATTACCGTCTCCGGCACCAATGACGCGCCGGTCATGACGGGTCCGCTGGTCGCCCAAAGTGGGACGGATAATGCGGCTCTGACGCCATATGATGTCTCCGGCCTGTTCGGCGATGTCGATGGGGAGCCGCTCAGCTATGCACTGCAAGATGCGCCGAGCTGGCTCACGATCGAGCCGTCCACCGGTGTTATCACGGGCACACCGCCCGCGGACGGTAGCCAAGGCGGCGCGAACTCGGACGGCGTCTACGCGCTGACCGTCACTGTGTCCGACCCGGACGGCGAAAGCGTCAGCCAGCAGGTGATCTACAGCGTCAGCAACACCGATGTGGTCGCGGCGAACGACGCCTTCACCATTGTCGAAGACGGCAGCGTGGCGAGCAACCTCATCACCGCCAATGATTTGGACGCAGACAGCGATTCGCTGACCATCGACGCGGTCGCCCTGCCGGATGGCTCGGCTCTGCCGATTGGCTCCGACGTGAGTTTGCCGGAAGGCACGCTGCGGGTAAATGCGGACGGTACATTCGAGTTCACGGCAGCGCCCGACTATAACGGCGTGCTGAGCTTCGGTTACACTGTGACAGATAGCCAGGGCTCCACCGATGTCGCGACTGTGACGATAACGGTGACGCCGGAGCCCGACGCACCGCGCGTTATCGATCCGGCGACCGGCAATGACGCCACGGATCCGAATAGCGCCCTGCCGGAAATTTCTGGCAATGACGGGCAGACCCTGATCGACATCCCGATTGCGCAGGTCTTCAGAGAGCCTGACGGTCAGACCCTGACCTACAGCCTGCCGGATGCACCGGAATGGCTCAGCATCGATCCCGATACGGGCGTCATCAGCGGCACGCCGCCAGCGGACGCCTCGACCGGTGGTCCGGTGAACGATGGCCGCTACGCCGTCACGGTCACCGCGACCGATCCGGATGGCAGCTCTGTCAGCACCGTGCTGAACCTCGAGCTCACCAATACGGTTCCGGATGCCCTGGCTGACGGCGTCATCGAGACGCCTGAGGACACGCCAGTGACCATCGACGTGCTGGGCAATGACACGGACACAGATGGCGACAGGCTTGTAGTGAACCAGATCGACGGCCAAGCTGTCGCTCCGGGTGATGTGGTCGCCGTAGAGGGCGGCGAGGTCACGGTGAATACCGATGGCACGCTGACTTACACACCGGGTGCCGACTATAACGGCCAGCCGAGCTTCACCTATCAGGTGAGCGACAACGAGGGCGGCGTGAATGACGCGACTGTCACTCTGGCGGTCCAGTCCGTCGCGGACGCCCCCGTTCTGAGCCTGGATGTCGCGGTCGAGACCGATCACGATAGCCCGGCGATCAGTCCGGTCGCACCCGGTAGCTTCGTCTCCGACGTGGACAGCACCGAGATGAGCCAGATCACGCTCACCCTCACGGGTCCTGATGACGGGGAGGGCGAAACGCTCACCCTTGGCGGTGTGGACGTATCTGTGCCGGTCATGACGACCGTCACGGTCGACGGCGTCGCATATAACGTCGTCAGCGATGGCCGCTCGGTCACCGTGCGTCCGGTCGATATCACAGCGCCAGTAGCGAATGTGGACGCCGTGCTGGCCAGCCTCACCTACGCGCATCAGTCTGATGCCGTGACGCTGGGCGACCGCACCGTGACCATCACGGTTACGGACGAAACGGACGTCACGTCCAGTGAGGGCGAAATCGTCATCACCGTCAATGAAGACGTGACGTCGCCCGAGCCGCCGATCGTCAACCCACCTGTTCAGGAGCCGGAAGGCCCGCTGACAGTCACCGGCACGGGCGAGCCAGGCTCGACGGCAAAGGTGACCTTCCCGGACGGCACGACCGCTGATGTCGAAGTCGACAGCGAAGGAAACTTTACCGCCACGTCCGAGACACCTCAGCCCGACGGAGATGTCACTGTGGTCCTCTGTGACCCGACAGGTAATGAGTCGCCGCCGGTGACGGAACCTTGGGTCGACGAGCAGGCACCTCTGCCGCCCGTCATCACGACGATAGTGCAGAACCCTGAAGGCCCGCTGACGATCACGGGTGAGGGCGAGCCGGGCTCGACGGCAAAGGTGGCCTTCCCGGACGGCACGATCGCTGACGTCGAAGTCGATAGCGAAGGCAATTGGACGGCCACGTCCGATGCTCCGCAGCCCAATGGTGACGTGACCGTCGCGTTACGCGACCCGAACGGCAACGACTCGCCGCCGGTGACGGAACCTTGGGTCGACATGCAAAACCCTCTGCCGCCCGTCATCACGACGATCGTGCAGAACCCTGAAGGCCCGCTGACGGTCACGGGTGAGGGCGAGCCGGACTCGACAGCGACAGTGACTTTCCCGGATGGCTCCACAGTCGATGTCGAAGTCGACAGCGAAGGCAACTGGTCGGCGACGTCAGAGACACCGCAGAGCAGCGGTGACGTCAGCGTGGTCACAACCGACGAGAACGGCAATGAGTCCGAGCCGGACGACGGGGTGTTCATCGACGAGCAGGCCCCCCTGCCGCCGACGATCACATCGGTCGTGCAGCAGCCGGAAGGCCCGCTAACGGTCACCGGAAGGGGTGAGCCCGGCGCGACGGCCATCGTAGTATTCCCGGATGGTTCCGTCGTAGAGGTCGAGATCGACGCGGATGGTAATTTCGCGGCGACCTCCGCCACGCCTCAAAGCAGCGGCGACGTGGATGTCACCAGCCGGGACGATGATGGCAATCTGTCGGAGCAGGTCACCGCGCCCTTCGTGGATAGCCAGGCTCCGCTGCCGCCAACCATCGACACTGTGGTGCAAGGACCCGGCGGTCAGCTGACAGTCACCGGCACGGCGGAAGCCGGAACCGTGGCCACGGTCACCTTCCCGGATGGCTCCACGGTCAATGTCCCGGTTGACGAGAACGGCAATTTTGTCGCCGTGTCAGAGACGCCGCAGACGTCCGGCGGCGTCACGGCGGTCTCGACCGATGACGATGGCAATGTGTCCGATCCGGCCGAAGGCGATTTCGTCGACGACCGCGCACCGGAAGTTCCCGCCATCGCCACGGTCGCGACCAATGACGACGCGAATGTCGTGGTCACCGGAACGGGCGAGCCCGGCTCCACGGTTACGGTCACCTTCCCGGATGGTGGTATGGTCGACACGCTCGTCGGACCGGACGGTCTCTGGACGGCGACATCGCTGAGCGAACAGCCCGACGGCGACATCGTGGCGGTGCAGATGGACGAGGCGGGCAATCTGTCCGACGCGGACCGCGCGCCCTATGTCAATACGCTGCTGGATCGTCCGATCTTTTCGGATGCCGGTATCGGTAAGGCTATCCTGGACGCCGCACGCGGCGAGATGAGTGGTGAGCCCTTCGCGAACCGTCTCGGCGATCCAGACCTCACGAACCGTTTCGACTGGGAGCTGCCCGAGCGTGAAGACGAGGCGCGGGAGCGCGCCGAGCAGGACACGCAGTTCCGCGGAAGCGATTACATGGTCGACGTGCCTGGCGCTCCGCTTGGCGAGCAGATCTGGATCGAGGCCATCGCCAAGGGCGCGTCCATTACTGTGGAATTCGCGAGCTCTACCACCGGGGAACGCACAGTTGACCGCTGGGAGGTCACTCAGGCCAATGGCGCACCCCTGCCAAACGGTGTGCAGTTCGTGGGAGATTACATCGTGATCGAACGCCCGCTGAACGCCGACGCGCTAACGCTGCGCGTCCGGGCTCTGCTGGAGAACGGCCAGGCCATCACTCAGTCTGTGAGTGTCGACTTGCGCACTGCAACGGTCAAACCGGTTGGCGAGGCTGTCGCAGCCGGTCAGACGCTCCAAGAGCAGATGGCCAGCCTGATCGCCCGCGCCGATGCGCAGGACCGCCCGCTGCAGGAAGCGCATTCTGAAGCGCGCCCCTATCTGGACGCCGCCGAATAGGGCGAGTGTCAGAATACCGGGCCCGGGGCACTTTCCGGTCTGGGGAGGGCCGCGCCGAAAGGTGCGGCCTTTTTTATTGTCCAGAAATGAGAGCGACTGGCCGGTGGCCCAAGTCAGTGCGCCGCATGGCAGCCCGATGCGGTTGTCTTTCAGGTCAACCACAGCACGACTGCGCCCACGGCCAGCAGGACGACAATGAAGATCTGCCAGCGTCGGCTCATTGTGTGGAGCCTAAAGCGGTCGCGGCGCGTCGTGGAACACTTCGCGCATGAGCGGGATGAAGCTCTCCAGCGGATCGACTTCGAAATCTGGATCAAAGGCGGGTGCGTCCCATTCGTCGACCAGTTTAACGGCGAGAGGATACCAGCTCTCGCCTTCCCACTGCTTGCGCAAATCTGTCGGTGCTCCGAGATAGTGGTAGTAGTGCTCGCCCTGGAAGGCCTGGTGATTGTAGATCACGTGATAGCTGTCTTCGCTGATGTAGGGCCGCATCATTTCGGCGGCGATCGGGCCGTGGTTCGGCACATTGATGACTTTTGCCATGTCGTGACACAGCGCGATGACGATGTGCTCAGTGCTCGCACCAGCCCGTCGCGCGAGCGTTCCGCACATCAGCGCATGCTGCAGCTGGTCGCATTTGAATCCGAGCGTCGCGTCCTCGAGCTGGCGCAGCATGTCGATAAAGCGGTCCGCGGTCCTTCCGAAGTCCTGCTTGTGCGCCGCGCCGATAATCTTCCAATCGTCCAGCGTGCCGTCCTGCATGCGCGTGAAGTCGGCGCGCGCGTCAGAGGCAGGCGCGTCTGCCAGCATGGCGTCCATCTGGTTCTGGTCGATGTCGAGTGCGGTCACGGTGTAATCTCCCTCTAAGCTTCTATAAGATGAAGTTTGGTTCTCATAGTATCAGAAATCGGCACGGGACGCCTCGACTTTTCGTCAACATACACATGTGTGAAATGGCCACGCGCCGCGGTCTCCTCCGAGCCTTCGCCGAACAGTCCGATTTCATAGGTGACCGACGACGACCCAACACGTGCCACACGCAGCCCCGCCGTGACGGTCTCCGGATAGGCGAGGGGCGCGAAATAGCTGCAGCCCGTCTCGACCACGAGGCCGATGATCTCACTCTTGCCGATCTCCAGCAGCCCGTTCTCGATGAGCCAGCTGTTCACCACAGTATCGAAATAGAAGTAATAGACCGAATTATTGACATGGCCGTAGACGTCGTTGTCCGCCCAGCGAGTCGTGATCGAGGTGTGGTGTGGATAGCCCGCAAGGGTGTCGGGTTGTCGTCTCATCGGTTCATCTCAGGCCCTGCCGCTTCTCTCGATGCCCCGGTCGCGATGCTATCACGAAAATGCCAGCCCCACGTGACATTGGCTCGCTTTTCGTTTTTCCATCTGTGACCCCCGGCACCGCCAAATGCAATTAGGGGAGCGCAACACTAACGACCGCATCTTCCGAAAGTTATCACATGCGCCCATCTCTTGCCATCGCCGTTGCTACGCTTACGGCTCTCGCCCTGCCATCCATAGCCCAGGCTCAGCTCGTGGATGATTTCTACATCTCCGGGTCCGTTGGCTATGCGTCGCCCTCATCCGTCGACTTCAATGGCATTCAAATGCCAGAGGCCGGAACGCCGGGGCAAGCGGGTGCCCCGGCGATCGTCGATGCGACCTTTGACGACGCCATAGCCCTTGAAGCGGCCGTCGGCGGAAACCTTACCGATGCGCTCAGCCTCGGCCCGCTGCGCGGCCGAGTGGAACTCGGCGTAAGCTACGTCGAAGCCGATGTGAGCGGAGGCGCATTCAACGATGGCAATCAGATCTTTTCCGGTGACCAGAGTGTTCTGTCCTTCCTCCTGAATTCCTATACCGAATACCGCCCGGAGGATGATGCGAGGGTCGTCCCCTATGTCGGCGGCGGTATTGGCTTCGCACAGGTCGAGAGCGACATAGTGTACTTTCCCGATAATGGCGTGGCTACGTCTCCGACCTTCGGTGTGTTTGCCGACGACACGGTGCTGACGACCCATATGACAGGCGGGCTGACCATCCGTGCGAACGATGCCTTCGATGTGTTCGCCGAAGCCCGCTACGCCACCGCCTATGGGGTGGACGGCGAACGGCGTTTCGTGGCCGGCGGGGAAGATAGGGTCAACGCGTCCGTGGACAGCGATGTCTCCGTCTTCTCTCTCCAGACTGGTCTGCGCTACAAGTTCTAGGATTGGACCCTTCCGATTGCGTCAAGACGTAGCGGGGGTGTGAAACCGCACTGTCGGCACATCACCCCCGCCGTTTTACTTATGCGATGGCTTGGTAGATCGCTGTGATATTTTCCAGCGTCAGCGGGCGGGGATTGTTGCGCAGCACTCGCTCCTTCAGCACCGCATCGTCGGCCATCATCGGGATGTCGGTGTTCTTGATATTCACGTCGGCCAAGCGCTGCGGAACCTTCGTGGCGTATTTGATGCGCACCATCTCGTCGATCATGGCCGTCGCACTGGGCTTCAGGCCGAGATCTGTGGCGATCTCCGAATACCAGCGATCGGCGCGATCTTCCTCAGCGTTGAACTTCATCACTTCGGTGAGCACCAGCGCGTTAGAAAGACCGTGCGGGACGTGGAAGAAGCCGCCCAGCGGATAGGCCAGGCCGTGCACTGCGCCAACCGGTGCGTTTGAAAATGCCTGCCCCGCCAGCATCGCGCCGATGAGCATATCGTTGCGCGCCTCCACATCATCCGGCGTATCGACCGCGCGCACGATGGCCCCGCGTAACTTGCGCAAAGCCGAGAGCGCCAGCGCGTCGCTGATCGGGTTCTTGCGATGCACGGATGTGTAGGCTTCGATGGCGTGGACCATGGCGTCGATGCCGGTCGCCGCCGTGATCGAGGCGGGCAGGCCAAGCGTTAGGTCGGCGTCCAGCAGCACCCGGTCGGCATAGAGCGGGTCGGACACGACGGCCGCCTTGGAGCTCTCGCCCGTCGTGATGATGGCGACATTGGTCACCTCGCTGCCCGTGCCGGACGTCGTCGGAATCAGCAGCAGCGGAAGCCTCGGCCCCTGCGCGACATCGACGCCGTAGATTTCCGGCAGGCTGACATGATTGGCCGCGAGGAAGGCAATGACCTTCGCCGTGTCCATGGGAGAGCCGCCGCCAAAGCCGATGACCAGTCCTGCGCCGAACTCCCGCACCGCCCGCGCGCCGGCCTCGACAATGGCCTCCGGCGGATCGGCCACGACCTCGTCGAACACCATGACGTGGTAGCCCGCGTCCTGCAGCGCCGCGAGACCGGGGTCGAGCAGCCCAAGCGACCGTACGCCCTT